>JACCVY010000107.1 GCA_013697915.1 Blastocatellia bacterium | reverse complement strand
GCTTTTGCAAGCGTTCCTCAGCCGCTGACCAATCGATATTTGAGAAAAATGCTTCGATGTATTTAGGACGCTCGGCCGGTTTGTAGTCGAGCAGATACGCGTGCTCCCAAACATCCATTACCAGGATGGGATTAAAGCCCGCAACGTTTCCAGTCTCGTGCAGCGTGATCCAGTGATTGGACAGCCGCCCATTTGCCGGGTTCTGATTACAGATGGCCCAACCGACACCGCGCATCTTGCCGATGCCGACAAAGTCTGCCTTCCAAATTTCATAACTGCCGAACGTCGAGGCAGCGGCCTTCGCAAATTGTGTGGTCGCAGCCGGGTCGCCTGTGCCTTCGCCCTTCTTCAGATTGTCGAAGTAGTATTCGTGCAGCACCATGCCGTTGTACTCAAATCCGAGCCGCCGGGTTAATTCAGAATATGCAGGCATCTCTTCCTGGTCCACGTTGCCGTCGCTGATGAACTCGGAAATCTTTTCCGTCAGTTTGTTTGTTTCTTTGACATAGCCTTCATAGAGCTTGAAGTGCATTTCGAGTGTTTCGTCTGAAATACCTTTCAAGCCGCTCAAATCAAATTGTCGCGCCGTATAAGAACCAATTGAACTCATGTCGATCCTCCAGTTGCCGCTCAAACTCGACGCAACATGCGAAGAGTTACCACCAAGAAAGTTGGAAGAGAGAACTATTGCGCTCAAATGTGGCGAATACGTGGAGATGCTGAGGATTTAGTGTGACGAGGGGGAGTAGGCAGAAGGCAGAAAGCAGTAGGCAGCAAGCAAGGCTTTTTCTTTCTGCCTACTGCTTACTGCCTTTTGCCTTCTGTTCCCAGTTATTTACCGAAGATTACCCAATCGCCATGCGACGTGCCCATGAACAGCAACAGCGGCAACGACAGCCAGGCGTTGGTGCGCGAGGCGATAAATGCCTGGCGGGCCAGCTCAGGCGGCGTCGCTGGTCCAGTTCCGGCAGTGGCTGCAAGAATGCGTTTGTTGTTGGGCCAGATGATGCCCCAGACATTCAGCATCATCACGATGCCATAGGCGCCGCCAATCCCAATCGAGTACGTCTTGTTACTGGCATAGCTCTCGCTGCCGACGGTAAGCATTCCGTCGAAAAATCTCAGCAAGCCCCACGAGATGAACGCAACCAAAATGAACATCACGATCGCAAAGACGCGTCCGTCCTTAATTAACGCGGGGACTTTCTTGATAATCACAAATTCGATAATGAACAAAACAATCGGGTAGGTTAGCCAGGCAAACAATACCCACCAAAGGTTAATGCTGCCACCGCCGATGTTGTTCGCATTGGTAATGTCGGTCTTAAGGGTGTACATCGCAAAATAGGCAAGGCCCGCCAGTACTGTTACCACAGCGCCCCAACGAAAATACCAGAGTGCGCGTCCCAGCAGGTCGGGGTTCACTTTCTTCTTCGTATCGGGATCAAGCGCTTTTTGAACCGGCACATTGACGAGATTGAAAAAATAGAGCAAGCCAATCCAGGTGATGCCGGCAACAAAGTGGAGCCAACGCAAAATGATACGTGTTAGCGCAACCGGGTCTGGTTGATGAAAGAGATCCTGAAACATGGCCAAACTGATGGGGAGCTGAACAGTCGACTCGATTAGCATATGACCTCCGTCGGTAGGACAGGCATTCCTGCCTGTCCGGTTTCTTTGTTAACGATGGACAGACAGGAATGTCTGTCTTACTTTTGTTGAATACGCGCGCAGATTACACCCTCTGGTGGCAGTACGCAATAAAGTTCTAAGGAGCGTCAAGCAGTTCAGAGTCCAACCTTCAGGTTGCTGCTGCCGCAAATAGCAGGCTAAAGTTTGTACTCAAAACTTCAGGCCGCTAATCCAACGGCCTCGGCCCGGCGTCCATTTCTCTAACGCTCGCCTGATTGATGACCTTAACTTTCAGATCGTCCTTAACGTGAATCTGGCAAGAGAGTCGTATGTGATCGGCGAGGTCGGCTTCCATCGCCAGCCGGTTTCGCTCCAACTCACCCATCTCGCCAGGATCACCATCGAGCACTTCGACGCGGCAGGTGGTGCAGCGAGCGTTGCCGCCGCAGCGATGCAGAATGTCGATGCCCGCATCCTCGATGGCCAGCACCAGTTTCTTGCCCTCCGGCGCTTCAGTTACCTGTGTTCCAGTCGCAGTTTCGGCTTCAATCTTCGGCATTAGTTCGACTCCCCGTTTTATTTGATTGCATGATGAATGAATTTGTCACAACTAGGAGAGTTGAGCAAGTCGATCAAAAAAGAGCGGGGGTGAACCCGCCTTCCCGACCCTGAGATTTTTGCACTGGCCACAGATTCCATCGTTGAAAGCCACTGAAGCAGACAATATACGCTCTGTTTGATCAGCTCCAAGGTCGGGAAGGCGGGTTTACCCCCGCTCTTCCAGAAGCAGTTCCATAAAGGTAGCACCTGCAACCGGGTTTCGGTAGTAAGGCTCAATCTCCTGGAAACCAAATGAGCGGTACATCGCAATCGCCTGGTCCATCTTGCCGGGTAAAGTGTCGAGCCGCAGCCGCGCGTAACCGATCTGCTTTGCTTCGGCAATCAACTTCTCGGTTAAAGTTCGGCCCAATCCTCGGCCACGAAATTCTGGCCGCACGTAGAGTCGCTTCACCTCGCCTACGCGATCGCCAATTTCTCGCAGGGCGACGCCACCCATCACATCATCGCCGTCTACAGCAAGGAACAAACGGCCGCCTGGCGGCGCGTAGTCGCCAGGCAAACCGGCCAGCTCTTTATCGAAGTTTTGAAAGCAGAGACTGATCTCAATCCATGAAGCATATTCTTCAAACAACTCGCGGGCGCTTCTGATTTCTTCGGGGGATTGGGGTTGAATCAACTCCATGAGGCTTTCCTAACGAATGGGCCGTCGCCCATTTCTTTAGCTTCGCAGTTCAGATTGAAGACACAACGCGAAAGCGGCCCGCGTCTTTTGCAAGACCAGCGAGCCGCTTTCAGCACCGCGTCATATTGTTGGACAGACTTCCTGGTCTGTCATCAGTCTTTGACAGACTGGAAGCTACTTAAGCAGTAAAGGACGTACCGCAGCCGCAACTGCCCGTCGCGTTCGGATTGGTAAACGTAAAGCCCGAACCCATCACACCGGTGACGTAGTCGATCTTGACGCCGTTCAGATACTGGCCGCTGAACATATCGACAAAGAGCTTCACGCCGCTTTGATCGAGAACAAAATCGCCTTGTCGCGACTCTTCTTCAATGTTCAAGCTGTACTGAAATCCCGAACAACCACCCGGAACCACGCGCACGCGCAGGCCTGTAGTTTCCGGTAGGCCCTCTTCGCTGGCCATAAATTTTTTGATCTCGCCTATCGCTGCTTCGGTGACGTCGAGCGTCATCGCGGGAGCATTCGGGGTTACGCCGCTTGTCCCAGTTGAGGCGGTTTGTGTAGACATGTGTTTCTCTCTCCTAGAGTAAAATCCGACTAATTAGTTCAATTATTCGGGGGTTTTGTTGCTTAAAAATGACAAATCGCAAGCAAAGGCCGCAAATTCAGTTTACCGTCCTTTGCCCAAAACAACAAGTTCAGGTTTCATGGCCTCGATCGAGATATACCGCGCCACTTCCTCGGCCACACGCCGAAAAGCCACGGCCTGCGGTGATTCAGGATGGCTGACTACGACAGGCACACCATTGTCGCCGCCTTCCCTGACTTCCATGCCAATCGGAATCGTGCCGAGCAGCGGCACGTGATACATCTCGGCCAACCTGGCGCCGCCGCCTTCACCAAAAATGTTGTAGCGCGTACCGGTGTCAGGCGCGACGAAGTAACTCATGTTTTCAATGATTCCGAGAATCGGGATAGCAACCGTTTCAAACATTCGCAGCGCGCGACGCACGTCGGCGATGGCCACGTCCTGCGGAGTCGTTACCAGCACTGCGCCCTGAACGGGGACAAGCTGCGCCAGCGATAACTGAACGTCGCCGGTGCCAGGCGGCATGTCGACGATCAAATAATCCAACTCACCCCATTTCACATCCGACAAGAACTGCTTCACTAAACCATGCAGAATTGGACCACGCACGATCATTGGCTTGTCGCCCGGTTGTAGCAACGCCATCGACATCAACTTAACGCCGTAGGCTTCGATCGGAATCAACTTGTTGCCTTCAACTTCCGGTCGCGCTTCGCTGGCTCCCAACATGATAGGAACGTTCGGTCCATAAACGTCGATGTCCATCACGCCCACTCGCGCGCCATCAAGCGCCAGCGACACAGCCAGGTTTACGGCGACGGTGGACTTTCCTACGCCGCCTTTGCCGGACGAAACCGCGATGATATTGCGAACGCCTTCGACAGCGATCTTGTCGCCGATACCGCGACCCTTGGGCACTTCAGCATCCATTGTTACCGCGACTGCGGTGACGCCAGGCAGAGCCCTTACAAGTTCTTGCGCAGCACTTTCCATTTCTGCTTTGACCGGACAGGCCGGCGTTGTCAGCACAATACGAAACGAAACGCTTCCGCCGTCAATCTTCAAGTCCTTAATAAAACCGAGCGTAACGATATCTTTGTGCAGATCGGGATCCTTGATTTGACGCAGCGCGTCGAGTACGAGCTGTTCAGTTACTTGTGGCATAGCAGTTTAAGACCAGGATTTGGATTATTGCTCAGAAAGCGTAGCTGATTGAAAGTTGTAACGCAAACAGGCGGTTTGCGCGTCGCCAGGCTCAAGAAGTTTAGAGTACAAGCTTTAGCTTGCGTGCTTAATCAAAGAGCAACATCAAAGAGCAACCTGAAGGTTGTACTCTGAACTTCTTGAGTGTTCCCCAGTCTATAACTTCTCAATCACCAACGCGCTATTCTTTGATCCAAAACCGATGCAGTTGCAAAGCGCAACGCGCACATCGGCTTTTCTGGCTTGGTTGGCAACGTAATCGAGATCGCAGGCGGGATCGACTTCGTCGAGGTTTATGGTCGGTGGAATCATGCCGGTGTGCATTGCGCACAAAGCCGCGGCCACGCCGGCAGCGCCGCTCGCCCCTTGCGGATGGCCGATTTGTGACTTGGTGGCCGACATCGGCGTGGTGATAGCGCGTCCATTCAGTGCAATTTTCAGCGCGCTCGTTTCGATGCGGTCGTTAAGAACAGTTGAGGTGCCGTGCAGGTTCACATAATCAATCTCCGCTGCATCGCGTCCCGCATCGTCAATTGCCAACTTCATTGCGCGTGCAGGCTCATCGCCCGACTCTTCAAGACGAACGCGATGATAGGCGTCACACGTCGCGCCATAACCGGCAATCTCCGCGTATATTTTTGCGCTGCGGTCCTGCGCGTGCTCGTATTCCTCGAGCACGTAAATCCAGGCGCCTTCACCGAGAACGATCCCGGAACGGTTTAACGAAAAAGGACGTGAAGCCCTCGCCGGTTCGTCGTTCCAATCCGTCGTTAAAACCGTCATCAAATTGAAGCCGGCCAGAATTCCCGGAGCGATGGGCGCATCAACGCCCCCCGCCAACATCAAATCCTGACGACCTAGCACAATGTGTTGGGCGGCGTACGCAAGCGCATCAGTCGAACTGGTGCAACCGGTCGAGACGATGTGCGACAGTCCGCGCAGGCCAAACGCCATCGACAACTCGCTGGATAGACCACCGTGCGTCGACGAAGGGATTGTGTAGACGCTGGCTTTTGCTGTAGGACCATTAAACCAGTAGGCATATTGCTGTTCGGTAAACGCGAGACCACCACCGCCGGTTCCCAACACAACGCCAAAAGATCGACGCTGCTCTAATGAGAATTCGTCTGGCAGAAGGCTGGAGTCCGCCAGCGCTTCGCGCGCGGCCGCCAAAGCGAGCGGCACTGTGCGCGGTACGTGTTTGCGATCCTTGGGATTGAGTTGCGCTTCCCAATCAAAGCCCGGAACCTGGGCAGCAATTTTAACCGGCGAGGCAGAAACATCAAACGATTCGATCTGTCGCACACCGCTTTCGCCATTGATTAAGGCATTCCAGAAAACTTCACGGCCAATGCCGAGTGGCGTGACACACCCCATTCCGGTGATGACTACGCGACGAGGTTGCTTAAACTGATTGAGCATGCGAGTTGATTACGTGAAACAGAAAAGGAGTTCCGATTGCTTGTCAGAATACCACTGCCTTTACCTAACCCCTAAGGGTTTGCAAACAAGAAAGGCCCGCCATTTTTCACGACGGGCCCTTGCAGCATTCTGGTCGGAAGCGAAAGTCACTCACCTTGCTTCGTGCCGCAGTCATTACAAAACTTGGAACCTGCGGGTAGCGCCGCTCCACATTTCACGCAAGGCACGGTCTGCGCGCCAGTTTCCATTTTCGCGCCGCACTCAGTGCAGAACTTTGCATTGGCCAAATTTGTCGCGCCGCATTTTGGACAAGCCGACTTTTCGCCACTCGGGCTGTCGTTCTTCGATTGGTTCATCGCATTCGTCATCGCGCCTGCCATCGCGTTGCCAATGGCGAACCCAGCGCCCAGCCCGGCGCCAGTGCCGGCGCCACCACCGGTGTTTTGCGCTGCATCGCGCATCGCATCAGCGGCCTGGAATTGAGCGTAACGACCAACGTCGCCAATCACTCCCATCGATGTGCGCTTGTCCATCGCCGCTTCGACTTCAGCCGGCAGCGAAATGTTTTCAACTACAAACTTAGTCAACTCCAAGCCATACACTTTGAAATCGTCCGTCAGCTTGCTGCGGATGAACTTGCTGAGCTCGTCGTAATTTGACGCGAGATCTAACGCGGCGATCTTTGATTCGGCCAAGGCATCGCTGAAGCCGCTCACTAACGTTCGCTTGAGCTGGCCTTCAATGTCTTCAGTTACGAAATGCGCGTTGGTCCCAGCGACTTCTTTAATCAACGCGCGCGGGTCGGTAACGCGAATCGAATAGATTCCAAACGCGCGCAGGCGCACCATGCCAAAATCCGTATCGCGCATCATTACCGGATTTGATGTTCCCCACTTCAGATCCGTGAACTGTTTGGTGTTGACGAAATAAACTTCCGCTTTGAACGGAGAGTTAAAGCCAAATTTCCAGGCACCCAGTTTCGTCAAAATCGGCGTGTTGCCACCGTCAAGCGAATAACGGCCCGGTCCGAACACGTCAGCGATTTGCCCCTGGAAAACAAAGACCGCCGACTGGGATTCGCGCACCGTCAACTGCGCGCCATTCTTGATCTCCTGGCCTTGAACCGGAAACCGGTAGAGGATCGTGTTGCCTGAATCATCGAGCCACTCAATGACTTCGATAAACTGTGAGCGGATGGCATCAAAGATTCCCATTTGTTTCTCCTTCGTTTCGAACAACGTGCGGCTGGCCCGCGACCATTCTAAATACGGCGTTTGAGTGGGCGATGTTCACCTCACACTCTGAAATATTGCACAAAACCACGAGGTGAGGAAAGCGCATTAATTGATTTTAGTCATACACCACGGGATTAAGGACTCAATGCCAGTCGCCGATTTTGCCAACCACGGAATACAAACAGAGCAGTCAAGCCTCCAGCCACGTCGATTGCGCTGTCATAAATAGAAGCAGTCCGACTCGGCACAAAACTCTGGTGAAACTCGTCAAGCAGTGCGAAGCAAATGATTAACAGCAGCGCCATCTGAAACCAATGCCGCTGGACGAAGTCGTTTGCAGAACTTGCGAACGCGCGCGCAGAAAGTATTCCGAGGACCGCATACTCGCTGAAGTGCGCAACTTTGCGCGTGAGGAAATGGATTGCCGCCAGCCGCTCCTCGCTGACGTTCGGAAAAATCCAGAGAATGAGCGGCCGTAAAATCTGCGACGTGTTAAGCGCCGAAAATTCACTGCTCGAGGCAAATGAAATTAGAACCATCCACAATAGCAATGGTCCATATCGCCAGGTCCGCTGAAACGTTTTCGTCTTCCGGCTATCGACTCGAACTGAATTCATTGCGGTTGAAATAACAAAGGGAAGCTGCCCCTGCGCTTCCCTGGTCCTCGAATTCAAATTTGCCGGCAGACTAAAGTGCAGCGGCGCCGGATACGACTTCAATAATCTCGTTTGTAATGGCGGCTTGACGGATGCGGTTCATGTTCAGTGTCAGCGAATCGATTAGCTCGCGTGCGTTCTTCGACGCCGAGTCCATCGCCGTCATGCGTGCACCCTGTTCCGAAGCTATCGATTCCAGAAGGGCCCGGAATATCTGGGTTTCAATTAGCTGCGGGAGGAGCTTGGCGAAAATCTCGGCGGGTGGTTGTTCGTAAATGTAGTCGACTAATATTACCGCTTCCGTTGAAGCAGGTGCCACTGGCAGGAGCTGCTCGATAGCCACCCGCTGCTGCATTACCGACTTGAATTCGTTGTAAACGAGAAAAACTTTGTCGATCTCTTTGTCTTCAGTGAAGCGCTTAATTACATCGCGTGCGACTTCCAGTGCCTCAGAAAAATCCACCCGCCCTTTACCGGTGAGTCCTATATATTCTCCGGCGAGATTGGCTCCGTGCCGACGAAAAAAGTCACGGCCTTTACGGCCCACAGCCAGAATCTCAATCTGTTTCCCCGGATTGGAGGCGATAAACGTCTGCGCTGCTTTGGTCAGGTTCGTGTTAAAAGCCCCGCAGAGTCCTTTGTCGGCTGTAATAAGTACAACGAGGTAGCGCTCGTCGCCACGCGGATCCAGCAAAGGATGATGAAAGTTTTCATCGGTGCGCTCGGCGAGCCCAGCCAGCACTTCCGTCATCTTGTTCGCGAAAGGCCGGGCAGTGACGACGCGATCCTGTGCGCGTTTGAGCTTCGCCGCCGAGACCATTTTCATGGCCTTGGTGATCTGCTGCGTGTTCTTGACCGACTTGATACGCCGGCGAATGTCTAACAGGTTGGGCATGAATACTGATACTAAACGCCGGCTGGTGCCGGCTGCATAGACGAAGCATCAGATGGTTTGGCTACCGGCGTCGACGATCCAGCAGCCTCATTAGCTGCTTCCGCCCAGCGGTCCTTAAAATCAGCCAGCGCTTGTTTCAAATCGGAAATAATATCGTCTGTCAGGCTTTTCTTTTCGCGAATGCTGCTTAGTAATCCCGGATGTGAATTATCAATAAACTTCAAAAGCTCTGCTTCAAAGCGGCGCACATCCTCGACTTCAACGTCGTCAGCGTAACCGTTACTCGCCGCCCAGATCACCAGCACCTGGTTCTCAACGTTCATCGGTTGATACTGAGGTTGTTTGAGAATCTCGACCAGGCGCTGGCCGCGAGCAAGCTGGGCCTGTGTTGCTTTGTCTAAATCAGAACCAAACTGCGCGAATGCCTGCAATTCTCTAAACTGGGCCAGATCTATTCGCAGTGTGCCGGCGACTTGTTTCATCGCTTTGATCTGAGCCGACCCACCTACGCGAGAGACGCTGTTGCCCACGTTGATCGCCGGCCGAATGCCGCTATTGAAAAGGTCGGCTTCGAGAAATATCTGGCCGTCGGTAATAGAGATCACATTCGTCGGAATGTAAGCCGAGATATCGCCCGCCTGAGTTTCAATAATGGGCAGGCTGGTCAACGACCCGCCACCTTTCAAATCGGACAACTTGGCAGCGCGCTCCAGCAGACGCGAGTGAAGATAGAAGACGTCACCGGGATAAGCTTCACGACCGGGCGGACGGCGCAGCAGCAGCGATATTTCACGATAGGCCGCAGCCTGCTTAGATAAATCATCGTAGATCGTTAGAGCATGACGGCCGTTGTCGCGGAAATATTCGCCCATCGCGGCACCAGAATAAGGCGCCAGAAACTGCATTGCCGCCGGATCGGATGCAGTCGCTTTAACTACAATCGTATATTCCAGCGCGCCAAAGTCTTCCAATGTCTTAACGACCTGCGCCACCGTAGATGCTTTTTGACCAATGGCGACGTAGATGCAAATTACATCTTTGCCCTTCTGATTGATAATCGTGTCAACGGCCACTGCCGTCTTACCGGTCTGTCGATCGCCGATAATTAGTTCGCGCTGACCGCGGCCGATCGGGACCATTGCATCGATGGCTTTAAGCCCGGTTTGCAGCGGTTCCTTCACCGGTTGTCGATCAACGACGCCAGGGGCGATGCGCTCGATTGGATTGTAGGTTTCAGTAACGATTGGACCACGATCGTCGATGGCGTTTCCCAAAGCATCGACCACGCGACCGATCATTGCGTCGCCAACCGGGACTTGCATGATGCGGCCTGTGCGCTTTACCAGGTCACCCTCTTTGATCGCCTGATAATCTCCAAACAGCACGGCGCCAACTTTGTCCTCTTCCAGGTTTAGTGCGAGCCCGCGCACGCCATGCGGAAATTCGAGCAGTTCGCCGGCCATGACTTTTTCCAAACCATGGATTTCAGCGATGCCGTCACCAACCTTGATGACTGTGCCGACTTCCATCACGGTGACACCAGTCTGAAAGTTCACAATCTGTTTGCGAATGATCTCGTTGATTTCGTCTGCTCTAATGGGTTCCATTGTTTTCCTCTAAATACTAACGACTACCCCGCGAGTTCCTCGCCCAGCCGCTCGAGTTGATTCCGAACTGAGCCATCGTAGACCGTCGAACCGATTCGCGTCACGATGCCGCCTAGCAATGTTTCGTCCGTGGCAAAATTCAAATTTACTTTCTTACCCGTGATTTCGCCGAGCTTTGACTCTAGCGCCGTCGTAGTTGCATCAGGCAACGGCTGCGCTGAAGTAACTTCAGCGCTAATCACGCCAGAGCGTTCATCCAGAATTTGCTTAAGCTTGGCAGTGACATGCGGCAGGTCCGCCATTCTTTGGTTCTTTAAAAGCACTCGAAGAAAATTTGCAGTCGTCGGCCTAACCTTAGTGCGGCTGATTAACTCACTCAGGACTTTTTGCTTTTGCTCGTACCCCACAGTGGGGTTACTAAAAATTTCGTGCAGCGCCGGGTTTCCGGTTAACATCTGCTCCCATTCACCTAACTCGGAGCCAACTTCGGCTTCCTCGTGTTGCTCGCTAATGACGTCTGCGAGGGCGGTCGCATAACGACGGGCGATAGTTTGCGAACTCAACGTTGTGACCCCCTCAGTTTTTCAATGCTACGGTTCGTTAACCGGGCGTGCTCGGCTGGTCCAATCTCTTGCTTCAAAAGACCTTCAGCCAGGCGAATACTTTCCTGGGCCGCAAATTGTCGCAACTCTTGACGCGCCGTCTTTCCAGCGCTTTCGATTTCGCGTTTAGCCTGGTCGCGGATCCGGGCAAGCTCGCCCTCAGTAGTCGAGCTGATTCGTTCCCTCTCGGCTTCGATCTCACCCAGGTTTCGTTCTTTTACCTTGGACACTTCCACGTCGAGGTTGGCAAAACGACTCTCGACCTCAGAAAGTTTTGCCAGAGCCTGGTCACGCTCCTGTTTCGCCAGCTTCAGTTCTGCCTTGATAGCCTCACTCCGCAAGCGCAAACCCTCTTTTATCGGTCTCCCGAAACGACGGTGAAGGTAAAAACCGATCAAAATGAACAAAAGCAGATTGACAAACTTCCAGCTCTCCAAGCCTGGGTAATTCCACCATGGAATACCGGCGTCGGAGCCCTCTAACATTGCAGACAAATAGAAATTTTGAAGAAACAATCCGGTATTCCCAGAGCAGTTGACTTAGTAGTTAGGCGCGGAGGATTTGCTCACTAATCTCGCGGGCCCGCTCCTGGGCCGTGATACTCAAGACAGTTCGAACTTCGCGGGCTTCTGCCATTAGCCGTTCCTTTTCCCCGGTTACCAAAGCTCCAGCCTCGTTCTTGACTTCTGCAATCCGTTGTTCACGTTCCTTAGATAGAATTGCTCGTTCCCGCTCCATGGCCGCGTATCCAGCGGCGCGCGCTTCTCGTAATCGCGACTCGTAGTTGCGCAGTTTTTCCTCCACCAGCTGCAACGTCTTCTGAGCCTCGCTAAGCCGGCCCTTCGTTCTTCGGTCTCGTTCCTCCAGGACGCGATTAATCGGCTTGAGCAAAGTGGCATTCAGTAACACCACCATCAGTACGATCAGCACCAAGTGGAAAAGTAGGGTGCCGTCAGGCACCAATTGAATTGAGTTTTCCGCGAGTGCAAATACCATCACACCACGTCCCTTAATTTACGCTTGCCGCAAAAGCGTCGGAGTCTAACACCCGGCTAGAAAAGGGGTCAAGCAAGCTTGCCTTTCTCAACCTGTACAAAAGAGGGCAGCGGCAGAGAGCAGCGGCGGCAGTTAGCCGTGGTCGCTACACCCCCCAGTTGTGCCAAGGAGACAAATCTCTGGGCGCCGCGACCTTCACGGAGGGCATCGCAATGGCCACCATTGTACTTTCTGCTGTCGTCATTGTATCTAATACAACAACGCACTACCTGCTGGTTAAGAGTCCGTAAATGCGATCAAGATCTGCTTGGTTGTAATACTCGAGCTCTATCTTGCCCGCCGCCGATCCGGTCGCTTGCACGATCCGAACTTGGGTGCCGAAATGCCGACGCAACCTGGTTTCCGCCGCACGCACATTCGGATCGGCGGGGATCGTCTTAACGGGTTTGGTCGGCCGGCTATCCTGCCGCTCCATGAGGTGGCGTACTGCCAGTTCGGTCGCTCGCACGGACAGGTCGCCCTCAATAATCTTCCTGGCCAGCCGGCGTTGCGCCGCTACATCTGGAAGTGCGAGCAGCGTTCTTGCGTGCCCGGCGCTGAGCTGTCCCGATTGAACCAGTTCCTGCAGATCCTCCGGCAGACGCAATAGCCTTAGAATGTTAGTAACGTAAGAGCGATCGCGGCCTACGCGCTCGGCAACTACTTCCTGCGTCAGGCCTACGGTGTCGATCAAATTCTTATAGGCTCGTGCCTCTTCGATTGGATTTAGATCCTCTCGCTGAATGTTTTCTATCAGCGCCAGCTCCAGCACCTTATCGTCCGAGACTTGGCGGACAATAGCAGGAACCCTCGTCAGCCCGGCGCGTTGAGCTGCGCGCCAGCGTCGCTCCCCGGCGATCAACTCAAAACGATCTTGCTTAGGGCGAACTATCAGAGGCTGAACCACGCCGTTCGCGCTTATCGATTGAGCCAGCTCATCCAGCTTGGCGTCATCGAAGATCCCGCGCGGTTGAAGCGGACTGGGATCTATTAAGTCGATCGCGATGGTGTTGGAGTCTTCAGTGGCGGTTGCGGTTCCTTCAGCTGAGAGCAATGCCCCCAGCCCCCGTCCCAATGCCTTTCGAGCCATGGGCAATTATCTCCTTACCTAGCTGAAAATAGGCTTCTGCCCCCTTTGAGTGACCATCGTAGAGCGTGATGGGTTTTCCGTAACTTGGGGCTTCAGCGAGACGGACATTGCGCGGAATCATCGTTTCGAAAACCTGTTGCCCGTAGAAGTCTCGAAGATCGGACGCCACCGCTGCCGACAGGTTGGTTCGTTCGTCGAACATCGTCAATAACAGCCCCTCAATAGTAAGGCCGGGATTGTGCAGGCGCCGAATTCGGGCAAGGGTGTCGAACAATTCCGTTACGCCCTCCAAAGCATAGTATTCACATTGGATAGGAACCAGGAGAGCCTTGGCGGCTGTCAAAGCGTTGAGCGTCAAGAGACCAAGGGAAGGAGGGCAATCGATGATTATAAATTCGTAGTTTGGTGTAACTGGAGCAAGGGCTTCTCTAAGTCGAGACTCCCGGTTTTCCATGTCGACTAATTCCACCTCGGCACCCGCCAGATCCTTGTTTGCCGGCAGAACCTTTAGACCTTCGGTTTCGGTTTGGAGAATTGCGTCAACAACCGGCTCGCCCAGGACAATCGAATGATAGATGCTCTTGCGAAAGCTGCCGCGTTGAATGCCTACTCCGGAAGTGGCGTTTCCCTGCGGGTCCGCATCTACAAGCAGAACTTGGTTTTGGGACACGGCCAGGACGGCGGCCAGATTAACAGCCGTAGTGGTCTTGCCCACGCCACCCTTTTGATTTGCTACCGCTATTATTCTTGCCATCGAGGTGCGAAAACATCCGAATAAACGAGGTCAGGGCGGTAAATTAGCATAAAACCGTTGAGAGATAGCTATAATTTCCAGTTTGCAGCGTTTTATCGGCGGATGTTTCACGTGTCCCATCGAATATCAAAAAAAGGGACACGTGAAACATTTGCGGGTCAAACACCTACATTCACGTTTACCAGCAGAGTAACTAACGCTGCCGGGGTCAATCCGGGAATTCGACGGGCGGCCCCAAAAGTGACGGGCTTGGCTCTCTCAAGTCGCTCCGCCATTTCATGCGATAAGCCGTTGACTGTCCGGAAATCCAAGCCGATTGGAATGGGAAGTGTGTCATGACCGTGAAGTCGGTGAATGACGTTTTCCTGAGATCTGATATAGCCGGAGTAAAGATTGTCAGCAAGCGCCGATTCAATTTCTTCCAAGCTTCCTCCTGCTCGCGTTTCCGCGGGAAGTAGTTGCGAAATAATCACCGAGGTCACCCCCGCTCGCTTTGCCAAATCCTCCAAAGTGATTGATTCTACGCCATTTAGCCCTATTTTCTCCGCGAGTGCTAAATAAGCTGCGTCGCTCTGCCGGATGCGGGTCGTCCTCAATGCACTTTTGATTTTGGCGATCCGGTCTCGCCGCTTGTTGAATCGTTCCCACTCTCCATCTCCCACCAAACCGACCTCGCGTCCATACTTTGATAGTCGTTCGTCGGCATTGTCGTGACGGAAAGCCAAACGGTACTCAGCGCGGGAGGTAAATATTCTGTACGGTTCGTCCACGCCCTGGGTAATTAGGTCATCTACCAGGACGCCGATATACGATTCTTCCCGCCGCAACGCGAAACGCGTGTGGCCCTGGACCAAGCGTGCGGCGTTGATTCCGGCCAGCAAGCCCTGACATCCCGCCTCTTCATATCCCGTAGTTCCGTTGATCTGGCCGGCGTGGAAGAGTCCGGCGATGCGCCGCACCTGTAAATCGGGGCCCAACTCGCGTGGGTCGACATAGTCGTACTCAATTGCATAACCCGGCCGGATTATGTTTGCACTTTCCAAACCGGGAATCATCCGCACCAACTCCTGTTGCAGCCCCGCCGGTAGCGAGGTCGAAAACCCGTTTAAGTAAACTTCATTCGTGTCGTGTCCTTCAGGCTCAAGGAATAATTGGTGACGGTCCTTCTCGGCAAATTTGACTACCTTGTCTTCGATGGACGGACAATATCGGGGTCCAACGCCCTTGATCTGCCCTGAATAAAGCGGCGACTCATGAAGATTCTTTCGGATAGCTTCATGGACCCGGCTTGTCGTGTAGCCGATGTAACAATCGATTTGAGGCTGCTCAATTTTGTCCGTAGAAAAGGAAAACGCTACTGGGCGCTCATCCGCTTGCTGACTTTGGAATAAGTCCCAGTCTATTGTTCTGCCGTCCAGCCTTGGAGGCGTTCCCGTCTTCAGTCTGCCGACGGGGAGGCCCAAACGCTTCAGCGTTTCAGCGAGTTCTAATGAAGCTGGTTCGCCCGCCCGGCCTGCCCCATAAGTGCGTCGTCCTGTGTGTATCAGGCCGTTAAGAAACGTTCCCGCCGCTATCACGACCGCTTTGGCGCCGATTCTTCGTCCATCCTGCATTACTACGCCGCGGACCTTGTTATTCGGCGTTAAAAGGTCCACAACCATTCCTTGTCGCAAGGAGAGGTTAGGAGTGTTTTCTAATGTCTTTCTCATCTCCAAACGGTAGAGCGCCCGATCGGCCTGAGCTCTGGGTGATTGAACGGCAGGCCCACGGGATCGATTCAGCAAGCGAAATTGAATGCCGGTGCGATCGATAACGCGACCCATTATTCCGCCCAGTGCGTCTATCTCCCGAACCAGATGTCCCTTAGCTATTCCACCAATCGCTGGGTTACATGACATCTGACCGATCAGATCGAGATTCAATGTTAACAACGCTGTTGTCGCACCGAGGCGCGCCGAAGCAGACGCGGCTTCACAGCCAGCATGCCCGCCACCAATAACCAGCACGTCAAATGCCTCATCGAAAGCCATGATCATTTACCTATGCAGAAAGTACTAAAAATCTCCCCAAGGATCTGTTCACTGGTGGTCTCACCGGTAATAGCTCCCAAAAATCGCAGGGCATTGTGAAGATCAGCAAGCACGATCTCTTCTCCTGCTGCCTGGTCCATGGATCGAGCTGCTCCCTCCAGCGAAATCTTTGCCCTTGCCAACAAGTCGTGGTGTCTACTATCTGTGATTAGCAGCCCCACGCTGTCGGAATCCAATGAACCGAATGGCTCTAGTATAGCAGCCGTTAGCTCCGGAATTCCTTCGTCTGTCAACGCGGATACATGGACCACCTTTGCGCCGTTGAGATGATCGTTCATGTTTGCTAACTGCGGCAAGTCGGTCTTGTTTATCGCGACGACGAAGGCTTGTTCCCCAGCCGCCTTCAATATTTCCTGGTCTTCGTCCTGCAGCGAACAGGATCCGTCGAGAACCAGCACGAGTAGATCCGCATCGGCCATTGCGCGGCGCGTGCGTTCGATACCGATCGCTTCAATTTTGTCACCGGCTTCTCTAAAGCCCGCCGTGTCTGTCAACGACACCGGGATGCCTTGAAGGCTAATAGATTCCGTCAAGCTGTCGCGTGTAGTACCGGCAACGTCGGTTACAATGGCTCGCTCAAATCCCAGTAACTTATTGAACAGACTGGACTTACCGACATTTGGTCGGCCAACGATTGCAACTCTTATCCCGTCGCGAAGTAGGTGACCCGCCTTGTAGGTATCAGCCAGCCGCGAGAGATCCACAACGAGGCGTTGCAGGGTTTTTCTAATCTCATCAAGTTGAACCGACGGCAAGTCATCCTCGACAAACTCTATCGCCGACTCCAATACGACGATCACACGAACCAGCTCATGCTTGCTTGGTTCCAGGGCTTCAGCCAGCTCACCTCGCAATTGTCGCGTGGCCTGGACCGCGGCGGCTCGCGTTTGCGCACTGATCAGGTCGCGAATAGCTTCGGCCTGACTGAGGTTCATCTTTCCGTTGCGACATGAGCGCAACGTGAACTCGCCAGGTTCGGCCAGCCGTGCATCGTAACTTTGGATGAGATCAATTAGCTGACGGAGGACAACTGGCGAACCATGGCAACTGATTTCGACCATGTCTTCACCGGTGAAAGAATGCGGCGCCCGGAAGTAAGTTACGAGGCACTGGTCCAGCACATCATCATTAATCAACAGGCTTTTTAAGACCACCCGGTTGGGTTCCGGCGCAAATTCCTCTTGCCGAACAAGAGCCCGCAAAATCTCTAATGACTCCGCGCCACTCAACCGGACAACTGCGATCGCACTGCGACCGGGTGGAGTTGACACTGCGACTATCGTATCCATCGCGTTTACCACAAGCGGCGAAGAAAACCGGACTGCTTTGAATTTATTGGGAGGATTTTAGCGCAACTCTCAACTTGCGAGCATAACCCTCGCCTACTGATTCGGTGTAGAGGTCTTCACAATCTGCCAGCGTGAGATGAATTACACGCCGCTCGCTGGCATTCATTTCGCCGAAAACGAAGGGAGCCCGACTCTCGCGCACCCGCGCGGCAGCGTGATTGGCCATCGCGCGAAGCTCAGCCTCGCGCGTCGCCCGAAAGCCTTCAACATCGCAAACGATTCGCTGTCCCTCAGGCGCTGTGCGGCCGAACGCCTGGTTCAACAAGTGCTGAAGGGCCAGGAGCAGCTCACCACTCTCGGCTTGCAGTAGCTCCGAGTCTGACCCACTTATATCCATTAGGCATTCGCCAGGATTTTCCCGGGTTGTAACACGCAAAGCTAAACCAGCACTCTCGAAGAGCGACTCGAGGAATCTCGCGGCGTTAGTGCAGTTTTCCATAAGCAGTTGCCGGCTACTTTAGCCTACTAAGCTTGTGACAGCTTAGGTGTTGCTCGTTTCTTACCTGCCAAATTAACGGGCGGTTGTTCATCGTCCTCTGATTTCGTCATGCGATTGATAATGAACTGCTGCGCAAACCCGACTATGTTGCCAACCAGCCAGTACAGTAACAGGCCCGAGGGCGCACCCCAAAGCACGTATAACATGAACAGGGGCATGCCTATGGCCATCATTTTTCGTTGCAACGGATCTGCGGAAGGAGCCGGCGTGATTAATTGCAACGTGATCATCGTACCGGCCATCATCACTTCGAGAATGTGGTAGGGATCCCCAGCAGAAAGATCCGGCAACCACAGAAACGTCGCCTGACGGAAATCCAGCGAGATTGTGATGGCGCGATAAAGGGCAAACAGAAACGGCATTTGAATCAGCAGCGGCAAACATCCACCGAGTGGATTGCCTTCTTTCATCAACCGAAGCTGCTCGACCTGCAATTCCTTTAAGCGCGGGTCATTCTGTTTCATCCCCTTGATCTTTTCCTGAAGTTCCTTCATCCGCGGCGCCAATTTCTGCGCCTTCTTCATCGACTTCGAAGAGCGCCACTTCAGCGGAAAGAACAGCGAGTAGATCACGATCGTAAAGAGAATGATGGCGATGCCGTAGCTATTGGTTAGCTGCCTCAACCATTTAATGGATCTAAGAATTGGGACGGCAAGAGGTCTGGATAGCCAACTAAACCAGCCATAATCAATCAGCCCTTCGAGGTCGATATTTCGTCCCACCAGTTGACGGAGGTTCGAGCTGGCCTGAGTTAATAAGTAATGATCTTTAGGACCGGCGTAAACAATGGTGTGCGAGCCATCAGTCGGAACTGGAACCCAGGCAGTGGTTAGGTATCGCTTTTCCGGCTTGCCGTTTGCCGTGTAGTCGTATTGCGAAGTATGAAGTTCTAGCCCTTCAAGCGGCTTCGAGGGAACCGCGACCATCGCAAAGTAGGTATCTCCTACGCCGGCCCAATCGATCGGGCCGCCGATCGCCATGCGGTCGGGGCTGTTCTTGTTTTCGTTAATTGCCCCGGCTTGGTGACGCTGCACTTTGTCAGCCTGGGCAAGTATCGCCTCCGGAGCTACGGAATAAAACGAATACTTTTTGAGGCCCTGGTCACCGATGCTGGGTCCCACTCTCAATCTTGCCTGCGGCACAATTTGATCGCCACGTTTGACAGTAATCTGCATGTCAACGCTGTAATCGTCGCCATCGAAGATCATCACCTTCGAAACATTCAATCCGGTGGCGGCGTCCGTGAGGGCAAACTCCACACGCCTTTTTTCACCAGGTTGCAAAAGAATTTCCGTATCTGTATTCGCAGAAGTGTCGCTGAATATCGAATAGTTTGCGGAAGTCAAAACCGCATCGATGGCTGAGTCGCCGGTAATCAATTGCAGCGGTGCTTCAGCCGGTTGCCGTTCCAGACCCTTGCGGGAGATCAGTTCCAAGGGGATGTGCGCCTTTTGGTCGCCAGCCACTGAATAGATGTCCCGGCCGCTGTCTTTATTCTTTTTGATTATCCAACTAACAGCTGCGGCCCCCTCGCTATCGAGTTTTGCCTCATAAAGCGGAGTCTTTACCGAGACGGTTCGGTGGGGTGCTGTATTGACTGGCGTATTCGTGGCAACGACTCCACCTGGCGCCGGCGTGCCAGAACTAGAGGACGAAGGGGTTGGAGATAAACTCGGCTGAGCAGTGGGGGCCGTTTGCGCCGGCGGCTTCACGGGAACAAGATAGGTCCACAAAAAGAGTATTGCCGTTGAAATCAGCAGCGCGATTACTAGTCGTTTTTGTTGCATTGAATTGGTAGCCCAACTATTGCTCGGCCGCATCCATCGCACGGGTTCGATTATTTGACAGGATCATAGCCACCGGCACTAAAAGGGTGACACCGCAGCAATCTTCGCAAGGCGAGGGCGCTCCCACGCACCGCGCCATACCGGCCAATCGCTTCAGCGGCATATTCAGAACATGTTGGATAGAATCTGCAAGCGGGCGGAAGAAATGGAGAAACGAAGTTTTTATAGGACTTAAGTAATGCGATTAATAACGGCTTCACGTCAGCGTTCCGTATTACGACTTATCGCTTTCCTGCTGCGCGATCTTCGATAGTAACTTTTCGAACTCTTCAACCGTAGCGTTCAATTTAAACGAGGGCAACCTGCGTTTGGCATTAACTACCCAATCGTATTTTTCTTGTAAATCCGATAACGACGACTTCTTCAAGCGAAACGTTTCTCTTAGCAACCGGCGCGCCCTATTTCGCAAAACCGCGTTGCCCACAGCCTTACGCGAAGCAGTGATTCCAAACCTGTTTTGCGACAGCTTGTTTGGCAAAATAAAGGCTGTCATCAATGTGCCGTCGTAGCGCTTCCCGTTGCGATAAACCTTCTGGAAATCGCGACTGCCCCGCAGGTACTCGGTCATGAACAGTATTAGTAATGTGAAGGAGTCAGACGACGACGGCCCTTGGAGCGCCGACGCTTTAAGACCAGCCTGCCGGCTTTGGTGGCCATCCTGGCTCTGAACCCGTGCGTTTTTGCGCGCCGGCGATTATTCGGTTGAAACGTTCGCTTCGACATAGTTACAAATTCTCCCGCCTAAAGAAAAGGGTAAGACTAGCTTTCGGAAAGACCGTCTGTCAAGAAAGGAGCACAAAGCCAGTACAGCAGTGAGCCGGGCATTTCCTGTGTTTGCCAGAAGCAGGTATTGCCGAATTGGATTTTGCTTTGATCCGAATTTTCCGTTAAAGGCAAAAGCCCTCAACGTTTAGTATTCACCGGTGTTTTATAATGTCCGCTTTCTTGCCTCCCGGCTACCCTCTATGTTAGTCTCCGCCCGGTTCCGACTTATCTCGTAAGTTATTGATACCAATAAGCTTAAAGCTTTACTTTAACAGCTTTCGGTTATCCACAAGTGAGGAAAACCCTGTGGATAAACAGGCCGGGTCGCAGCCGGATCCTCAGCCACGCGTGAGGCTGATTTAATTCAATTTAGAAGACTGGTTTTTGAGAGTAATCCATTCGTATGTTTTTAGTTTACCGATTGCTTAAGTGCGCCAATGCTTGACCTCCAGCAAACCGATCTGTGGGACGACATCCTCTGCTCTATCAAGACGAAACTGCAAGGTGAGAGTTTTGAGACTTGGTTCAATCCCATTCGCTTTGAAGGCATAGACAACAGTCGCCATGTTATTCGCCTCCGTGCTCCCAATCTTGCGGTTCGCAATTGGGTCACAGTTCATTACGCAAATCTGATTGACCAATCATTCGGCGAAGTAAATCTGTCTGGCTACTCGGTTGACTGGGTTTTGCCCGACGAAGGTTCCGCTGCAACTGTGCAAGCGGAAGATCGAAATTCGTTCGGCACGGGCACCGCCGTGTCTCGATCTGTCCAAACGTCACCGCTGCCACAAACCGTTCAAGATTCTTTTGCGCAGAAGCAACAGGTAGCACTCGATCCTGTGTTGAATTCGAAGTACACGTTTGAAAGTTTTGTGGTTGGTTCATGTAATCAGTTTGCTCATGCTGCTTCGCTGGCCGTGGCCCAGGCGCCCGGCAAGACCTACAACCCGCTTTACCTGTACGGTGGTGTAGGTTTGGGTAAGACACACCTGATGCATGCTTGCGGTCACGCCATCAAACAGCGAAACCCGCATTTAACCCTTCGTTATCTGTCATCTGAGCGTTTCATGAATGAGTTGATCAATGCAATTCGCTTCGATAAGACTCCCAGCTTTAGGGAGAAATATCGTTCAGTCGATGTTTTATTGATCGACGACATTCAGTTCATGGCCGGGAAGGAACGTACGCAGGAAGAATTTTTCCATACCTTCAATGCTTTGTATGAACAACAGAAGCAAATCGTTATCAGCTCCGATTGTCCGCCTCGCGAAATACCAACGCTTGAAGAGAGACTACATTCGCGATTCGAATGGGGACTGATTGCCGACCTGGAGCCGCCTGATCTAGAGACAAAGGTGGCTATTCTTAAACGAAAAGCTGAAACCATGGGAGTCGCGATTCCTGATGAGGTAGCTCTCTTTATCGCCACCCGCGTCAAGAACAACGTGCGTGAGTTGGAAGGGTCGCTGATCAGACTATTAGCGATATCTTCGTTGCGAGGCACTGCGATAAACGAGGATTTGGCCAGGGACGCGATCAGAAACATAGCCAGTGACGAAGAGCCTGGCCTGGTGACAATACCCCATATTCAAAAGGCAGTCGCCGCGGCTTATAAGCTTTCAGTTGAGCAATTGGTTTCCAAAAACAATTCGCGACAATTTGCTTTTCCTCGTCAGATTGCCATGTATCTTTGCAAGCGACTGACGAACCGCAGCTATCCGGAAATCGGCCGAGCGTTCGGCGGCAAGCACCACACAACGGTGATTCATTCTTTCGCAAAGATTCAGTCAATGGCGGCAAGTGATTCGACTTTTCAAAGACTGTTGCTCGACTTGGCTGAGAGTTTACAGAAGTAATTTTCCACAAGGCGGTTAATGGTTTTAGTCGTGAAAACGGGCCGCAACTTTACATAAAGTCTTGCATTCCTCAGGTATTTGAGAACAGGGTTGTGAAAGACTAGAATAAGTTTGTTTAGGAAAACTTTTCGACAACGCTGGTGAATTCCTGAAGAAGCGTCCACGGTTTTATCAACATCGTTTCGCCCAGGTGTTAATTGGTTTAGAAAGCAGTTTCCACAAATCAACAGGCCCTACTGCTACTACTGGAAATATATAGAATGTTTATGTTAATTAGAGACAGAAAATGTCGAGGAGAAATCTATGGCTGTAAGTGAAGGCGCAAAGCGTAAGGAGTCGAACATGCAATTCGTGGTTAGCAAACAGAATTTGCAACGGGAACTGGCGTACGTGCAGGGTGTGGTAGAAAAGAAAAACACTATTCCTGTGCTGTCGAACATTCTCATTGAGTCTGTTGGCGAAAATAATATTCGGCTTACGGGAACGGATCTCGACGTAACCATTCGTTGTGACATGGACGCTGATGTTTCAACTGAAGGGTCTATTTGTGTGCAGGCGCGAAAACTTTTTGAGATAGCGCGATTACTGCCAGACGCGCCGGTAACTTTCAAAAAAGAAAGCAACGATTGGGTCACCGTTACCTGCGATAAGACAAAATTCAAGATGGTCGGTGTCGCGCGCGATGCGTTTCCGGAAGTTCCTTCGTCCAAATCAACGCCGACGAAGTTGTCGGCGGAGATCATTAAGTCGTTCATCGATAAGACAATCTTCGCAATCACGCAGGAAGAGTCTCGCTATACGCTCTCCGGCGCAAAGTTCATCATGGATGACACCGGAGCGAAGATGGTTACGACCGACGGCCACCGGCTGGCTTACGTGGAGCGAAAAGGAGTTTCAAAGGACGGAAGTGACGCCATTGACACGCTGATTCCGCGAAAAACCTTGGCAGAATTAACGAAACTCACCGCTGGCTTTGAAGGCGACATCAACCTGGGTCTGGACACTAATCATATCTTTTTCGAAGTCGGTCCGCGGCTTTTGGTGTCGAGAATGTTGTACGGTCAGTTTCCGAATTACGACATGGTGATGCCTAAGAATAACGATAAGTCGGTGCAGTTCGACTGTGGCCAGTTAAATTCGGCAGTCAGACGCGTAGCCCTCATGTCGGATGAACGCTCGCATGCAATTCGTTTCCATCTCGAACCGAATCAATTAGTGATCAGCTCGCAGAACGCTGAAGAAGGCGAAGCAAGCGAAACGATCCAGGCAGAATACTCTGGAGAGGAAACAGACATCGGTTTCAACGCGCAGTACCTGCTGGAATTTTTGAATGTGATCGGTGAAGGCGCGGTAGCTTTTGAATTCAAGGATGGCAATTCACAAGCGCAACTGCGACCGGTCGAAGGTGGCGACTATGACTACAAATACGTCGTCATGCCGATGCGGCTGTGAGATCGAGTCTTAAATCTGAACAGAGAGAAAAAGCGCTCTTGTTTTTCGGAACAAGGGCGCTTTGGCTTTTTTCACTAGAGCGAAAGGGAAATTGACCAGCGCTCATGCTAAAATCCATCGATGATCCTCGACTTTGTTGAAGTAGAAAATTTCCGTAACCTCAGCGGAAAGATCTTTTGGGGTCCCGGTCTAAACATCATCCACGGCAACAACGGCCAGGGTAAAACAAACTGGGTTGAGGCTATTCACGTTCTCTCCCGAACAAAATCCTTTCGCACTCAACGCCTTCAGGAAACGATAAGCTTTGGACAGGACAGCGCGTTTGTCGCCGGTCAAGTTTCCAGTGGCGACAGCCTGCAACGCGATCTGCGCGTAACGCTGAAAGAAAACACCAAGTCGATCGCGGTTAACGGCAAGCGCGAACAACTCACTCGATACCTGGGCCAGTTGCAGGTTTTTTCGTTTACGGCGGACCAGCTTGAAGTGGTGCGGGGTATGCCGGAAGCACGGCGCCATTTCATCGATCGTGGCGTTGCTTCATTGCGTCCCGCCTATGTGCGCACAGTTTCCGATTACAACCGTGTCATCAAACAAAAGAACCGCATTCTTCAGGACAACCTCGAGCGCGATCGCCGGCTGGCGGAATTGCAGGATCTCTTAGCACCCTGGAACCAACAACTGGCCCGCTTGGCGGCGGAAATTCATGAGGCGAGAGTTGATTACACTGAACGTTTGAACAGTGAGCTCGAACGGTCATTATTCGAGCCGGCTGAACTTCACATTCGTTATTCCTCGTCACTGGACGGCAAGGGTGATTTGAGTGATTACGAAGCACTCTTGAGCGAACGGCTGCAACTTAGATTGCCTGCGGAAGCGGCGGCCGGGCGCGCTTTGCTTGGTCCGCACCGAGACGATTTGCAGGTGCACTTGGCGGGCCGGGAATTGCGCGTTTTTGGCAGCTCTGGACAGCAACGTAGCGCATTGCTGCTCTTAGACTTAGCGGCGATTTCGGTGTATAATTCATGGCATGATGATCGCCCACTTTTTCTCATCGACGATGTCGACGCTGAGCTGGACGAAAATCGGATAAGACGTCTTTTGGAATACCTTGAAGGTCGCACGCAGACATTCATCACCACCTCGAAACGAAGCCACGTTGAAGGGTTCATTTCCAAAGCAAACGTTTACGAGATTGTCGCAGGCCAGGCAGTGCCGCCGGAGTTGAACCGAAGCACTTTCTCGGCAGTTGCGGCCAAGGACTGAGTTGAGCTGGGAGAGTAAAGTCAGGACATATAGTTTGCCATGGATGAAGGCGACAAAGACGATTTGTTGAAGAGTGAGAAGGAGAAGCAATTGTCAACAGCAGGAACTATTACCGGTAAGAAAAGCCAGGCTTACGATTCATCCTCAATCGCCGTTTTGGAAGGACGCGAAGCGGTGCGCAAGCGTCCAGCAATGTACATCGGATCAACCGGCGAATTGGGTTTGCACCACCTTGTTTACGAAGTGGTCGACAACTCGATTGACGAAGCGCTGGCCGGCTATTGCGACACAGTCGAAGTCACGATTCATCTTGACGATTCTATAACGGTCATCGACAACGGCCGTGGCATTCCGGTCGACGAGATGAAAAAAGAAAAGAAATCAGCCGCGGAAGTCGTGATGACAAAACTTCATGCCGGCGGCAAGTTTGACTCTAACGCTTACAAAGTCTCCGGCGGTCTGCACGGTGTAGGAGTTTCCGTCGTCAACTTCCTTTCCGAAACGTTACACCTTGAAATTTGGCGCGACTCAAAAACTTACGAGCAAGACTACGTGCGAGGGATTGCCGTTGCTCGCCTGGAGCAGACCGGGAAGACCAAGAAACGCGGAACGAAAATCACTTTTAAGCCAGACGCTCAAATCTTTGATCACACAGTTTTCAGTTTCGACAAACTATCTGAGCGGCTACGAGAAAAAGCGTTTCTCAACAAGGGCATTCGCATCACCATCAAGGATGAACGCGAAGCACCCGAACGCTCGCACGAGTTTTACTACAAAGGCGGCATCGCCGAGTTTGTCAAACATCTCAACAAGAACAAGACGACGCTGCACGACAAGCCGCTTTATTTCGAAAAGGAAGGCGATGCGCTCTCCATTGAAGTCGCTATTCAGTACAACGACGGCTATGACGAGAAGGTCTATTCGTTCGCGAATAACATCAACACGGTAGATGGCGGCACGCACCTGTCAGGCTTTCGTTCGGCTTTTACCCGGACGATTAACTCGTATGCCCAGTCGTCTGGTCTGGCAAAGAACTTCAAAACCTCGCTCACCGGCGACGACGTGCGCGAAGGTTTGGTTGCAGTCATCTCGGTGAAGTTGCCGCAGCCTCAGTTTGAAGGCCAGACAAAGGGGAAGTTGAATTCAGATGTGAAGGGCGCCGTAGAATCGTTTCTTAACGAGCGGCTCACCGAATATCTCGAGCAGAACCCGACGGTGGCGCGAAGGATTGTCGGCAAATCTGTCGATGCAGCGCGAGCCCGCGAAGCCGCCAGGAAAGCCAGAGAAATCGTTCGCAAGGGCGCGCTTGGCGGGTCGATGCTGCCGGGAAAACTTGCCGACTGCCAGGAAAAAGATCCAGCGCTTTCTGAGATCTACATTGTTGAGGGCGACTCCGCCGGCGGCTCGGCAAAGCAGGGCCGCGACCGCAAGAATCAGGCAATCCTGCCGCTCAAGGGCAAGATTCTTAACGTTGAAAAGGCGCGCTTTGACAAGATGCTGGGCCACAGCGAAATCAAAGCCTTAATAACCGCGTTGGGAACGGGCATCGGCAAAGAGGATTTTGATGCGAGCAAGCTTCGTTATCACAAGATCATTCTGATGACCGACGCCGACGTTGACGGCTCGCATATCAGGACGTTGTTGCTTACATTCTTCTATCGGCAGATGGCCGAACTGGTCGAGCGCGGCTACGTCTACATTGCCCAGCCGCCGTTGTTCAAGGTGAAGCGCGGCAAGAAGGAAGAGTACATCAAAGACGAAAGCCTGATGGTCCGTTACCTGATGCGGATGGCGACTGCGGACATGACGGTGAAGTCAGTCGGCGCCAACCAGGATATCGAAGGTAAAGAATTGGCCAAGTCGCTGGAAAAACTTGTCGACCTGAAACACTTCTGCGAACGCGCGGCGCGCCGGCTTGGCGGCGACGCCCATATGTTAGATACGTTGTTGGAAGCTTTCGCCGGAAAGAAAGGTGTGCTGCGAAAAGAAGGCACGACCTTGCGCAAGGTTTTCCAAAGCAGCGACCTGATGGCGAAAGTTGAAGGCGTTCTCGCCAAGGCGGGCTTCAAAACAGAACTCTCGTCGGATGAGGAACACGGCCTTTGGGAGATTGAAACGACAACCACGTCAGGCTTGAACGTGGCGATCGATTGGAACTTCGCCAGCTTTGTAGAGTTTACGAAAGCGGTAGAACTCTACATGACTTTGGAAGATAAGCTGGCGCCGCCGTTTATTACCGGCACGAATGGAACCAGCGAGGAGATCGCAACGCGTGAAGAGCTGCTCGAAAAAGTGCTCGGCGCAGCGAAGAAGGACTTGTCGATTCAGCGCTACAAAGGTCTGGGCGAGATGAATCCCGAGCAGCTTTGGGAAACAACCATGGATCCGGAAAAGCGCACGCTGTTACAAGTCAGGATTGACGATGCAGTTGAAACTGACGACATCTTTTCGATTCTGATGGGCGACGCGGTGGAGCCGCGACGGAAGTTCATCGAAGACAATGCGCTCGACGTGCGCAACCTCGACGTTTAAGCATGACAGACATTCGGCCTTTCCTCTTCCACAGCTCGAATCGGGCTTTGCCTCAAAAGTGTGCTGGCTTGGCTACGGCTATGCCGCCCGATGTGCGGCGGTGGCTGTGCCCCGCCGTTACAGTCAGAGCTAAATCGGGCCATGCCCTTGGTTCGGTCTTCGCCTACATTCGAGTTCGGATTCCTTAGCTGAAGACGCTTTTTCTCCCTGCTAGCTTGCAGGGCTAAGCTCGAACCAGGGCGTAGCCCAAACTTAGGATCACTACGGCGGGGCGCGAAGCCTCCACCGCACATCAGGCGGCATAGCCGACACGGACGCCCGCTATGACTTTTAGCGCAAAGCCGATTACCTGCGAAAGACCTGCCTGTCCTACTTCTCACAAAAACGATCCACGCGAAAACGTGAAAGCTTGAGCGGTGTTCCCGGCGGAATCCCGGCCTTGCGGGCTGCGATGTTTACCTGCTGCTCAGCCGTGTCCACGCCGTCGATATCGGGCAATAACAAACCCCGAGCCACGTGCGATTCGTCTTCAACGATCACTCCGTAAACCGCCGGATCGAGATCGGCAAAAGTGGCAGGCTCGGGCGCGGCCAGGATATCGACTGAGTACTTGAGGTTCGGTAGTTCGTTTTCCTCCACGGGAGCGAAGCGCGGATCGCGCGTGGCCGCGCTGATTGCGTTTGCGACTAATTCCTCGCCAAGCGTTTCTTTTAACGGTTCGATAGTGCCGATGCAGCCGCGCAAGTCTCCCTCGCGCGTTTTGATCGATACAAAACAAGCAGCGCGCGCGCCCAGAATTCCAGCAGCGTCTTGCGAAACTGCAATCCGTTTGCCGTTGCTCACAAAAATTTCCACTGCGCGTCGCGCCAGCGCCGGCAAGTTTTCTTGAATCGAAGTTTGATCGCTGACCAATGCGGAGTCAGATTTTTTTGCACCTCCTGCCTTAACATCCGTCAGTTGGGCCACCAGATAACCTACGCCAAATGGCGCTTCGTAGTGCAGGACCTCGCAAGCCGCCCGCAAACTTTCCGCCAGGCCGAGCGCGACAAGTATTGAACGGTAGCCACACTCGCCGGCCGCGCGGCGCAGATCCGGATCGATATCAATGATTTGCCCGGGTGTGTTGCGCGTCAACGCATCCACAACCTGTTCATCAAACAAATGCGCCGAGGGGTTGTAGCCGGCGGGCGCTTCCGGTTTCAACCGATGACTTAAATCGCCGCTGGCGATAAAAGCCACGGCTCGACCGACGCTCTCCGATGCCTTGCGAATGCATTCGCCAAACTTCACATGATCTTCGTTTCCCAGAAAGCTGTAGCCAAGCGCCACCACACGTCCCTGCCAACCGTTGCGATCGAGGAAGTAAAGGGGCACTGCGGTCCCATGGTCCAGCTTGGCGTCCTCAAGCGCGGGCACCTCATAATTCTGATCCGCTGCGGCGTTAACGATTGCGGCGAGCAGTTCGTCATCCAGCGGAAACTCGACCGTTGTCGCCGGCGCGCGAAAGTTTGCAAAATCTCCATGAAGCGGTTGCGAGTGGTAGGAGACAAACGCGTCAGCGCTGAGTGGCGCATGAGGTGAAATGATTACGACTGTTTCGGCGCCGCTCTGGATAATGCGGCTGGTCAGTTCCGCCATCGCATCGATCGAGCCTTGCACCGCGGCAATCGCTTCGCGGCCGACTTCGGGAACCATGATCGGCGGATGAGGAGCAATTCCCGAGAAAACAATTGCGCTTGCGTTTCCCATTGATCCTTCCAGAAACAAAAAGCCTCAGACAGGATTTACAGGATTCACAAGAGTCGAGCACGTATATCGCACGTTGTCTTGTAACTCCTGAAATCCTGTTCAAAAACACCGAGCCCCGCGTACGCAAATAATTGGGTCCGTGTACTTGCCTTGCTGTCAGGGAACAGGCGGATTTTATCACACCAATTGCTCTGAACATTAGAAGCCAACTATCATCCCGAACTAGAAGTTGAGAGTACAACCTTTAGGTTGCGGATTCGGGGGTAATGCAAGCTAAAGCTTCTACTCTAAACCAGGCCCAATTGATGAACGAAGAATTTGATGTGCTGATTGTTGGCGCTGGACCAGCGGGTTCATTTGCGGCCGAGCGTCTGGCTGCGGGCGGCGCGCGCGTAGCGCTGTTCGATGGCCGGCCCGAAGGCGAGCCAAAAGCCTGCGGCGGCGGCGTCACCGCGAAAGCACTCAAAGCGTGGCCTCATTTGCTGGGCGCGGTTGGCCGCACTGTCAATGAGTTGGAGTTGTATTCGCCGTCTGGCCAGCGCCTGCATTTGAAACTCGATGAACCGTTCGCGATCTATTCGCGCATTGCGTTTGACTCTTATCTCCGCGATCGTGCGCAGGCCGCCGGTGCTGACGTCATCTCGCAAAAGATTTCCGCGCGAGCAGTGACTCGAACGACGAAAGGGTGGTCGGTTCGGGATGCCAGTGGCGCTCAGTGGACCACTAAGTTTCTGGTTGCCGCCGATGGAGCAAACAGCGGCATCGCGAAGAAATTAGCGGGCCCGCTCGCGGCCGCCGACATGGAAGTCGCATTTGGTTACCGCGCGCCCTTGCCGGAAAAAGCCGCTGCTCCGACTGTGGTTGCTTTTCTGCCGCGCTGGGTTGGCTATGCCTGGGCATTCCCGCGACTGGACCATATCTCGTTTGGCATTGCGACGACGCAGGAGGCTTTTGATCACAAGGCGCTCGACGAGTTGATGTGGCAATTCATGATTGGCTATTACCAGCAACGCGAGAATATGAAAGCGAAGATCTGGTCCAAGGTAGAAACCGATGCAGCGCGGTCCATTGAGAAGAATTTGCGCGAGACTGCCGAACGCTATGCGGCGCGGATTCCCGGCCTGGCCGATAAAACCTGGGACAAACGGCGCGCATCAGGCGAAGACTGGGCGCTACTGGGTGATGCAGCTGGCTTTGCCGATCCTGTGACAGGCGAGGGAATTTACTATGCGCTGCGCTCAGCCGAACTCTTCGCCGCCGCTTTCCTTGAAGCCCGGCCGGAAGAATATGAAACGCGCTGGCGCCAGGATTTCGGCGCCGAGCTGCGCCGCGCTTCACAAATGCGCCGACGTTTTTACGGAAACTTCTGGGGCGCGCCGTTTACCGAAAGAATGATTGAGTTTGCACGGGGACATCGCGGCATCAAGAAAGTGCTGGGCGACCTGGTCGCCGGCGAGCAGGGTTACGTAGGCTTGAAAAAGAAGCTGGCGCGCAAAGCGCTGCGACCGATTTGAGCGGGATGACGTCTTGCGGCTTCGCCGCCCTCCGTGCGGAAAGCCTATGGCTTTCCGGCGATTCAAACGCTCCTCTTGAGGCTTGGCCTCAACCATCGGAGGCGCAGCCTCAAAATCAATTCAACTCCCGGAAAGGCAGAGCCTTTCCGCACGGAAGGCGGCCCAGCCGCTCTCCAACTAGAGTTGAGCGATTTAAGGAGCCAGGCGCGCGATGCTCCACGAGCCGTCCGCTTGGCGCTCATATAGGATCCGATCGTGCAAACGGCCGGGACGATTTTCCCAGAACTCAATTCGCTCGGGCTTTAGGCGGTAGCCGCCCCAATGCGCCGGGCGCTCAACTTCACGATCGCGATAATCATTTTCCAACGCGCGTAGACGCTCTTCTAAAACTTCACGACTTTCGATTACTTCACTTTGCGGCGAAGCGAGCGCGCCCAGCTGACTTTCCCGCGGGCGCGTCTTGAAATACTGATCCGACTCTTCCTCCGAGACGCGACCCACTGTTCCTTCCACTCGCACCTGACGGTCAAGCTCTACCCAGTAGAAGACTAGCGCGGCTTGCGGATTCTCATCCAGCTCTTTTGCCTTCGCGCTGCGATAATTTGTGTAGAAAACAAATCCGTCGGCATTGACGCCTTTCAAAAGCACCACCCGCGCGGAAGGCTTTCCGTCGGACGTTGCTGTTGCCAGCGTCATTGATTCCTGCAGGCGTGAGCCGGAAGCGACGGCAACATCAAACCAAAGTCGAAACTGCTTTATCGGATCGCGATCGACTGTTGTTTCGTCGAGGGCCATCGCGCTGGTCGAGTCCTGTTGTTGATTCATTGGCGGTTACGTTCGTCTACAAAAGTCAGGGCGTACTGCGATACAGAACCGCTCGCGGTTCCGCAACTGCTGTTGTGAAAATCTCCAGTGGATCATTCATAGCTAATAATCTCATGGTTGGGAGGCTAAAAATCTCCAAGGGATTGCTCAAGAGCAATAATCTCATGGTCGGGAAGGGTGGCTTGCCCCCGCCAAGCCGCCCAAACAAAAGAGCGGGGGTAAACCACCCTTCCTGACCATGAGGCGTCGTGCCTCGAGTGTTTTCTGCAAAATTGCGAATCCCAGAATGAACGAAGCCAACCGCCGAGCGATTGGTCAAGTAGTCACCTTTAATCACTCGGCGGTTTCACATATTCCGCCAGCCGAGTTCTCAGTTCTTGCGGAATCGGCACAGTTTCAAACGTATCGCGGCGCACCGCAACAAGTACGAAATACGCCGTCGCGACCAACTCAGTCTCGCCTTTTCGTCGCACTTCAAAGTCCAGGCGCATTGACCGGTTACCAAAGCGGCCAACATAGACAGAAACCTCAAGCAGGTCGTCGAGTTGCGCTGCGTGATGAAAATCGCATTCAATGTGTACGCGCGGCAGCCACACGTCCAGCTCATCGAACATGACGCTATAGGGCAAGTTCACCGCGCGAAAGAGTTCCGTCTCGGCAAATTCAAAGAAGCGGATGTACGCGCCGTAAAAAATAATGCGCGCCGCATCAACGTCGCCCCAACGCACGCGCTCCTCAATCGTATATTTTTTGTGCGCAGTCAAATTAGAAACTCGTTTTCGTAAAGCAAACTGTTAGTTTGCGGTCGTTCGCTGGACTCAACGCCAATATATCCCACCACGGCATTTGCTGAGCCTTCAAGTTGAGTAGCAACGCTCGAACGCAGACTAACAGTTTGCTTTACGAAGCGCGATAATCGCTTTTCGCGGCTTCCGCTACCGCTGAAATGAATTCGCCCAACTCTACCGGCTTGGACAGATAGCGTTGAAAACCTGCCAATAGCGCCCGTTCGCGGTCTTCATCTTTTGCGTAGGCCGTGATGGCGATGGCGGATATTCCTGGCACCAGCTCGAGCGCGATGACTTTCTTGATCAAGTCATGGCCGTCTTCGCCCGGCATCGCGATGTCGGAAATCAGCACATGCGGTCTTGCAGCCATTATGGCATCCATTGCCGCGGCCGCCGAAGAGACCGCCGTCACGGTGGCGCCGCGCTGTTCAAGCGCCGCCGTCAACAACTCCAGCGTGTCCAGGTCGTCGTCAACGACCAATACCTGTATCCCTGCCAAAACGTCCGGCGCTTGGGTCGGCTGAGCATTCTGCTCTACGCCATTTGGTTGCACGTTCAACTTCGCAAGCGATCCGATCAGCGGCAAGCGCAAGCGAAAAGTCGCTCCCTTACCGTCTCCGTCGCTGGCTGCGGTTATGTTTCCGGCGTGAATCTCGATCAGTTGGCGCGCGATTGCCAATCCCAAACCCAGTCCGCCGTGTTGCCGTGTCGAGGTGCTGTCGGCCTGGCGAAATCGATCGAAAACGAAGGGCAAAAAACCTGGATCAATACCTTGCCCGGTATCCGTTATTTCAAGCTCCACTTCAGAATCCAGTTGCCGCAGCGATAGATTCACGTTGCCCCCCGGCGGAGTGAACTTCACCGCATTTGACAACAAATTCCAGAAGACTTGTTGCAGACGATTTGCATCACCGGAAACGACCATAGGCTCGCGCTCGAAATCAAGCTCGATATGAATGCCTTTCGCTTCCGCGGTCGGACGTACGACATTGATGGCGGATTCCAAAACCGGCGCGAGTTCAATCGGATGCAGCTCAAGATAAAGATTGCCGGTGATGATGCGCGAGACGTCGAGAATGTCGTCGATAATCTGTGCCTGGGCTTTTGCGTTGCGCTTGATTGTCTCAATAGCCCGCGCAGCCATCTCAGTTTCCAAGCCGCCTTCGAGCATGCGCGACCACCCGAGTATCGCTGTCAGGGGGGTGCGCAGTTCATGCGAAACTGTCGCCAGGAATTCATCTTTAAGGCGGTTGGATTCTTCGGCGGCAGCACGCGCGGTGCTTTCGCGTTCCAAGAGGCGCACGTTTTCGATCGCGACCGCGGCGAGATTTGCCGCCATGCGCATGGCGGTCGCATGTTCCTCCGTATAGGCGGCCTGGTCATAAGTTTGCACTTCAATGGTGCCAATCACTCGACCCATCACGGACATCGGCGCCGCTAGAGATGATTGCGGCCGCAGGCCGTTGTCAGGCCCCACGAGCACAGCCGGATGGCCGCGCGTCTCTTCCATGTAGTCGCTGGTGATCACAACCTGGTTCGTTCTCACTGCGCGGCTGTTGGGTCCGCTGGCAGTGACCGGCATCGGCGGCAGTTGCGAGGTATCGAGTTCAACGTCATCTGCCCAGCCGTAAACCGCCGCGCGCACATCGCGAACCGGGTCGTAAAGCGAAACGAATAGCCCCTGACAGGGAACGGAAACGAGCGTGAACTCCTTTAACGCACGAAAGATTGCCGCCAGGTCGCGTGCGGTGCCGAACGTCTGGGCGAGACCGGAAACTCGTTCCAGCAGGCGTTCATAAGTTGACAGCGCGCGTTGGTCTGCTTGCCGCAGAGTCTCTTCGGCACGACGCCGTGATGTGATGTCGCGCGCAATTCCCTGAACACTGATGGGCTTGCCATCCTTGAGCATCAGCTTGCTGCTTATCTCAAGGGTCAGCGTGCGTCCATCGATCGATCGCATATCCATTTCATAGTTCGTTCGTTCTTCGCCGAGCAGCTTACGCTCCAGCATTTGGCGGGTAGTCTCCAACGATTCGGGAGTGATAAATGCTCCCAGGTTTTTTGTCAGCAGGTCCGTGCGCTTGTAACCAGTGATAAGTTCCGCCGCTTTGTTAATCGAAGTGAGATTGCCGTTGAGATCCATTGTGTAGACGATGTCGTTTGCGTTTTCCACCAGATCGCGATAACGCTCTTCGCTTTCTTTCAGCGCTTTTTCTGCGCGCTCGCGTTCGGCGAGCATGGTTCTGACGGTCGATTCGGAAGTCTGAAGTTTCTGGGCGAAGCTTTCAGCCGCAGCGCTTGCGCGCGTCTGCATATTTGCCAGGCCATACAAAAGCAAACTAATGATCAAGCCTGCGCCAAGCGTGTAAGGCAGGAACGTCTTATCCAGGTATGTACCGACAACGATTGTGGCTAGCAGCCCTACAATAAGGACCGAATAGGTCGTGAGAATGCGACGCGGCAGACGAAGTCTTGCTTTCGGGTTGTCAGCTTCCAAACCGCCTCCGCTTGTTGCCGAATGTTTTCGTTAGCCGGTTAACGTTTGAACGCCACCAAGTTCGTTCGTATCGAGTTCCATCTACCGAACCCGGCTGGTCCGTCGTCTGAGAAAGTCTATCAAAACGAACTGTGAGAGGTTAGCGGGATTTGCGAAATAGGCCTTTCCATTGGTCATTGCCGTCATCTGTTTCACGAACTCGACCAGATAAAAATCGCTGGCCAGCATGAAGGTGTTAATCATTATGCCGGCTTTGCGGCAGGCCTGAACTTCCTTGAAGGTAGCCTCCATTACAAATGGATCGCCGCCCATTGAGTTTTTGTAAATGTGGCGACTTGGGACCGCAGGCGTCCTGCCCGCATTTCTTGCGCCAGCGGCGACGGCGATGTCGCTTTCAACAAAGCACGCCGTTGGTTTTCCGTCCGTCACCATCACGATCTGCTTCATCTCTTTGCGCTGGGCCTGCAGAATGCGGCGCGACAGTCGCAAACCTTCCGCCGTGTTGGTGTGATAAGGGCCAACCTGCGTGACGGCTAGTTTGGCCAGCGGCAACTCTTCAGCGCTGTCATGGAACAGCACGATCTTGAGCGAATCACCCGGATACTGGGTGCGAATCAGATGCGCCAGTGCCAGCGCAACTTTTTTCGCCGGCGTAAATCGATCCTCGCCGTAAAGAATCATCGAATGCGAACAGTCAAGCATCACCACCGTGGCGCACGACGATTGATAGTCGCACTGTTGGACGTGCAGATCGCTGTACTCGAGATTAAGCGGAATACTAAGGCCTTCGCGCTTAATTGCCGAAAGCAGGGTAGTATTCACATCGAGATTGATTGTGTCGCCAAACTCGTAAGGCTTGCTGGCGGCCGCTGCTTCCACGCCGGTAGAAAGATGCGGCGTGTCGTGTCGGCCGACAGAACTCTTGCCCAAGCTACCCAACAGATTCCGCAGCGTTTTGTAGCCAAGGAAATCCAGCCCCTTTTCCGTCACTTCGAATTTGACGTTGCGCGGCAGCGGTTCTGAAACTTCCGGAGTGCCACGACCGCCGCGCGGTTGTTGCGGCTGCCGGGGCGGCTCTTCCTTCAGTGACAAATACCCTTCTTCAACCAGACGCTCGATCAACTGGTTGAGCATTTCTTCGAGCTGCGAACCTTTGAACTTACCTTCGTTGTCCGCCAACATCTCCTGCACCTGAAACTCGTTTAAGAGTCCCTGGTCCATCAATGCCTGCAACAACGCGCGACGCAGGGCATCAAGCGACGTGTCCTGCGGGTGCCGCTGCCGTGTCCAGTAGTAATCGTCGTCGTAACCGGAATCGAGCAGCGAATCAGACAGACCCTCCATCACGTCGCCGAGGTTGATCCCGGAAACTTCCAGGCCTTTGAATTTTGAATAACGGGTGAATTTCATTGCCGATTTCCGATTGCCAAATGCCGATTTCCAAATGCCTCTCTACTACGATCTAATCGGCAATCGGAAATTGGCAATCGGCAATGAATTTAGCTGTACTTACCAGTCTCGGTTAGATCGTCGTAGATCATCCCACGCCGATCTTTCTTGGCTTTCGTCACCGCCGTGTAACCACCTTCTTCGTTGCGGCTTATCTTGTTTTCCGCGTACAGCCCTTCCAGCACCAGCTCACACGCGGCCACAACTTTTGCCTGATCGATTGCTTTGAAATCAAACGGAATGAGAGCGGTGTCGATTAACTCAGGCACAGCTTCGAGCAACGTGTTGCATTCTTCCGCTGACGCCGTGTCTGCCAGGCGCAGGTTATTTCCCTGATCGAACCATTGCAGGGTCTGCGCAAAGTCGATGCCGCCAAAGTAGCCTTCGAAGATCTCGCCGGCTGCGCGCTTGATCAAATCTTTGGCGATGCGGCTGGCGCCTATCTGCTCGCCTTCGTATTCCAGTTCCATCTTTCCGGTCATCGAAGGGGTTGCGGCGTAGATGTCGGAAATGCGCGGCACAATTTCTTCTTCTTCAGTAAGCAACGCCCGGCGTTCGGCATTGGAGACAACCGACTCGATTACCGTGATTGGCAGGCGCTGAGAAACACCGGAATGCTTATCTACACGATTGTCATCGCGCGCTTCAAAGGCGATTTGCTCGATGACTTCGCGAATAAAATCCGGAACCTGCAAACGACTTTCGAGTCCGTCGCGTGTCACCCATGCTTCCTGCCGTGTGATCTCAACAGCAGTTTGAATCTCCGAAGGATAGTGAGTGGTGATCTCGGTGCCAATGCGATCTTTGAGCGGCGTGATGATCTTGCCCCGCGCGGTGTAATCTTCCGGGTTCGCAGAAAACACCAGCATCACGTCCAGCGGCAGGCGAACTGGATAGCCCTTAATCTGCACGTCGCCTTCCTGCATGATGTTGAAAAGTCCAACCTGAATCTTGCCGGCCAGATCAGGCAATTCATTGATCGCAAAGATGCCGCGGTTCGCGCGCGGCAGCAACCCGTAATGAATCGTCAGCTCGTCGCTGAGCAGATGTCCGCCCTTGGCGGCTTTGATTGGATCGACGTCGCCGATGATGTCGGCGATCGTGACGTCGGGAGTTGCCAGCTTTTCGACAAACCGGGCGTCGCGATCGATCCAGTCGATCTGAGCTGCGTCGCTATGAAGTCCCAGGGTCTGACGGCCGTAGGCCGAGATTGGATGAAACGGATCGTCGTTCACTTCAGAGCCGGCAATGATCGGAATGTGTTCATCCAGCAGCTCGGTCAACTGTCGAATGATGCGGCTCTTGGCCTGGCCTCGGAGTCCCAGCAAGATGATGTTGTGTTTCGCCAGGATGGCATTGACCAACTGGGGAATCACGGTTTCATCGTAACCGACGATGCCGGGAAAGAGTTTTTCGCTGCGCTTCAGTTTCTTTATCAGGTTCGCGCGCAACTCATCTTTGACCGAGATGCTTCGGTAGCCGCTCGCTTTAAGTTCACCGAACGTTTGCGGTAATTCACGAAAAGTTTTAGGAGTGCTCATAAGAAATTTGTGTTCTTCAATTTTGGGATCGGAAATCGGGAAGATGAGAATATCTTACGCGAGCGGCCGTCCAAGAGGTAGTGGTCGGATTCAACCGGCCAAAACAAACTGGCCGGGCCCAATTGTCTGGACGAGCTTGTCGTCTATTAGCTTATCCAGATGCGCCTGCACGGCATGCTCGGCCATGGCGTGGGCTTTCGGAGGGACGTCGGTGTAAACGCGCGCAACGATAGCTTGCGGCGTCGCTGCGCCCTCGCGAACCGCTTGCAGAATATTTTGTTCGCGCTCCAGTCGATGAGAAATGTACTGGTCGAGTTTTGTGTAAGGATTGGCGATTGCCGGGCCATGGCCGCCAAAGATTACAGAAAGATTCGGCAACGCTCGCATGCGCCGCAGCGAAGCGAGATACTCGCGCATGTTGCCTTCCGTAGGTTCGATCAAGACAGAACCCAGACCCACGATGTTGTCACCAGAGATCAGTGTTCCGGTTCGCTCATCATGAAAACAAAGATGTCCGCGCGCGTGCCCGGGGGTGTGCATCGCGCGCAAACTTATCGTCGGCGAACCTCTCAAATTGATCGTCTCGCCGTCCTCGATCAATCGATCGACTCGAACGCTTTCGCTTAGCGGTTCCGCGGTTAGTTTATGGGCGGCGACTTTCGTCTGCTCGCCTAAATGCTTTTTGAGTGTGTTCACACCGCCAACATGGTCTGGATGCATATGCGTCAGAACAATTTCGCGCACGTTGCGTCCTTCGCCAACCAAGTCGTCAACAGCTTGCGCCAATGCCTGCTGTTCATCTTCATAAGGCGAGCCGGGATCGATGATGAGAAGTTCCTGCGACGTGTAGATCAAATAACAGTTGGTATGCGTGGCCGGCGGCTTTGTGGGCGTGCGCGTTGGAAAGCAAATGTAGTTAGGCCGGAACTCGATGCGCCTGACGGGCTCGCTGTGCGCATTCGGTGTCAATAGAAATCTCTGAACGAGATCGTCGGTCAGTCCGCCCGCCAAAGTTTTCAACGCATGAAGCACTGGAGGAACAGCGAGAATCTCCGAACGTTCCCAGCGTCCAACGGCTTCACTCGCCGCGATCCATTCCCCACTTTCTAATTCCGCGTCCGCATCGATTTGAGGATTCTGTTTTGCCGGACACCTAACTAGAAAGAACAATGTATCAAAGCGTCGCGCGCTAAACGGCGGCGTCACCCAACGACCAACAAAAGTAAAATCATTGGCGTCGAGATGAAGTTCATAATGATTCAACAGCGCCGGCCAGGACATGCGACCTGACTGAAGATCATCAAACAACGACTGGCGTTGACCCTTCGTCAGCGCGTCGCCGCCGCGAGCCACGAGCACTTGAGTTTCCTCGAACAGCTCACGCGCCGCGCAACTAATGGCTGTTTTAGTCGCAGTGTCGTCGCAGTTTTCGACGCGTGCCTCGGCGTCATTCGCGTCAGACTGGCCACCGGGAAATGCATGATAGCCGCCCAGAAACGCCAGCTTTTCGCTGCGCCTGACGAGAAAGACTTCTGGGTTGTTTGGATTAGTTTGGTGGCGAAGGAGAATTACAGCAGCGGCGTCTTTGGGGGTAGTACTAGTTTGCATTCACCAATTTCATCAACTGAAACTCAGATTTATGGACAAGATTAACAGGATTTACATGAACGGCCTTGCTCTGCGGAATCCTGCTAATCATGTAAATCCTGTCAAGAAAACTCTGGGAATCACGACCAGCGAAACCGTTCACCATCGCCGGGCCCCCACGGCACCCCGCGCATGTGATAGCCGCCCTCTTCCCAATAGCCCGCCTGATCGCGTTCGAGAAAGCGCACGCCTTTTACCCACTTCGCCGACTTCCAGGCGTAGAGCTGGGGAATGATCAAACGCACTGGCCCACCATGCTCGAGTGGAATGGGCTGCCCATCGTGTGACCAGGCAAACAACGAATCTTCGTTGAGAAAATATTCGATGGGCACATTGGTGGTCCAACCGTAATCATAAGCCAGGGCCAAAACAAACTTGGCTTCCGGCTTGACGCCGGCAAGTCTTGCGATCTCTCTCGCCGACACCCCGCCCCAAACATTGTCGAGCCGCGACCAGCGCGTCACGCAGTGAAAGTCGGCATAAACCTTCATTGCCGGCAGTTGCATGAATTCATCCAGCGACCACTCCAGCGGATTATCGAGCAGCCCATCAACTGCAAACGACCACGTCGCCAGCTGAACATCCGGGGTACCGTGCGCGTCTAGCACCGGCCACTTTTTTGTGCGTGACTGTCCCGGTGGAATGCGATTTTCGCGACGCGTGTCGGGACTGATGATGTCCACGTCGGCAACTTCTTCAGGTTGGCGCGGCTCACCGTTTTGGTATAGCGGATCTTTAATTAAGTTATTTAGAAAACTCATTGGTAGTCTCTGGCGGACCTGATTTTTTGTCTGAGGCAGTTTCGTGTTCAGCTAATCCTTCAGTGACTTCAGCCTTCGCACCAATGCGCCGGCGTTTGCGAGCGGCTTCTTTTATCTCTTCGGTAGTTTCCCAATGATCCATGTTTGAGTGGCCGCGTTTGCCACCTTGTCCAGCATCTGGTTTGCCTTTCAGAATCCCCATAAACGCGCGTTAGCAACTAACCTTGCGCTGCCACTAATGAATCGATCAGCGAACGTTCCTTGTCGAGCAGCGTGCGTAGCGCGCCGCTGAATACGCGTTGCGATAACGAATGATCGCGCAACAACAACGAGCGAAACGCTTCGTCGGACCACTTCAACGTGGTAGCCGCATCTTTTGCGCGCACCGACGCCGAGCGCGGAATGCCGCACAACACAGCCAACTCTCCAAGAATCGAGCCCGGTCCCGCTTCGGTCAGCAGCAGATCTTTTCCCTGGCGCTGGACAAAAACTTCAAGCTTGCCGGATAACACAAGCAGCACAAACTCTGCGGTGTCACCTTCCTTGAGCAGCACTTCGCCGGGCGTTTGTTGTGTAACCTCGCCCGCGTCGAGCAATCTCTTCGTGCCATTTTCGGTGAATCCTTTGAACAAGGGGAAGGTCGTCATGAGTTGGGAATGATTGTCCATTAAGGCACTCCGTTTTGCAGTTTCAATTTCGGCGAGCTTACGGCGTCACTTCTTTACGTTGCGTTCGGCGAGCTTCATCAACTCTTCCGGCATCCACTTGCCGAGCGCTTTTTTGGTGGGTTCTTCAATGCCGACAGAGCGGTCGTGCCAATCATCGCGGTCGCCTTCCGGTCCACGCTGGCTCTCGTAGTTCTCGGTCTGCTCCAAACTCAAAACGATTCCGTTGGCAATCTCTTTCCAATCCTGAAACTGGATACCGCGGCGGACCAACGGAAGTCCGGCGGTCCAATCTTCTTCGGGCGCGCGCGCGTCTTGTTCGGGGATCGTCAGATTGAGTAGAGACGGAAAAGGCCGACCGCTAAATTCTTTAACAAGCTGCGCCTTGATGTCCTTGTAAGACGCCTGCGGATTCTCGCGTCGCATTGCCTGCGCGCGACGAAAAAGATCGGCGACACTGAAAGTTTCCTGGACCATCGCGTGGGAAAAGTTGCTGCTTAGTTTGGTTGCTTGCGCGTAATACCTTACACGCGGCGCGCGTGAGGCACAACTCTGGGTTGTCGTCCCAACCTTAAAGCAAACTGTCAGTTTGCCGGCGCTCTTTACAACTCTACTCGAAGGGCTGCCCGCTGCCGCAAACTAACAGTTGCTTTACGAGCCCCGTTGAATTCCTTTCCGAATCGAGTAAACTGCGAAGAGATGTCCGAACCATTAATTTCAACTCCAAGCACCAATATTAAAGAAAAAAATCTCGCCTCGACGTGTGACTTCTGCGGCCGCCTGCGTGATTCGCAGGATCTGGTAACGCCTGATGGCGCGGAATTGAAGGGTCTGGTGAACGCAAACGTTCCCAGGAAAGAGTCAACGGCGATTTGCGCCGAGTGTCTACAGCTTTTGAAACGGGCAAAAGCCCAGGTCGAATCTCACGTCGCGGTCTTTGATCAGAATGAATACGTCCTGCCGACGCCGTTGCGCATGGACGCGCATGAGGCCTTCACTGGACGCGGCGTCACGATCGCTTTTCTCGATTCCGGATTTTATGCCCATGACGACCTCACAAAACCGCAAGACAGGATTGTCGCCTATCACAATATATTTTCGCCGGACGAAGATTTGAGTGCGCTTGAGAAAAGTGACGTTGCGAGTTGGCACGGAATGATGACGTCGGTGGTGGCGGCAGGCAACGGTCATCTTTCGGAAGGTTTTTACCGCGGCATTGCTCCCGACGCGAAAGTGGTGCTGGTGAAAGTTGGCCGCACCGGCCGCATACCGGAAAAAAACATTCAACAAGGCCTCGAGTGGATCATCGATCACGCTACGGAATTTGGCATTCGCGCGGTTAACATTTCTGCCGGCGGCGATTTCGAACAAACGTATCTCGAAAATGCTCTCTGTCAAACCGTGGATCGAGCCGTGCGCGCGGGCCTGATCGTGGTTTGCGCCGTTGGTAATGCCGGCATGGCGCCCGGTCATCCGGTATTGCCGCCGGCAAGCTCGCCTGCGGCTATTTCCGTCGGCGGCCTCGACGATCAGAATTCGCTGGACCGCGCAAAACGCGGAATGTATCGTTCGTCCTATGGTCCAACCATCGATGGCCTGCAAAAGCCCGAGCTCATCGCGCCCGGAATTTGGGTTGCGGCCCCGATTCTTCCATCCACCCCAACTGCGGATCAGGCCCAACTTTATTCCGCGCTCGATGCGGCTGCCGACGAGGAGTTACGGGCGATCATCGAGCGCAGTCCTGGAATAGACAGAGACCTCGATGGCGCGCGCGACTTGCTTGTTCCGCTGCTGCGACAGTTAATCACCATCAAGTTGCGCGAAGGCAATGTCATCAATGGCAATTACAAGTACGTCGATGGGACTTCGTTTGCCTCTCCTATCGTGGCATCGATTGTGGCGTGCATGCTGGAAGCCAACCCAAAGCTGACGCCGCAACAAGTGAAACGAATTTTGATCGACACAGCGGAGCGAGTGCCGGGTGTTGAAATTGAACGACAGGGTTGGGGCGTGGTCGTTCCCCGAAAAGCTGTCGAAGTGGCGCTAGCCCTGCGCACGTAATCGAGTAGCGGCACAGACTTCAGTCTGTCTCTTCGCAGCAACCACAGACTAAAGTCGCTCAAGTGGCACAGACTTCAGTCTGTCTCTTCGCGGCAACCACAGACTAACGTCTGTGCTACTCCGGCACTTGCTGTTGGACACTGGCGCGAGCGTGTGCAACAATTCTGAAAACCAACAAAGACAGCTAAGAGTTCGAATTTTCTAAGAGGAGTACCACCGAAAGATGTCTGAGAACGAGACCGCGATTGGCGACGCCGCGAGTGCCGAACCAGCGGTTAATACAAACGAGAACGCCAACGCACAGGTTAGCGCCGGCGAAACTGCGGCAGCCACGGCCGAAGCTCCGGTAGAAGATATTTCCTATCACGCCGTCGAAAAAGACGGAGTAGTAACCGCGATATGGGAAATGCAGGGCCGCAAACATGTTCGCACTATCGATCCGCGATCGCGCCAGGGACAGGACATCCTCCGCCTGTACACGACTGAACATCACGACGAGACAGCACCCGCGGCAGCCAGCGAAGCAGCCTCGTCATAACCAAAGTGTTGGCGTGGTTTCTTACCCGCTCTCCTGCAAACGGCGCCAACGCTTTCGGTTGGTTCGTGCCACATCAACCCGCCTCTTCGAGCATTCGCGAGCGCCGTTATTCCTAACGAAAATTTGTTCTGGAGAACTGTAGATGATCAGACGAGCAACCGTTAACGACACGGCAACGCTGACCAACATCGCTCACGACGCCAAACGTTATTGGGGTTATCCCGAGCACTGGATCAAACACTGGGAGACTGAGCTGACCATCTCAAACGAGTTTGTAAATGAAAACGAAGTGTACCTGTTAGCCGGCGAGGATGAGGTGCGCGGCTTTTATGCACTCGCGGTGCGCAACGACAAAGCGGAACTGGAACATCTTTGGGTAGCGCCGCCACACATTGGCACGGGTGTGGGCAAGGAACTTTTCACTCATGCGATGCAGCGCGCTGCGGGACGCGACATTTCCCAGGTAGAAATCTCTGCCGATCCAAACGCTGAAGGCTTTTACAAGAAGATGGGCGCGCACCGCATCGGCGAGGTACGCGCGGACATGGACAACGAACCGCGCACCGTTCCTCGCCTGGCGATCAAACCTAAACCCTGATCCGGCTACTTGGAAGCCAAGCGTAAGGGGAAACCGATGGAAGCGGTTTCCCTTTTTCTTCACAAGACCCGCAGTCACCGGGCTCCCCTGATTGCACGAAGTTAATTTTGAGTGACTAATGCCGGAATGCCGAGCGAAATCTTTAACGACCAGTTTGACGTAATCGTGATCGGCGCCGGGATTAACGGCGCCGGAATCGCGCGCGATGCGGCGATGCGTGGCCTGAAGGTGCTGCTCCTGGACAAGGGCGATATCGGAAGCGGCACATCGAGTTGGTCGACGCGGCTGATTCATGGTGGCTTGCGCTATCTGGAATATGGCGAGCTTGGGTTGGTGCGCGAGTCACTACGCGAACGAGAGTGCCTGATGAAGATCGCTCCGCATCTGGTCCGTCCGCTCCGAATTCTAGTGCCGATGTACAAACATGGGCAGCGCGGTGTTTGGAAAATTCGGGCGGGAATGATTGCGTACGATGTCCTCTCGTTGGGTAAGTCCCTGCCCCACCACCGAATGCTCACAGTTAGTGAAACTCTGCAGCAAGCGCCCGGACTCAATCGCAAAGACCTGCTCGGAGCGGCAGTTTACTTCGACGCTCAGGTGGAATATGCCGAGCGGCTCGTGCTTGAGAACGCACTCTCTGCTGTCGAGCACGGCGCTACCGTCATTACCTATGCGCGCGTCGATAAATTCCAGATCCAGGATGGAAAAGTTTGCGGCGTTGAGTTCACCCGGCTCCAAAGTCCACCGTCCAATGTCCAACGTCTCAACTCCGGAGTTCAAGATGAAATGTCTCGCGGTGAGGAAGGTGGGCTTGCCCCCGCTCTTACTCCGACGCCGCAAGGCAGTAGCCCGATCATTAGGGAAGGCTCTGACGTCGAACATCACTCCGCGAGTGCGCCCATCGTAATCAACGCGGCCGGACCCTGGATCGATCAGGTGTTGGGCGCGAACGGTCAGGATTCATCGCGTCGAATTGGCGGCACGAAAGGCAGCCACCTCATAGTTGCTCCATTTGGCGGCGCGCCCGAAAACACCATCTACGTCGAAGCCGAAACTGATCGCCGTCCATTCTTCATCATTCCCTGGAATGGAAACTATCTAATCGGCACCACCGACATTCGCTACGATGCCGACCCCGACCACGTGCGGATTGAAGCGGAAGAAATTGAATACCTGCTGCGCGAAACGAATCGAGTGATTCCAAATGCGCAGCTAACTCGCGCGCAGATTCTCTATACTTATTCAGGCGTGCGGCCTTTACCGTTTGTGACTGAGAAAGATGAACAGAGCATCACGCGCAAACACTTCATTCGAGCGTCACAGCACCTTGATAATCTATTTTCCATTGTAGGCGGCAAGCTGACAACGTATCGCAGTCTTGCCGAAGAAACAGTGGATCTGATTTTCAAGAGGCTGGGAAGAAGCAAACCAGCCTGCACCACGATTCAAGCGGCCTTGCCCGGGGCAGTAGCCCGACGCCGCGCCGCTGGGTTATGTGAATTACCGGAAGCGACCAGCCATCGCTTGGCGCGAATTTACGGAACGCGCTCCTCGGAAGTCGCGCAGTTGATCAGTGATGACCCCTCTCTCAACAAAGTTTTCGATCAGGAAACCGGTGCGATTGCGGCCGAGGTAGTCTTTGCTTTCAAGCATGAGTTGGCGCAGACGCTCTCCGATTGTTTGCTGCGTCGCACTATGGTTGGATTGAATTCAACCTGTGGATTAAAGGCGGTTGATGCGGCCGCGAGCATTGCGCAAAAGCATCTCGGTTGGTCCGCCAGCCGCGTGGCTCAGGAGACTGGCGCCTACCGAATGGAGATCAGCGGCAGATTTCGCAGGTGAACGCGCATCTGAAATGATTGTCGGCTTTTCAATTTACGATTGCCATACTCACCGACCTGGACAAGCCTGATCCAGAAATCGATCGTATTTGGGCCAATGAAGCCCGCAAACGTTGGGCAGCTTATCAAGCCGGGCGCCTTTCAACGGTTTCCTACGAAGAGTTGATGGCTAAGTACAACCGGTGATGAATGTCCGGTTCCTCACACTCGCACAAAAAGAAGCTGATGAGGCCTTTGTCTGGTACGAGGAAAAGGCGGTGGGTAAGGGGGCGGGAATTTCTGGATGAACTCGACCGAGTTGTTCGCCTTGTCAAAGCCTATCCATTAGCGTCTTCTGCCATCGAACCGGAAATTCGCCGGTGCTTGTTCGCTCGCTTTCCCCATATCTTTAGTCTACGGCATTGATGATCAAATGATTGTTGTCATCGCAATCGCGCATTCTCATCGCGAACCAGATTACTGGGTCGAGCGCCTGACGAGATAGCGCAGGGAAAAAGTCACGTTACAGAAACAGCACCGCACCGGTCTGCTTTCGTTTTCGCGCGGTGTATCATCACTCCATGCAAAATAAAGAAATCCGCTTTAGCAGCCGTCCGACTGGTCTGCCAACTCCGGAAAATTTCCAAATCATCGACAGCGAAATGCCGCAACCGAACGACGGCGAGGTGTTGGTTCGTACCCTGTACATCTCCGTCGACCCATACCTACGCGGGCGCATGCGCGAGGGTCGTTCCTACGTGCCGCCTTTTGCAATCGGCGAGGTGATCACGAGTGGTGTAGTGGGCGAAGTAGTCGAGTCACGCGCGCTGGCGTTTGCGACGGGTGACATCGTTACCGGAATGTTGGGTTGGCGACTCTATAACGTCGCGAATTCCGGCGAGTTGCGGAAAGTAGATCCCAAAATGGCGCCGGTTACCACCGCGCTCGGAGTTTTGGGCATGCCGGGTTTGACCGCTTACTTTGGTTTGCTCGACATCGGCCAGCCAGGGACGGGCGAAACGGTTGTCGTCTCGGGCGCCGCGGGCGCAGTCGGATTGACTGTCTGTCAGCTCGCAAAAATCAACGGCTGTCGCGTGGTAGGCATTGCTGGCAGCGATGACAAGAATGAATACCTGCGTGAAGAACTCGGCGTGGATGCCGTCATCAACTACAAAAGTGAAAACGTGGCGCTCGCCTTGAAGGCAGCTTGCCCGGAGCGTATCGATGTCTATTTCGACAACGTTGGCGGCGAAATTTCGGATGCCGTGTTGCCGCTGCTCAACCAGGGCGCGCGCATTGTCATTTGTGGTCAGATATCGCTGTATTGTCTCGAGCGGCCGGACGTGGGTCCCCGCCCGCAAACTTACCTGCTGGTTAACAGCGCCCTGATGAAGGGTTTCATTATTACTGCGTACGCGGCCAGGTTTGCCGAGGGCGTAACGCAATTGGCCCAATGGCTCGCTGCCGGAAAACTGAAATACGCGGAAACGATCGTTGAGGGATTTGAAAACACGCCGCAGGCTTTCATCGGCCTGTTCACCGGCGACAACCTCGGCAAACAAATCGTCAAAGTTGCCGAAACAGGTGCCTAGCGTCTGAGCAGGATCAATATTCCGGCGATGATGCCAAGCACGGCCAGGCCGGTCGTAACCGTGGTGGACACCCTTATGCTAAGCAACGGCAAGAGGCTGGTGAGAATTAACCAAAGACCAAGTAAAATCATTCCCAGGTTTCGGCCTGCCAGACTGTTTGTTAGTGCCATTTCGTCTCCTTTTTGAACCTTCAGTGTGTTACGCAGACGGACGGAAAACTATGCAGGTGGTAGTTCCGTGAGCGTAGAGTTTGCCCTGCTGGTCAAGAATTTTCCCCTCGGCTACCGCAGTGCGGCCGCCGACGTGAATGAGGTTTGCTTCGCAACGCACCAAGCCAGTCTCGGCAGACATGGCCCGGAGGTAATTGACCCTGATTTCCAAGGTTGTATAGCTCGCGCCCGCCGGCAGAGTGGAATGGACCGCGCAGCCCATCGCGGAATCGAGCAGCGTCGCCGCCAGACCGCCATGTACCACGCCGATTGGGTTGTAGTGGTACTCGGCAGGTTCAACCGTAAATACCGCGCGGCCCTCACTCAGTTCAGCGATGCGAAAGTTCATCAGCACGCCGATCGGCGGCGGCGGCAGTTCGCCGGCAACGATCTTTTGCAGATATTCCATTCCCGACAAACCGACCGCAGCTTTTGCCAGAGCGCGTGGGTCTTCCCAAGTGATTGTGCGGGTGTGTGGATTGGACATTTGCGGGAATAGTAAACAGCAGACAGTTAACAGTAAACAGCAGATGGCAACAGGAAAAATCCTTATTTCGGTTTTCTCTGTGTCACCTCCGTGTTCTCTGTGCCTCTGTGGTGAACGGTTAGCGGATAAAGATTCACAATAGAGACACAAAGGACAGGGAGAGATCATTCAAAACCTGACACTATCCGGGTAGGCATTAAGTTGTTGCGCCGGCGTTTTCCTCTGCCGTGCTTCTTTCTTGCGCCGCTGGCCGGCATGGTTCCCGCTTTTGCGACGGCGTCGGTTTTGATTCTAGTAGGTGCAGCGATGTTTCGCAGCGTCGGCAAAATCAACTTCGCGAAACTTGAAGAAAGCATTCCAGCATTCTTAACCAACATTCTGATCCCGCTGACGTTTTCCATCACGCAGGGAATTCTTTGGGGCTTCATTTCGCACGTCGGCCTCTATCTGATCGTAGGTCGGGCGACGCGACCTCCATCCGGTGATGCGTGGCGGTTGTTTCCACTGGATTGTTGCTGCTGGAACATGCGAAGTTTTCGTAGAGTGTTGTAAAGTACGTCATCTTGACCAGCGCAAAAACAAACCAACATCCCATCGGGAAATCTGTTCCCCGCAAGGAAGGCCGCAAGAAAGTCACCGGCGCGGCGCTGTACGTTGACGACATTTCTTTTCCGGAAATGATCTACGGAACGACGGTGCGCAGTTCCGTGCCGCACGCGCGCATCACCAGAATTTCATTTGAAGGCCATATTCCCTGGAACGAGTTCACCATCGTCACCGCCAAAGATATTCGCGACAGCGGCGGAGAAAACTACGTCGCCCTTATTCTCAACGATCAGCCATATCTCGCCGACGAAGTTGTCAACCATGCTGAAGAGGCGATAGTTCTCCTGGCTCATCCAAACAAATATCTGCTTGAGGAAGCGCGCCGCAACGTGCGCATTGAATATGAAGAACTGCCGGCTGTTTTCACGCTCGAAGATTCGGTGAACAAGAAGGAAATTATCTGGGGCGAAGACAACGTCTTCAAAACGTTTCTGGTTGATAAAGGCAACGTAGATGAAGCCTGGACGAACGCGGATTTAATAGTCGAAGGTGAATACCAAACGGGCGCGCAGGAACAACTTTACATTGAAAACAACGGCGTGATTGCAATCGCGAATGAACAGGATGGCGTGACTGTCTGGGGCTCGATGCAGTGTCCTTACTACGTTCACAAAGCGCTCATCAAACTGTTTGCGTTGCCGGAAGACAAAGTTCGCGTGATTCAAACTGAAACCGGCGGTGGCTTCGGCGGTAAGGAAGAATATCCATCGATGATTGCCGGCCACGCTGCTTTGCTGTCGTTGAAATCCGGTAAGCCGGTCAAGATTATTTACGATCGCGCCGAAGACATGGTCGCAACGACTAAGCGTCATCCATCGCGCACACGGCATAAAACCGCGGTCACAAAAGATGGCAAGCTGCTCGCGATGGACATTGAATTCGTCATCGATGGCGGCGCCTATTGCACGCTCTCGCCGGTGGTCCTTTCGCGCGGGACAATTCACGCTGCTGGTCCGTATTTTTCTCCCAATGTGCGCATTCGCTCAAGCGCGGTTGCTACAAACATTCCGCCGCACGGTGCGTTCCGAGGTTTTGGGGCGCCGCAAAGCATTTTCGCGCTCGAGCGCCATCTGGATAAGGTTGCCGCAGCAGTCGGGCTAACTCCCGATGAGTTTCGTCGCCGCAACTTCATTCAGCAGGGACAAACAACCGCGACCAGCCAGGTTATCCGCGAGAAAGTCGAGATGGAACAACTGCTCGATCGCGCGTTTGAATTGACCGGCTATCACGAAAAGCGCAAGCGGTTCGCGAAAGAGAACGAGTTGGCGCAAATCAAGAAAGGCATCGGCTTCGCCTCGTTCATGCACGGCGCCGGATTCACCGGGTCGGGCGAAGTCTACCTGGCATCGGTGGTGGGCGCGGAAGCGACGCGCGAAGGGCGCGTGCGCATTCTTGCCGCCAGCACGGAGATTGGCCAGGGAACCAACACGATTTTTGCGCAAATCGCCTCTGAAGCATTGGGCGTTGACAGCGAGTTGATTGAAGTTGCGCAACCCGACACGTCCGAAGTTCCGAACAGCGGACCAACGGTCGCGTCGCGCACCTGCATGGTTGTCGGTAAGCTGGTTGAATCGGCGGTGCTGGCATTGAAACAGACCCTGGTCGGAAGCGGCTTGCTGAAAGAAGACTACAGCCAAAGCGAGTTTCAAGAGGCCTGCCGTAAGCACATCGAAAAGTTTGGGCCCCTGAAAACGTTCAGCACCTATCAAGCGCCGCCAAACATTCACTGGAACGACGAGAAGTACCAGGGCGATGCGTACGGCGCTTACGCCTGGGCAGTTTACGTGGCCGAAGTTTCAGTTGATTCGTTGACGTACGAAGCTCACGTCGACGACTTTGTAGCGGTCCAGGAAGTTGGCCGGGTGATAAATCCAGTCCTGGCGACAGGGCAAATTGAAGGCGGCGTCGCGCAGGGTATTGGTTTCACGCTTTTTGAAAACGTCGTCTGGCAAAACGGACGCATGGCAAACAACCAGATGACAAACTACATCATGCCTACGCCCGCGGACATTCCGCCGATTCGCGTTTACTTTGAAGAGAATCCGTACGCGTATGGACCAGGTGGCGCGAAAGGAATCGGTGAGTTGCCCATGGATGGACCAGCGCCGGCCATTTTGAATGCGATTGAGAACGCGACCGGCGTTAGCTTTAATCAGGTGCCATTGATGCCGGAAGCGATAATGGAAAGTCTGGTTAGTGGAGAGTGAGTTCGACATAGTCACCCGGATTGATTGCGTCAATTGCCTCCAGGATTCGCGGGATATGTAATTGGATGCGAGGCCAACTTGTCGTCATTAGAACAAGCACACTCAGCTTTCTACCACTTAGATTCTGTTGGAAGTTTAATTGCTGGTCAGTCGTTATGAGCAAATCAAAAAGTTCTCCGCCATAGCGAGCAACTCCCCATTTTGCAAATTGGACCAACCCAATTCAAATGCGGTTTCCACAATGTGGTCAATTAGGTGAGTTCGCAGCGGAGCCGGTGTTCCTTGATCGAACAAAATTCGCATTTTGAAGACATCTTAAGGTCAAACCTCAGCGAGGCTTTGTTCAGCGTGCGCGAGAACAGCCACAACTTGTTCAAGGGTTACGCCGGGGAACCATTTGAGAAAGTCATCGATGGAAGCGCCCGATTCCAGGTTTTCAAATAAAGCACGAACAGGCACACGGCTGCCGCGAAAAACCCAGGCGCCGCTGACCTTTCCTGCGACCCGTTCGACTTCTTTACACGTGCCCCAATCCAGCATGTTGAACATGATATGCTTCGATGTTAGCAGCGGCAAGAAGAATCCCAGGTGAATATGCAGTCTAAAAATCAACAGGCGGAATTTAACTGTAGCGTGAATGGAGAAGCCCGAAGCCTGCAGGCGCATCCCATGGCGCGCTTGCTCGATGTGTTGCGCGAGCAATTGCATCTGACGGGAACGAAGGAAGGTTGCGGCGAAGGCGAGTGCGGCGCTTGTTCAGTTTTCATAAACGGAAAAATTGTGAACAGTTGTCTCGTTCCGGTCGCGCAGGTTGAGGGCGCCGAAATCAAAACCATTGAAGGCATCGCCACCGGTAATCAACTTCATGCGGTGCAGCAGGCATTCATCGAATGTGGTGGGGCACAATGCGGAATCTGCACGCCGGGCATGGTGTTGGCCGCTGTCGATCTGCTGGCACGCAATGCGAACCCAACCGACGCCGAAATTCGCACCGGCCTCGCGGGCAATCTTTGTCGCTGCACCGGCTACATTAAAATTTTTGAATCTGTGGTGCGTGCCTGTCAGAGATGAGGAGTGATGTTAGATATTTTTGAAGAGTTTCGGGGGTTAGTGGTGTTGCTCAACCATGAGTGGGAAGGTAACAAACCAACGGTGGTGTCGCCAAAAGGGTTGATCACGCTGAAGCGACTGCGCGGTAGTGGACAGGATTTGGATGACATCAAGGCGTTGTCAGGAGAAGAGCTCAATGACGAAATTTATATGTCATCCGCAGCGATTACCACCCGGCTAAGACGAATTTCGCAGTTACGCAGGCTGTGCCTGTCACTGCAAAAGACTACGTTCTCTGCTGCGGGTAACAAGAGCAAGGTTGAGGAACGTCGCGATCAAGCAACCCCGGAAAAGAGTGCCAACAAACCTAAATGAGATCTCACGTTCCAAGCTACAATCTTGAGTCGCCCGGGAATTTGCGTGAGGTCCTGAAGACTATCGCGGCCGAACCAGGCGTTTGGCGGCCCTTTGCCGGGGGCACCGATCTAATGGTTCTGCTGGAGGCCGGCAAACTGCCGCACAAGAACTATCTCAACATCTGGAACCTTACAGAGCTGCGCGGCATTGAGGTAACGGACCAACACGTGACGCTGGGTGCGTTGACCACCTACACCGAGGTGCAGCAGGAAAAACTTTTTCAAATAGACTTTCCCATGCTTTGCCAGGCGGCCAGTGAAACGGGTGGTTTGGCGATTCAAAATCGCGGCACGCTCGGCGGCAACATTGTGAATGCGTCGCCCGCCGCCGATTCACCGCCGGCCTTGCTGGCATATGATGCGGAACTTGAATTAGTTTCTTTAAAAGGCGCGCGCTGGGTTCCTTATCACGGCTTTCATACCGCCTACAAACAAATGATCATCAGGCCGGACGAGTTGCTGACGCGCATTCGCTTGCCGCGACGGACGGAAAAATTGCAGCACTACTACCGCAAGGTCGGCACCAGAAAAGCGCAGGCGATCTCGAAAGTTTGTTTCGCCGGCACCGCCCAGGTTCGCGAGGAAAAGATTCAGGATGTGCGTATCGCTTTAGGCAGCATTGCTCCAGTTCCGCTTCGCTGCGTGCAAACCGAGGACGCATTGCGCGGCAGCCCGCCCAATCAAATCGCAATCGATCGAGCCATGTCAGTGCTGGCGAACGAAATAGTTCCTATTGACGATATTCGTTCCACCAGCAATTATCGTCATCAAGTAAGTCTTAATTTGGTGGCAGACTTCCTGCAACAGCTTCGTGCTTGAATTCCGTGTTATTAAACCTCTCTTCAGCACGCCACCCGGAACCGGAGTCCCAGCGGCAGCTCGCTTGGGGTGGTTGTAGTTAGCACATTTGTGGTCATGATCCGAACGAAAATCAGTAAAGCGTTGGCCCTCGCATTCGGCGCTAGTCTTGTCTTTACTATCGCAAGCAGCGCGCGCGCGAATTGTCCTGGCGACTTTAAGCCTGCCGCCGGCGAGCCACTGGAAATGCTCGTGCTTGGCGACTCGATCATGTGGGGTCAGGGTCTTAAGCCGGAGGAAAAATTCACCTGGCGAATAAAATGCTGGCTTCAGGAAAAGACCAACAGGGAGGTCAGACAACAAGTCTTCGCTCATTCAGGCGCCCTATTATCTGCCGATCCCGCTGCCGCGCCTAGATTCAAGTCAAACGACGGGGAAGTAAACCTTCCCTATCCGTCAATAAATGAGGAACTCGATCACGCGCTCGCTTTCTATGGACCAGGCAACGCGAAGGTAAATCTGATCTTGCTTGATGGGTGTATTAATGACGTCGACGTCAGCAATCTCCTCAATGTTACTACTGACCCTAACTGGCTGCGCGAACGAATCAATACGAGCTGTAAGGTCGGCATGCGCGATCTGTTGAAACGGGTCACGGACAGTTTCCCAAATGCCCGGGTGATTGTGCCGAGTTATTACCGGATCGTTTCCGACAGCACGGCCGATAACGCCTTTATCAGGTTGCTGGCAAAAAGTCTCAATAATGAAAGTGCCGAAGCCCGACGCATGACCGACAAGGAGGTGCGTGAACGGCTCATTAAACTTTCGGAGCTTTGGTACCGAGTTTCCTCTGCGGATATTCGCGAAGCTGTCGAGACGATTAATTCAGAGCTGGCGGCCAGGAGCTTGCAGCCGAGGGTTTCATTCGTCGAGATTGATTATTGGCCGGAACACTCATTTTCTGCGGACAATACGCTGCTCTGGAATTTTGTTTTCGGCTCGACCAAGCTTTCCGGTTTGCGCAAGTTTATTGTCATCCTTTCCTTTGGGACGACCGCCTATAAACCAAATGACGAAGTCCGCGAAAGCCGGATTCGTAGCTGCAACGAAACTTTCAAAGCGCCGAAAGGTGTTAAGGAAACGCCTGCTGAAAAAAGTTCTCGCAAGGATCACCTTCTAGTTTGCCGTTATGCTTCGCTGGGCCATCCGAATGAAATGGGGGCGCTGATTTATACCGAGGCGATCAAGGGACATCTGCAGTGGATGATCGACAAGTCCGGTTGGAGAAGAGAGATCAAAACAGAACCGCTTCCCTGAGGAGAAAGAATAGATGAGCGCCTCCTTTGACCTGCCCGAATTTCGCCGCAAAGCAGTCGAGCCGGTCGTTTGTATTAAGGCGGGATGGAACCTGATCAAAAGTCAATACTGGCTCTTTGTCGGCCTCACTGTCGTCGGCATATTACTGGGGAGTATCGTGCCTTTCGGCATTCTACTTGGTCCAATGATGTGCGGCATCTATCTAACGCTGTTCAAAGCCAAACGGGGGCAGCCGATCGAGTTTGGCGATCTCTTCAAAGGTTTCGATTATTTTGGCGACAGCCTCATCGCGACCTTGCTGCACCTGGTTCCCCTCCTGGTGGTTTTTGTTCCCTCTTATATTGTTTTCTACATGGGACTTTTCTTCCTCATGCCTCGGAACGGCGAGCCGGATCCTGGCGCTTTATTTGGTTTTTTTGGTCTATTCGCTGTGTTCTGGCTCGTGATGATGGTGCTTTTGATTCTGGTTTCCGTCGGTTTCACCTTTGCTTATCCATTGATTGTGGACCGGCGTCTTTCCGGACTTGATGCAGTGAAGCTGAGCATCAGGGCCGCCATGGCAAACTTCTGGCAATTGCTCGGAATGCTATTGCTCAACGGGCTTTTCAGTTTTGTCGGTCTGCTCTTTTGTTATGTCGGCGCCTTCCTCGTCCTGCCAATTGGTTTTGCGGCGATTGCGACCGCTTACGAACAAGTCTTTGGTCTGGCTGACGGCGATGTGCAGCCGAATTTGCCGCCGCCGCCGCCGACGTTCACCTGAAAAAATGACCGCGCCCAATCTTGTCATTCGTGCAAAGCAAGTGGTGCTGCCGCAAGGAATCACGGCGGCTTCGATCCACATTTTGGAAGATAAGATAACAACGGTTGCGAACTACGAAGACTGTCCGCCCGGTTGCGATCTCGTTGACGCACCTGACTCGTCGATCCTGATGGCGGGCTTGGTCGATTCTCACGTCCACGTCAACGAACCGGGCCGCACTGACTGGGAAGGATTTGAAACAGCGACGCGTGCAGCCGCGGCGGGCGGCATTACTACCATCGTTGACATGCCGCTGAATTCGATTCCGCCAACCACGACGCGCGCCGGATTTGCTGAAAAATTAGCAGCCGCCAAAAGTAAATGTTCGGTTGATGTTGGTTTTTGGGGCGGCGTGGTTCCGGGAAACACGAGCGAGCTGGCGGCATTGCTTGGCGCGGGCGTGGTTGGTTTTAAATGTTTTCTGATTCACTCCGGCGTCGATGAATTTCCTAATGTTACTGAAGAAGATTTGCGGATTGCTCTGCCTGAGCTGACCCGGTTGGGAGCGATCTTGATTGTTCACGCCGAAGTTCCCGGACCAATCAGTAGGACAGGAATTCCTGCCTATCACTCCGCAGTTGAAAATGCGGCGACCGCGCACGATAACCGTGTCTTACCTATATCTCCACACAGAAATGTCTGTGCTACTGAGTACGAAACGTTTCTCGCCTCGCGGCCGCGCGCCGCTGAGAACGAAGCGGTAGAGTTAATGATCAAGTTGGCGCGCGAATTTGGCACGCGCGTGCACATCGTTCACCACTCGTCAGCGGATGCGCTCGGCGAATTACGTGCGGCGAAAACTGCGGGATTAAGAATCACTGCTGAAACTTGTCCGCATTATTTAACGCTGGCGGCGGAAGATATTCCGGATGGCGCCACAGAGTTCAAGTGCTGTCCGCCAATCCGCGAGCAGGAAAATTGCGAACAGCTATGGGCCGCGCTCGGGGATGGAACGCTCGACATGATCGTGTCCGATCATTCGCCATGCCCGCCGGAAATGAAGCTGCGCGAGAGCGGCGACTTCCTTGCCGCCTGGGGTGGCATATCGTCTTTGCAGTTGCGCTTGCCACTTGTCTGGACCGAAGCTCAGCGCCGTGGTCATTCCCTCGAAGATTTGAGCCGTTGGCTGTGTGCCGCTCCCGCGCAACTCGTTGGTCTGCAAAATCGTAAGGGCAAGATCGCCGCCGGCTTCGATGCCGATTTGGTAATTTGGGATCCGCAGAGGCAATTCACGGTTGCCGGACAACAGCTGCATCATCGTCATAAATTGACGCCCTATGAAGGCAAAACGCTTTCCGGTGTCGTCGCGAAAACTTTTCTTCGGGGCCGGAAGATATATGATGACGGTGAATTCGTGGGCGAACCGCGCGGCCTGTTGTTGACTCGAACCGCAAGCACAAGCAGTTCAGAGTCCAACCTTTAGGTTGCCGCTTTCGAGGCGCAACAAGCTAAAGCTTGAACTCAAAACTGCGGGAGTCCTACTTATGTCAGAAATCGAATGGGCCAGCACTGAAGACGCGCCGGTAAAAGAAAAGTTTGGCGGCACAGTGCGCGTGCGAACGTTGTGGCGCTCAAGCGATGGACCAACCGCTCAAGTTGTCGAGCTTGATCCAGGCGCGTGTTGGGAAGGCCTGGATGTTCACGAGCCTGGACCGGAAGAGGTTTATGTCCTGTCGGGCGTCTTCAACGATGGCGTGCGCGACTACCCGGCCGGAAGTTTTATTCACAATCCAAAAGGCTCTGCACACGTGCCGCAGTCAAAAACAGGCTGCACGATTTTTGTTTTTTATCCCGAGGGTTAGGAAATGGGAATGGACTTCACTGAACTGGTGGATCTGGCGTCCGAGAAAGTAGGCGGCGCTGTGCTCGTCGCCAACGATGAATTCTTTGCGCCGAAAGAGAATTTACTGAAACCCAGCGCGCCGATTTTTATCGAAGGCAAGTATACCGACCTGGGCAAGTGGATGGACGGTTGGGAGACGCGCCGGCGCCGCACGCCCGGTTTTGATTGGTGCCTTATTCGCCTCGGCCTGCCGGGAATTATTCGCGGCGTCGTAGTTGATACCAGTTTTTTCCGCGGCAACTACCCCGAACACTTTTTACTCGAAGCCTGCGCGCTGCCAGGCCAGCCAACGGCTGAAGATCTGCAAAGCGATGAGATCAACTGGATGCCTCTGCTGCCGCAGATGCCGTTGGCCGGCGATACCCAAAATTCTTTTGCGGTTGAAGGAAGCCAGCGCGTGACGCATCTGCGTCTCAAAATTTATCCTGATGGCGGGGTCGCGCGCTTGCGAGTTTACGGCGAAGTCCTTCCTGACTGGGAGCGTCTGCAGCGAATCGGCGGCGACGTCGATCTCGCGGCGGTGGGAAATGGCGGTCGCGTAATTTCCTGCAGCGACATGTTTTTTGGGCATCGTCACAACCTGATCATGCCGGGCCGAGCCGCAAACATGAGCGACGGCTGGGAAACCAAACGTCGGCGCGGCCCCGGTCATGATTGGGTGATTATAAAACTCGGCGCGGTGGGACAGGTGCGGCGTCTCGAAGTTGACACGGCTTGGTTCAAAGGAAATTTTCCCGAGAGCTGTTCCCTGGAAGCAACGAACGCCCGTGATTTACCGGAAGAGAAACTGACTGATTTGTCGATCGTGTGGAAAAGTATTCTTTCGCGCACAAAGTTACAGGCGCATACCCGACACTTTTTTGAAAACGAAATTCTTGATGCTGGTCAGGTTTCGCATTTGCGCTTCAATATTTTTCCCGACGGTGGTGTCAGCCGTTTGCGTGTGTATGGCAAGCTCGCTTAATTAACCACCGATTTGAGAATCAGGCATCAAGTGATTGACTGGGACCGCGGGCGTCCCGCCCGCAATGAGTGCGAAGCGCGAACAATGTTTGAGCAAACAGAACATAAGCGGGGAACGAAAACGAGCTTCAAAGAGTGCGAAAGGAATCGATGGTCCAACGCCTGAACTCGCTTCCTGCTGCCGAAGCCGAAAATGAACTCTTGAAGTGCTGCGGCTCAAGACGATGGGCTGAGCGATTGAATTCCTGCCGGCCATTTGAAGACGTTGACGACTTGATCGCGAAAGCAGATCGCATTTGGTGGTCGCTGAAGCCCGGCGATTGGCTGGAAGCTTTTCGCAGTCACCCAAAAATCGGCGAGAAAAAAGCGGCAGCCGTTACTTCGGAACAATCCAAGCAATGGTCTGACGCGGAACAAGCCGGCATCGGTGCGGCCGCCAACGGCACCTCGGCTACGCTCGCCGAGCTTAATCAGAAATATGAAGACAAGTTTGGTTACATCTTCATTGTTTGCGCCAGCGGCAAGAGTTCTGACGAGATGCTGGGAATTCTTCGCAGTCGCTTAGAAAATGATCCGGATGAGGAGTTGCGCATCGCCGCGGCCGAACAAGCAAAGATTACAGAACTAAGGTTGAAGAAGTTGTTAGGATGGTAGTCAGTTGTCAGTGGTCCGTAGTCAGTTGTCTGCTAAACTGCCGGCGCCGGAATTGGCAACTGACAACTGACAACTAACCACTGACCCGATCCAATGAGCACCATCTCAACGCACATTCTCGACATCGCGCGTGGCGCGCCGGCCAGTGGCGTTGCTGTCTCGCTGGCAATTCAAAACACTGACGAAAGTTGGACCGAGCTGAGTCACGCCTCGACCGACACGGATGGTCGCGTGAAACCTTTCTTTCTGGTGGGTGAACCTATCGAGCGCGGAACTTACCGGCTTGTTTTCGACACCGAAGCTTATTTCTCCAGTCTAAATGTCGAATGCTTTTATCCGCAGGTCGCGGTTGTCTTCCGCGTTGAAGATACCGCGCAGCACTATCACATTCCGCTTTTGATCAGTCCGTACGGTTATTCAACCTATCGCGGCAGTTAAGTAGCATAGCCTTTAGTCTGTGCACCTACGATAAATATGAAGCAACACAGACTAAAGTCTGTGCCACAGAAAATGCTCAATCCAACCATCAGCGAGTGGCTGAACCTAATCTTCCGCTGGATACACGTCTTTGCGGGCATCATGTGGGTCGGCACTACTTACTACTTCACCTGGCTCGACGCACGCCTGACCGAAGAAGAAAAAGCCATGGCGAATACAGGGGACGCGGCGCAGATTTGGATGGTCCATAGCGGCGGGTTTTATGTGGTCGAGAAACGCAAGATTCCTGATTTGGCTTCACGCACACTGCATTGGTTTCGTTGGGAAGCCGGCACAACCTGGATCAGCGGAATGATGCTATTGATTCTAGTTTACTACATCGGCGGCGGAGCCATGATCGATAGAGACGTCGCGGATATCACCGTCACACAGGCGGCTGCTCTCGGCGTTGGTGTGCTCGTGGTCGGATGGTTCGTTTATGATCTAATGGTGAAGTCGCCGCTGGGCAAGAACGAAAAGGTCTTCGCAGCGGTAGCTTATGTATTGATTGTCGCGACCACCTATGCTCTTACACGAGGAATAAGCGGCCGGGCGACTTACATACACATCGGGGCACTGTTTGGCACGATCATGGCGGGCAACGTCTGGATGCGTATCCTGCCCGCGCAAAAGAAAATGATTGTGGCCATCAAGGAAGGCAGGAAGCCCGACGAGGCACTCGCCGCCCAGGCAAAGTTTCGCTCAAAACAAAACACGTTCATGGCGGTGCCCCTTGTTTTTTTAATGCTCAGTGGCTCCCACTTCGGTGGAAGCACCACCGGCGGATATGACTGGCTTCATCTCGCTGTGCTCGTTCCTGCGGGCTGGATCGCGGCGAGGTTTATTAGAAGAGCGTAAGCATTCCAGCATCATCGGCGCTTTGCACTTCTAAGCGCGCCAACTAGACGCTCAGCATTTCTCGGTGATCTGAGCAGATACAAAGTTTCGATCAAGCCTGACAGTTCGTCCGCGGCAACAAGAGCGGCGTCCGGACCTGTGGGTCGTTTGATGATCACCACGTCTCGATTAGCGACCACTGCATTGCAAAGCTTTTCAAAGTTGGCTTGAGCCTCCTTGAGAGTGGTCCGGATGTAGTTAGTCTTCATGGCCAAGCGAGACCGAAGTGATTACTTCGTTGATTACTTCGCGAGCGGGAAGATCGGCTCGATATCGACGGGCACGTTCACCAACCGGTCAAGCGCGCCCTTCATCGGCGGGCGAATCAACGAATACTTATCGAGTATCGCCTTCGCCTTCTCGTAGGACCCTTCCGCTTCAATCGTCAACAGATCATGAGTCAGCTTGCGCACCGCGTCTTTTATCTTTGCGTTATCGACGCTGAACTTGTTGGTGCGTTCGTCAAACTTGATTGCACCTTCGTCTGTGAAGTAGTTGAACTGCATCGCCACCCCGCGCGCGTGCGATTCAGTTAGTCCAAAACGGACTGAACGAAACATGCTCGCCAGATAAGTGGTGTACAGCGTGCGCTGCATTTGTTTGTCAATGACGCCCTTGTCGATTAAATATTGCAGCGCCCACAAGCCGGTCACGTCTGCTTTCGCTTCCTCAATCGCGGAGTATTTATCCTTGAGTTGCAAACGGACCGTCGTGGCCTGTCCGCCAACCGTGATGTTGTGTGGTCCAAGTCCGTGCATCAGCTCGTGCATCAGTATGTGGGTGAAGAACGAATCGAAGGCGATATCGCGCTGCTGGGCAACGGTCAGTACTTCACGCGTAATCGGAATCAACACCTTGTTGAATTTCGCGTCCTGCACGTTCTTCAACATGATTCGCGCGGAGCCTTTTTCCTTAACTACGCGCTCGTCATTGGGAAGATTGAAAGCCGCGGTCTGCACGCCGTTGTTTCCCTCGCCGGAGGCGAACACCTCATTTACGACGCGCATCGGCGACGACGCACCGAGTTTCGGATTCCGATACTGCGCATCGAGCGGCAGATTGTTTTCCAGCCCCTGAAGGTGCTGGCTGAATTTCTTCAGCTTTTCAGATTCGACTGCATCGGTAAGCGTTACGTACGCCTCGAACGCCGCCTTGTAACCGAAGAGTTCGTCTTCGTATGTTTCGTATGGACCGATGGTCACATCGATAGGCGCATCGAGATCCATCCAGGCGACATCGCTGGCGTAGTAGTCATTTGAAGTAAACGCCTCAGCGCGCTTGCTCAGAAAATCTTTCAGCGTGCGGTTGGTAGTCAATCCCGCGGCCTCGTGCAAGAGTTTGGCTGCGGGTTCGAGAAACTCGCGATACTCCTGACCGTAAGGCACGCTCGTTAACTTGCCTGACGCGTCGCGGCGAATGGTATAAAAGTAACCGGTCGCTTTTTCCTTCTCGGAACCCGGCAAACCCGCGAGCCAGGAATTGAATTCGTCCTTGGTGATGTCATCAGGGTAAAAATTTGCGTGTGGCGGTTTCTCGTGGGGCACGCCTTCGATAAACGGTTCATTGTTGTCAAGCCGCGACCATGGTCCATCGTTAATCAGGAAATAATGCAGCCGTTGGCGGCCAAGCGCAGTTTTGTCGGCCTCCAGCTTTGCTTGCAAAGCATCGTTGCCGCTCCACACTTGACGCAGAAACAGCGGATCCAAAAGCTTTGCCGCGGCGATGATTTTCGCAAGTGCCTGGCGATCTCGCGCGGACAATTTTGAGACATCCGCTGTCAAAATCGTGGGCGCGAAGCGGGCGATCTTCTTTGCCAACTCCGGATCTCCAGTCAGCTTTCCATTACCGCGTCTTTGCATTCCTGAAATACCGGTCATCAAAAGTGTCGATAAAAGCAGCAGACTAACGACGATTTTCATTTCATTCTCCAAAAGATTTAAGCAGTTTAGAGGACAGCCTTCAGGTGCGGGTTGGTAAAACTCAAACAGTTCAGAGTACAACCTTCAGGTTGCTGACACGTAACAACTCAAGCTAAAGCTTGTACTCTGAGCTGCTTGAAACCAACTCAAGAAGTTCAGAGTCCAACCTTCAGGTTGCTGACACGTAACAACTCAAGCTAAAGCTTGTACTCTAAACCGCTTGATTCTGAACTCTGAACTACAAGCTTTGCCGATTGTTCAGAATCTTTACGAATGAGCCGGAGCGTAATTCGGCGACAGTCAATCCGGAAAGTTCGACGGCTTCTTCTTCCGTCAACGCGCCGCTATTAATCGCGCGCAGGAAGTAATTCAACAAACCCTGGCCGGTGGCGGCGTCGTCGAAAACGTCTCCCACCAAAGTCGCCTTCGCGGCCTTCTCTACAAAATTCTTCAACCTTTCGGAAGCCGCATCGAGGCTATCCAGAAAAAATGAATAGACTGCGGCATAGCGGGTCGGTAGTTGCGCCGGATGCAAATCCCAGCCCTGATAAAAAGCGGTTTCGAGCGAATGTTGAATGTGACGGTAATGCAGCTTCCAGGCGCGATGGACCACCTCGCGATTTTCGTTAATCTGCTCCGCGGTCAACGGCGTACCACCTTCGCTGAAACGATGAGGCGCAACTGGCATAATGTTCGTCGCGCCATCGGAAAGCCAAATGCCGGTGCCGGCAAATGAAACCTGCATGATGTTCTTAGCAAAGTCACAGGCCGGATGCATCATGTGCTGGTGCGCGGCGGTGATGCTGCAACTTGCGGTGTAGTCGTAGGTTCCAAAATGCGCCGCTACACAACGACCGCGCGCGGCTGCCAACAGCAACGGCAAATTGATTTCACCACTACTGTTAATGATCGACTGCGTTGTCTCGATCATCATTTCGAGTTTGAGTGAATTGGAAGCAAGACCAGTCGATTGCTCTAGTGATTCAAACAGGTCGGCGAGCGCGCTGACCTGTTCCGGGATCGTAATCTTTGGCAGCGTTACAACGAAGTTGTCAGGAAGTTTGCCTCCCGATTTCTCCACCAGGGTGGAAACAAAAATATCGAGCGTGCGCATGCTGCGCGCGCGCAACTCTTCGGTCAACGGCTTAATACGGATGCCGATGAACGGCGGTAGTGTGCTGTTCAGGATGCCCTGGGCGACTTCTGCTGCAGCCGCGGCAGCGTGGCCATCTTCTTCCTCATCCGGACGATTGCCGTAGCCATCCTCAAAGTCGATGCGAAAATCCTCGACCGGCTCGCGGCGCAGTTTCTCGTTGACGCGGTTGTAAATTGTATGGGCCAGCCATGCCGTTTTGTTTTTCTGTCGCACCGTCTCGGAATTGTTTTCAAGATCCGCGCGCAGGCCGTTGCCTTCTTCCGCTGATTCGGGTAACTCCTCAGCGCCGGGCAAGCCAATAGCTTTCGCGAAGGCAATGAAGTCAGGAGCAAACTGATCGAGCGAGCGACGTGCCAGCGCACCCAGGCGCGAAGCTGAATCAGATTTGAAAAGATGCGCGCCGCCATAGACGGTGTGCACCGGCTGGCGCTTGCCCGTCTCGCCGGGATATTTAACGACGAAATCGCTGGTCGCTTGCTGCAGTTTGGCCGAGAGATCTCGGATCGCGCTCTCAGTCAGAGACGTTTTCATGTTTTAAACCGTTGGCCCGTAAAGCAAACTGTTAGTTTGCTGATGGTTCGCTGTACTCAACGATGAATATTGTCCCGCCACCGCAAACTAACAGTTTGCTTTACGGGCTTTTCCCTTTCGCTTTTGGAAGTGACTTTATTACAGGTTGCAGGAAAGTAAAAGTAAGGAAAAACCCGGCGTGAGTGAATTCGCGAGGCAAACTCGACGTTAGTGTCAGCAAGGCGCCAAACACTAACGTCGAGTAAGTTAATTGAAACGTGAGGTGACCCCTCAGCCTCAAGTTTCTTAAGGGTAAATAGTTATTTCTTCAGCAGCCTCCAGAGCAGCCACAAAATTATGAGCAGGATCAGAAGAGCCAGCAGCCACCACCACCACGGCCAATGGCCCGCAGTCCCACCACCCCCGCCGCCTCCTCCGCTGGTGCCAAAGCCCTGCACCATGCCAAATACAAATGTTTGTCCGCCAACAATGTGATCTGTTCCATCGGTCTGGTCCACTTGCTCGACCCTGATCGCATATCCTTTCAGTTGCTCGGCAGGATTGTTAGGAACAAAGACAACTTCCAGCGTGGCGAATACGCCCGGCTCAAGGGGGATGTTCCCCAGGAACCCGCCCTCCTTGACGAGTTGGAAGGTTCCGTCGCCCACATCCTTGTAACCCTCGCCCGTTGGCCGGTTCCGCTGCAAGATTTCTCTCAGCCTGGTGCCTGGAGTTATCTTCAGCATCCCTTTATCGAGCAGCACGGCGTTCCCGGCGGCGTCAAGCGCCGAGAACTTTACCTTAACAATCATCTTCTGCGTGGTCAGATTCGCAAGGACGGCATGGGCCGGCGCGCTGGTACCAGGCAACAGGTCATACACTCCGATGTTTTTCCACGCGACGTGATTATTTTTTTGGACGTTCGCGTAGAGATTTGTGGTTTCCGGAAACGTCATGCCGAAGGGCGCCGTGGTGCTGGTAGTAACGCGCGCCAACAAACAGAAGTGATTTGTATCGCCGCCGAAAGCCGCGGCGTACACGCTTGGGTCCGGGGGGTTCCAGGCAAACTCCTGAATACTCTCACCTCCGGCAGTTATGACCGGTAGCGTAACCGTTCCGATCACTCCTCCCATCAGCATCGTGTTTGGCCCAGGATCAAAATAGATTCCGCCATTCCACGGATTGGGCCAACTGAGTCCCGCGCCTGCCTTGGCCCAATAGAGAGTCAGTTGTTCCGTGCCCGCACTCGATGCTGCTCCTCTATTCCGAACATCCACGTAGACGTAATTTGGATTCGAGGTTCCAGTGCGGTACTCCGCGTTCTCAGTAATATGAGCAAAAGCGTGCGCCGCATCCTGCGCTTTCCGCAGCCAGATGTCGTCGCTTTCATAGCACGCAAGTCGAAACCACCAACAACACGCTGGGCGGCACGATCAGCACTAAAGAGGTCGCAGACCTTCCGGTCAACGGTCGTGACTTCACAAAGTTTCTGGTGATGGTTCCCGGCGCAACCGGAGATCCATCTGGCGCCACCGATTCGCCCGGATCGTTTGGCTTGTTTAGTTCGAATGGAAATCGCGGTCGCGCGAACAACTTTCTGCTCGACGGCACCGACATGAATGACGGCTATCGTAATTTGCCGGCGATTAACGAGGCCGGAGTGTTTGGCACGCCGGCGACTATCCTGCCCATTGAAGCGATCGCCGAAGCCGCCATCCTTTCAAACTTCGAAGCCGAATACGGTCGGAACTCGGGCGCTATCGTGAACATCGTCACCAAATCCGGCACCAACGATTTTCACGGCTCGCTGTTTGAATTCTTTCGCAACAACGCACTCGACGCGCGAAACTTTTTCAATCCCAAGCCCGACCCGCAAACTGCGTTTCGAAATAACCAGTTCGGCGGTGCGTTGGGTGGTCCAATCGTGCGCAATCGCACATTTTTCTACGCTGCTTACGAAGGGCAACGCGAGCGGGTGGGACTAAACTCAACTGCGCGCGTTCCCGATCCACGCGAAATCGCTGCTCTCGGTGGACCAACTAATCCCGTCATCACCAGATTGCTGGCACGCAATCCCTGGCCAGCGCCGAATCGTCCGCTGCCACTATTTGACAACACGGGCGCGCCGAATGTTTTCGTGACCACACGAGCACTGAACGACGTCGACAGTTTTATCGGCAAGATCGATCACTCCTTTAATAAAAACACTCAGCTCACCGGCCGCTATTTTTATGGCACGAGTAATCAATCGTTTCCGCTTGCAATACTGGCCGGCAACGTCTTGCCGGGATACAACACTGTCACACCCACAAAAGTTCACCTGCTTTCGCTTTCTTATCTAAAGATCATGTCGCCCACCGTAGTGAACGAAGTGCGGTTTGGCTACAACCGTTTCAAGGAGGGCTTTTTCCCGGAAGACCGCGCGTTCGATCCCAGCTCGATCGGACTGAATACCGGCATCACTAACTCGCAGGATTTCGGTCTCCCGCTCATTCGCATACATGACGACCTGGGTATCGCAAACATTGGCGCCACGCTCTCCGTGCCGCGCGCGCGCACCGACATAAACTATCAATGGATCGACAACCTTTCGTTAAAGCGCACGCGCCACGATTTGAAATTCGGTTATGAGTTTCGTCGCACCTCTGTCAGCCAGTTCTTTGACGCCGGTTATCGCGGCCGCCTGGACTTCGACACGCTCGCGGATTTTCTTGCAGGCAATCTCGGCGGTGGTCGCTCGGCGCGCGGCAACTCGAATCGCAACACATTTCAAAACTCGTATGCAGGTTATGCACAGGATACTTTTCGCTGGAACGCGCGCCTGACTCTCAATCTCGGCTTGCGTTGGGATTACTTTGGTGTCATCCGCGAGAAGAACAACTTGCTCAGTACCTTTGATCGCGTGAGGGGACTGGTGCAGGTCGGCTCGGCTGGTCTGCCACGTTTGTACAAGCGTGACTTCAATAACTTTTCACCACGCCTTGGTTTGGCGTGGGACTTAGGTGGTAAAGGCAAGACCGTCGTGCGCGCTGGCTGGGGCCTGTTTTACGACGCGTTTTCGCAGGACTTCTTCGCCGGTCAATTGCCTTTCAACACTTTCAATCCCGGTCCGGCTTTCAATCCAGTCGGCCCGGCGCCGATATTGTTTTCATTTTCCACGGTAGGCACCATACAGAACGGCGTGCCGATATTCAGCGGCTTTGGCGACACAGACGTGTTCTCGGTCGATCCAAAACTGGCCACGCCTTACGTGCAAAACTTTAATCTGAATCTGCAACGCGAGCTGTTCAAGAACGGCGTGCTGCAGGTGGGTTACGTCGGCTCGCACGGCACCAAGTTGTTTCGCTATCGCGACATCAACCAACCGGTAAACCCAAGCGTATCCGCGGCGCGGCCATTTGATAATGGACCATTCGCACCATCAGGCGGCGCCTTCTTTTACGTCAATCAACTCGAGACAACTGCTAACTCGAATTACAACGCGTTGCAAACCAGCTTTACCTTGCGCAACAGCCACGGTTGGTCCGCGGCGATCAACTACACCTGGTCACACTCGATTGATAACGCGTCGGATGGTCAGGACTACGTGGCGAACGCAACGCAACCCGACAACAGTTATCGCGCCGATCTCGAACGTGGCAATTCAAACTTTGATAGCCGGCACCGCTTCGTTGCTTCTGCCAGTTACAACATCCCAAACTTTGCCAAGGGCCATCCGCGTCTGGGCCAGGGCTGGCAACTTAATACTGTCGTAACGTTGCGCAGTGGCAATCCTTTTCATCTCACTTTGTTCGACGACTACAACAACACCGGCGAGTTTTTCCCGCGGCCGGACATCATTGGTGATCCCTACGCCGGCACGCACGCGCCCGACCGGTTCATCAATCTGTCGGCGTTCAAAGTTCCCTGCACGCTTGATCCCGCTGGTGATTGCAGCGCCGCTTCCTGTCTTCCCGGAACCTGGCACTTCGGTTCACTGGGTCGCAACGCGTTGCGTGGTCCTGGTTACCGGAATGTCGACTTTTCAATCTTCAAGGACACGCCAATCACTGAAGGCGTGAAGATCCAATTGCGCGCCGAAATCTTCAACATCTTCAACCATCCAAATTTTTCAAATCCGTTGCTGCCGATTACAGTCACGCCCGACGTCGGCATTGGCAATCCATTCTTAGGCGGCGGCGGCCCACGCAACATTCAACTGGCAGCGCGGTTGATTTTCTGAGAAAGGCAGAAGGCAGCAAACTGAAAGAAGCAGAAAGCGAAAAACGGCCGCTGTCGCTAACGACGGTGGCCGTTTCATTACTTGGTAGCGCATACGGGACTCGAACCCGTGATCTCTGCCTTGAGAGGGCAGCGTGTTAACCAACTACACCAATGCGCCGTGCTAAACGAGATTGATTATAGGCGGCAAAATTGAATGTTGGCAAACTCGTGCCTTGCGATGTATGATTTGCCTCGACCACCTCAGTAGCGCTCATTTCCAACTGAATAGAGATGGACGTTTATGTGTGTTACCGAACAGACAGACACCTTCGCCGCGGATTAACTGTCCCTAATCCAGTATTAGGGCGAGAATTAGTGTGCCCGCCATATACAACCCATAAGTTACTTTACGTAGCATGCGCCCCGTTGAAGGATCAATTTTCGGACCGGACTATTAGCCCTTTCCAAAATTTCGAGGTTTGATTCGGGCACAACGACCATTGGGCACATTTGAAGCAGCGTCCAACCAAGTCAGCGATCACGGAGCTAAAAAAGGTGTTTCACTATTCAACTAACAAAGCGTTGGTAATCGCATGCCTGCTCTCGATCTTCGCCTTAACGTTCATAGTGTCGGCGCAACAGCCGGACTTTCGCGTGACCGAAGCGTCGCTCACGTCGGACAAAGCACAGGTGAGCGGGCCATGTCCCATAAACGTCGTCTTCAATGGTTATATTGCAACAGACGGCCCAGGCACGGTTCGTTACACGTTCACGCGCAGTGATGGAGCCACAGGTCCCACCTTTGAAATGGTATTCAAAGAAGCTGGCCGACAGTCGGTGAGCACCGAATGGACATTGGGCGACGCCAGCGCGCTTCCGCGGTTCGAAGGATGGCGGGCGCTTAGGATTCTCGCTCCAAACGAAATTGAATCGAGCCATGAGACAGGCTCGTTCAGTATTACCTGCGCGGCGCAGGGAAGCGGACAAATGGCGACTGCTCCAATACGCGAACAGACGCCTCGAGTCACGGAAGCGCAACCTTGTCGATTGTATGGAGAACAGCGCGTGCCAGCTAGCGGCACTTCATCCGTAGCGGATGGTTGTAACCGCGACTCCTCAATTACCAGCGTTCAGAGCGGATTTTATGAAGGGATCAGTCCAGACCTGCCAGGGAACTCACCCGAGCGCCGCGGCGCAGAGACGACCATTGCATTTGTGCCAAGATGGACGGACGTTGCGGGGCCCCACGAGGCACGCCTCATAATGGGTTTCAATGGCAGCGGCCCAACTGGTTTCCTCAATTGGGCTATAACCACCGACCAGGGTCGCAACTGGAGACAATTCGACAGAACCAACGGCGGTCCTGCAGGAGGAGCGTTAGATAATCCGACTTCACCTTTCAATTCCTATCGCGGTGATCTATCTATTGTCGCCCTACCGCGCCCAGGCATGGTGGCAATGGTTACGCTCGCCGACAAACTTCCTTGCACACCCGGGCCTGCCGCCCCATGCCCGGCTTATCCCGATCTTGTTGCCCTGCTCGTCTCGATTTGATGGTGGCGAGACTTTTTCCAAGACTTCAATCGTTAACGATCACCTGGGAGTCGGCATCACGGATCAGCCCCGAATGCGCGGGTATAGCGACGATTATCGTTTTCGGCCCCAAGTGCTAATTCTAACTTACGACGAAGCTTTGCGGATGGCAGTGCAGAGTGCGCAAGGAAGCGGCAAGCCAGCTACGATCGTCTATGCCGACGCGCCTGAGTTAGGCGGCCACTACACACTCTACGTGCAGGTTGAACAGATGCCATAGACTGGTGCAGCCTGCGGCGAACCGTGATTTCCTCAACCGCGTTCCCGACTCCCTCTGGGCAAACTTGCCAACGTGAGCTTCGTCACATCTCGTTGCCGCTAGCCCGTGCTATACTTCGCCTTCTCGAATTCAGCTCTTCATCTTGATCGGTAATACTCGCCCAGAAAACAAATGAACATTGCGGTGTTGCGTGAGAGCGGAGCAGGCGAAGCGCGAATCGCTTTAATGCCCGACTCAGTACGGAAACTCGTGGCGTTGAAAGCCTCACTTTCGATTGAAAGCGGCGCCGGGTTAGGCGCGGCACGCACTGACGATGAATACGCAGCCGCCGGCGCGGAAATTTCTTCGGACCGAAATGCGTTGCTTGCCGCAGCCGATGTTTTAGTCACAGTCAACCGCCCGCCTAAAGAAGTCTTTTCCCAACTCAAAAAAGAGGCAGTCGTGCTTGGTTTTCTGCGACCGTTGGACGAGCCTGAAGCTTTAGCGCCGGCGCTCGAGCAGGGTCTCACCACGTTTGCGATGGAACTGGTGCCGCGCATTACGCGCGCGCAAGCGATGGATGCGCTGTCGTCAATGGCCACCGTCGCGGGTTACAAAGCCGTGATAGTTGGAGCGTCTCACATTCCGCGAATGTTTCCGTTGTTGATGACTGCGGCGGGCACTGTGCCGCCCGCGCGCGTGCTTGTGTTGGGCGCGGGCGTGGCGGGCTTACAAGCGATAGCAACCGCGCGACGACTTGGCGCGGTCGTCGAAGGTTATGACGTGCGTGCCGCGGCCGGCGAACAAGTGCGTTCGCTGGGCGCAACATTTTTGGAAGTCGATCTGGGTGGACTTAAAACAGAAGACGCTGGCGGTTACGCGGTTGAGTTGTCAGACGAAGCTTTGCAGCGTGGTCGCGACTTGATCGCGGAGCATGCCATAACCGCAGACGTGGTCATAACAACTGCGCAGGTTCCCGGCCGCCGGGCGCCACTGTTAGTAACTGAAGAGGCTGTAAACGGAATGAAGCGAGGCTCGGTAATTATCGATCTTGCAGGCGCAACCGGCGGCAACTGCGCCTTAAGCAAAGCTGATGAGATTGTCGAACGCAGTGGCGTGACAATCATGGCGCCGACGAATTTGGCGGCGACGGTTCCCGTGCACGCTAGTCAGTTGTATTCACGCAACGTTACGGCGTTCTTAGGTTTGCTGATCAAAGATGGTGAACTAAACGTCGATATGAACGATGACGTGGTTGGTCCATCGTGCGTGACGCATCAGGGGAAAGTTGTGAATCAAAGAGTAGGCGCAGCGCTGAGCGCTGGTTCAAGTACGTGAACGCCAACCTGGTTACGTGATTCAACGAGTCTGCGGAGCAGACGGAAGCATAAAGCCCATGGTGGAGCGAAGCGGAACCCCGGGTAGCTTGTGAAGAAGGTTCAAAGCCCGTGAAACGGGCGACAGATTTGGTTGGTCGGCTCTGCCGCCCGCTCCGCGGGCTCGTGATGATTGAGACGTGGTAACCCAGGGTTCCGCTTTGCTCCACCCTGGGCTTTATGCTTCCGCCTGCTACCGCAGGCTGCTTGAGAGAGGACTCAATGACTGCAGCAACCTTAATCTCCGCGTTTTACGTTTTCGCGCTCGCCGCATTTCTCGGCTACCAGGTTATTTCGCGCGTGCCGCCGCTTTTGCATACGCCGCTGATGTCTGCGACGAATGCCATCTCGGGAATTTCGCTGGTGGGTTCTATTGTTACTGCCGGTGCGCACTACAACACGGTGAGCACCATTCTTGGTTTCACCGCGGTGTTTTGTTCGACTACAAACGTCGTGGGCGGATTCGTTATCACCGATCGCATGTTGAGGATGTTCAAGCGAAAACCAGCGGCGAAACAGGAGATTAAGAAGTAAGCAAGAGCGGGGGCAAGCCCGCCTTCCTGACCCCGAGCTGCTTCCAGGTAGCTGATCGAATTTCACTTTATGACCATTCAATCGACAGATAAAGCATCATCGATCGATGTCTCTCAGGTTGGGAAGGTGGGCTTGCCCCCGCTCTTCTAAGTTAGTCAAAACAAAACATTGCGCACCTACTTCATCGAACTAAGTTACCTGCTGGCCTCCGTCCTTTTCATTCTCGGGCTAAAAGGATTGAGCCATCCGGAATCTGCCAAGCGCGGCATGCATCTGGCGGAGTTTGGCATGTTGATGGCCATCATCGGCACGCTGATGCATTACGAGATCGTCACCTTCACCTGGATCATTACCGGTCTGGTGCTCGGCTCGCTGGTTGGTTTGGCAATGGGTCTTTGGGTGCCGATGACGGCGATGCCGCAACGGACCGCGCTGTCGCACGCGTTCGGCGCTTTCGCCGCCGCACTGGTCGGGATTTCCGAGTTCTATCGTCACGGCGGCCACCTCGAAACAATAACGATGGCCGCGCTTGGCTTTGAAGTGATGCTCGGCGCGTTGACTACAACCGGAAGCTTGCTGGCGTTCGCGAAGTTGCAGGGGCTGGTGCGTGGCACGCCGTTCACGTACAAAGGCCAGAACATTTTCAACATGGCATTGCTGGCCACGACGGTCGGCATTTTTGTTTATTTGATCTTTGTGCCCGGCTCGATGCCGCTGTTCTTCACGATGGTCGGGCTGGCATTTATCTTCGGACTGTTGCTCGTCATGCCCATCGGCGCGGCAGATATGCCCGTAGTGATGTCGCTGCTAAATTCTTATGCCGGCCTTGCTTCGGCGGCGACTGGCTTTGTTTTATCAAACAACGTTTTGATCATTGCGGGCACGCTCGATGGTTTTTCCGGGTTCATTCTTTCGATCTTGATGTGTCGGGCGATGAATCGTTCGATGACAAACGTACTGTTCGGCGCTTTTGGAAGTGCTGCAGTTTCCACCGCCGGTGCTGAACAGACTGGCACAATGCGTGAAGTTAGTATGGAAGACATCGCCACGCAGATGGCTTATGCAAAACAGGTCGTGTTCGTTCCCGGTTATGGCATGGCGACCGCTCAAGCGCAACACGCAGTCCGCGAATTGGCAGACACACTCGAGAAGCGCGGCGTCACGGTCAAATATGGAATTCATCCCGTTGCCGGCCGCATGCCCGGCCACATGAACGTGTTGCTTGCCGAAGCAAACGTGCCTTACTCGTCGCTCTATGAATTGGAACAGATCAATCCGGAGTTTCCGCAAACCGACGTCGCGGTTGTGATTGGCGCGAACGACGTCGTCAATCCCGATGCGCGCGACAATCCGGGCAGTCCGATTGCGGGCATGCCAATCCTGGAAGTGGATCACGCGAAATCAGTCGTAGTCTTGAAACGCGGACAGGGTAAAGGCTTTTCCGGCCTCGAGAACCCGCTGTTCTTCAAGCCAGTGACCGGAATGCTCTACGGCGATGCCAAAGAAACTCTCACACGCTTGATTCGGGCAGTGCAACAGGCGTAACTACAAGGCACCATTCGCATGTTCAGTACGACGAGGTAAACTTCCAAGGTCGCTAATTAATCGCGCCGCCCCATAAGTCAGCAAGACGAGTTTCCCGATGACATTGCAGGGAACAGATAAGAATGACGGTTCTTTGGCCGGCTTCCTACAGGCGGCAACTGAATCAGATTCCGACTGTCTTCTTGATGAGCTGATTTCCGGACATGCCATGCCAACAGCAAGAAATATCATTCGCAATAAGCTGCGTGTGATTCTCGATCCTGCCGACGGAAGCTACACGAATCAGGAAGCACTTGAGATCCTTTCCGATGTTCAGACAACACTCGTTGACGAATTAAGAAGACTTAAGAACGCTTCTGGTAGAAAAGCGATAGGCGACTTCCGCGCATATGTTGCAGTAATCACCTATCACGCGTGTTATCGATATTTTCGGGGGTTACCCCGAACGTTGGCGGCTCAAAAATAAGCTGCGGTACCTGTTGACTCACCGCCAGGACTTTCAGTTATGATCAGTGTCTGCGAATCGAATCGAAGAGAACAGGCGTTCGCAAAAAGCCTTGCGAATTGACAACTGATATTATCGAGCTGTTATCTTTTTAAAAACCAGGAGCGATTATTTATTTCGGAGGCCATATGCGAAAGTTTTTGACCACCTTAGCGCTGATCACTGCGCTCACCGTAACGTTTCCGGCAAGTTACGCGCAGCGAAACAAAAATAAATCAAGCAGAATAGTCCCCGTTACGGTTACCTCCCAACGAGGCACGGACACCATCACCGCAGCAGAACTGAAAGACTACCTTTCGTTTATCGCTTCCGATGAGATGGAAGGCCGCGACACTCCTTCGCGAGGACTCGACACAACCGCAAAGTTTCTGGCGATGAATTTATCGCGCTGGGGATTCACACCTGCGGGTGACGATGGTTCATTCTTTCAAAAGATTGCGCTGCGAAGAGACTATCTTGAAAAAGCAGAGACAACGGTGCAGCTCAACGGCCAAACCCTGGTTATGGGCGATGACTATATTCCTTATTCGCGCCCTGCAAACATTTCCGCTCCGCTCGTGTTCGCCGGCAGCGGCTGGTTTGTTAAGTCGAAAAATATCGATGCTTACAAAGGGATCGATGCGAAAGGCAAAATTGCCATTATTGTTTCGCCGCCGGACGGACTGCCGCGCGGCATCACCCGGGCAGATCTCACCGGCAAACGCGGCGAAGACTACATGACCGCCAGCGAGTATGCGCAGAAGCAGGGCGTTGTCGGTCTCGTATTCATTCCTGATTTTCAGTATCTGGCGAACTGGGATCGCAATCGAAGTCGACTGACTGAACGAGGCGTTATCAGGGTCGAGAAGTTTCAAAATACAGCCGCCTCGATAGCTTCCGGCAACCCGGCAGTAAACTTAGTGCTGCTGCCTCAGATCGTAGCGGCGCCGCGGCTGGCGAATGGTTTGTTCCAGGGTGAAAAGCAAAGCGCCAACGCGATCTTCGATTCGATCTATTCCGGCAAGGTTCCTGATTCTTTTGCGCTGAATCCTGAAAAGCAACTTTCGCTCACGATCAAAACTAAATCTGAGTCGCTGGCAACACAAAACGTGGTGGCAGTTTTTGCAGGAAGCGATCCTGTCTTGAAGGACGAGTACGTTGCGGTCGGCGCCCATTACGATCACATTGGTGTCGGCTTGCCGGTGAACGGAGACGCAATCTACAACGGCGCCGACGACGACGGCTCAGGCACGACAGCGCTGTTGGCGATGGCCGAGGCGTTGGCAAAAGCTCCGCAGCGGCCAAAACGCTCAGTGCTCTTTGTGTGGCATGCCGGCGAGGAGAAAGGTTTGTGGGGCTCGCGCTATTTCACTGAGAATCCGACCATTCCGCTCGCTAAGATCGTGACGCAGCTCAACATTGACATGATCGGGCGCAGCAAGAAAGAAGGCGATACGAATGTGCGCAATGCGAACCTGTCGGGACCAAACGAAGTTTATGTGATCGGCTCAAAGATGATGAGCACTGAGCTGGGCGAGCTGGCAGAAACAGTCAACAAAGACTATTTGAACCTTGCTTTCAACTATCGCTACGACGATCAGACCGATCCGAACCGCTTTTTCTTCCGCAGCGATCACTACAACTACGCTAAGAGAGGCATTCCGATCGTTTTCTTTTTTGACGGCGATCATGAGGACTATCACCGGCCCGGCGACGAAGTGCAAAAGATTGATTTTCAGAAGATGGAAAAGATCACGCGCACGGTTTACATGCTGTTGTGGGATGTAGCTAACCGTGCCGTCCGACCTAAGGTTGATAAACAACTACCGGTTCTGTTGACTGGAGGTTAACTAAAGAGCGGGGGCAAGCCCGCCTTCCTGACCATGAGGTTACTCGGCCTGATCGGTTGCATTTGCATTAAACGCCTTTCAATGCAAAACCTCCACACTCAGCTCTGAATGTCTCGTGGTCAGGAAGATGGGCATGCCCCCGCTCTTAGTTGCCGCGTTCCGCAACCAGGCGGCGGTACGCTTCGTCGCGTGAAAGTCCCAGCTCGCGCGCAGCTTTCTTGAGAGCGGCGCGATGGTCCAGGCCCTCTTCTTCAAAGCCGGCGACCAAGGTCGCGATGGTGCGAACCTCGCCAACATCCTTCTCACTTTCCATCGGCGTGCGATCGATTAGCAATACGATTTCTCCCCGTGCTCTCTCGTCTGAACCAAACTGTTCGGCGAGTTCACTCAAACGCCCGCGCGCAATCTCTTCATGAATCTTAGTCAACTCGCGTGCGACCACAGCCTTGCGCTCGCCGAGAATTTCGCGCGCGTCGCGTAGTGCGGCGGCGATGCGATGCGGCGCTTCGTAAAAAATCAAAGTCGCGGGAAGTTCGCGCAACTTCGTCAGACGTGCGCGCCGCTCTCCTGAGCGCGCCGGCAGAAAGCCGGCAAAAAAGAATTCGTCGGTCGGCAATCCTGAAGCCACCAGGGCCGCGATTAGCGCCGTCGGTCCCGGCAAAGCAACCACCGGTATACCTTGCGCTCCTGCGTCACTGACCAGGCGAAAGCCGGGGTCGCTGATGCTCGGCGTGCCGGCATCGGAAACAATCGCTACATTCCGACCCGACGCCAGGGCTTGCAGCAGTTCAACTGTGCGTTCGCGCTCGTTGTGATCGTGATAGCTGGTGACCTTTGTTTTGATGCCGTAATGGTTCAGCAGTTTTCTGGTGTGCCGTGTGTCTTCGCAAGCAATGAGGTCAACTTCGCGCAGCACTCTCAGCGCGCGATGAGTGATGTCTTCCAGATTGCCAATGGGCGTGGCAACGACGTAGAGCGTTCCCGGCATGCCGCTATTCTGTCATCAAGGGAGAACATCTGAAAGCTAGAGCGAGAAGAAGTCAGAAGTGATTCTGGTCAACGCGCGAGCTGTCGAGCAGGATTGAGATGTGATGTCTGATGTTTGCTTCGCGAATTTCATCGACCGGTTCAGGTTTATTTTCAACTATCCAGCGCGGCGATCCTTCAGGCGATATCACCAGGCGAATCTGATCGCTGGCCGACTTAATTCCGAGATGCCTTAGACGTCCGAGCGCGATGCCGCCCCCGCTTATGAAACCATGTGCCGGAACCCGTGGCCAGCCGACTTCAACCAGCAACTGTCTGACACCATTTTCGAGTTTCAAAAGTTTGCCCACCAGCGCGGCGTTCGCAACCGTGAATTGATAATTGTCGTCGTTGGATATTTGCAGCGAGGCACCGGCTCGGTTCATTTCGCCGGCCACGTTCCGAAAGGTTTCCAGCAACCAATCGCAGGCAGTTTTGCGCAGCCGATCGTTTGATTTGCGAAGTGCGAGGTATTCCGCGATGTCTGCGCGACCGGCGGCGCGGGCTCGCGCCTCGGCGTCGCGGAGTTCAGTGGCCCAGGTTTCGTCCAGGTCGCTAAATGCTGGCGCGGGAGTTTCGCTATCGGACATAAGATTTGCGGTTTGCGCCATTCGCTGGCCAAAGCAGGCGATGTTATCATGGCTTTTCAAAGCGTCTTTCATGCAACAGCGGTATTGCCGCTCGACTTGCTCCCCGACAGTTAAATTCTCCCGGATAGAAATCAGCATTCTATGAAATTACAACTCTATCGTAAGGCAGCGCTGTTGTTTGTAAGTTGCACCACCGCTGCATTGTTACTGGCGTCTGCTGTGACTCAAAAGGCGCAGACTTCTCCGCAACTGCCGGCGCGCACGGGGCACATGAACGACTTTGCCCAGGTGATTGACGAGACTACGCGTCAGCGACTCGAAAACACCCTCCAAAATCTAAAACAGAAAACCGGCATTCAATTTGACGTGGTAATAGTCGAGACAACTCGCGGACAGGACATTTTCGATTTCTCACAACAACTGGCGCAGAATTGGAAAATTGTTGGTCGCGGCTCGATCGGTAAGAGTTTGCTGCTGGTCTTGTCTGTTAAGGAAGAGATTTCGTTCACGCAATTCAGCAAGGAGGCACAGAGAGAGCTACCCGAGGGCGTGCTGGGCGAAATCGCTCAACGCCTGCGTGGCCATCTCAGATCGGGACGCTTTGCCGAAGGGGTCAGCGCTGCGGTCGATTATTTTGTTGCGACCATTGCGCGTAATCGCGGGCTAAGTGTCGAGGATTTGAATGCGCCCGTGGCGTCAGCAGCTCCGAGTCCTGCTGCTAGCGGGACACAGTCAGACGTTGCACCTTCGCCGCAAGTTTCTCCGGAAGCAGTAGCAGTTGTTACACCTCGTGACCTGCCAACTGCTCCGCCAATCGTGAGACCACGCGCGGTTGGGACTACCGCGAGTGGTGAAGACGAAGCCGAAGAAGTTGAACTGACGCTGACTTTGCCTATTGCAGCTCGCGTGCTCGCTCTAAAAAAGTTTCTCGACGCACATCCTGATTCAAGCGCGAAAACACGCGCGCTCGAGTTGCTCATTAGCTCGTATGCGGCCTCTGGCGACGAACTGTTGAAAAAAGGCGACAGTGCCGGCGGCGTCGAACAATTACTGCGCGCGATCAGCGAGGCGCCGCTTACGGCTTCCGATAAATTGTTTGCGGGAGTTATTTCGCAGATCCCCTTGAATCTTTATCTGCGTGGCGAGCGCGCCGCCGCTGATACTGCGGCACGAAATATTGTTGCCAAGTTTGGCGCCGACCCGAATAGATTGCTGGCGGTTGCCGGATTTTACATTGCGATTGAGCGTGGGGAAGAAGCAAGGCTAATCGCAATGCAGGCGCTGAAACTTGCTCCGGATTTGGCCGCGGCGCATCAATCCCTGGGATTAGCGCTGCATGTTTCGCTACGCCTGGATGAAGCCGCAGCCGAATACAAACGTGCGCTCGAACTCGACCCAAAATCAAAGGCTGCGCGACGAGGGCTAGCTGATCTTCGGCGCGCTTTCGGTAAAGATGAAGAGGCGTTGGCGCTTTATCGAGAACAACTGGCCGCAGACGCCACTGATAAAGCAGCGCGCGCCGGCGCGGTTATCTCACTTCTGGATCTTGGTCGTACCGACGAAGCCAGGACCGAACTGGATTCCACCTTAAAGGCTGATCCGCAAAACCTGCCGCTGCTTTCGTCCGCGGCTTATTGGTTTGCGGCGCACAAGGAAAATGACCTGGCCATCGTCCTGGGAAACAAGGCTGTCGAAATCGAACCGCGTTATACCTGGTCGCATGTTGCAGTGGCCCGGGCGCTGATTGCGCAACGCAACCCGCTGGCGGCTGAAGGCGTGCTCCGCTTCGCGCGACAGTATGGAAAATTTCCCACGCTCGATTATGAATTGGCCAACGCCCTGGTCTCGGCCGGGCTATACGACGAAGCAGCCGAAGTTCTGACCCAAACTTTTCGTTTCAATAACGACAAGATCGAAACGCGACTCGGCGGCCGGATAGCGGCGAAAGCTGCTAACTTCATCGAGCTACTCACACCAGAGCGGCAGGCAAGTCTGTTTCAGTCGACGGCCGCAGACTCGGAAAGTAGCAGCAAAGTTCTTAAGGACTTGCTGGTGTTTGCGACTGCACTCAATCCGCCAACAGAAACGATTAACGAGCAGGCAGCCGTGGCCGCGGCGAAAGAGTTTGCTTCAGGGAATGACGCGGCACTCGCACATCGCGAGCTTTATGCAGCCAGTAGATTGCTGCAAAAACGAGTTGGCTTTCAGACGGCTTATGAACTGGCTGAAGCAGCCCGCACCAGCGCTGATGCCGCGTTGACCGTACCGGCGGTAACAGTTGCGGTGCAGGCGGATGAATACCGGGAGATTCGCGCGCGGGCTATCGCGGCCGGCGGTACGCCCGACATTGAAGAAGCCCCGCCGAATATCTTGTCCAATATTTTGCGGGGGCACATTGAAGACACCTCGGGTTGGGCGCTATTCAACTTAGACAAACTTGATGAGGCGGTGGACCATCTCAATCGCGCAGTCAACATTTTGCCTGCCGGGACGCCCGGAATGCGCGCGTCGCAATGGCATCTGGGCGCCGCTCTCGAACGGCAGGGCAAGAATGAAGAAGCGATCTCTAATTACATAAGAAGCTACGGCGCCGGTGCGTCCGATCCGGTGCGCCGCGCCGTAATTGAAAAACTCTACCGGCGAGTGAATGGTTCGCTGGCGGGGTTGGACGAACGACTTAATGGAGCAAGCAGTGCGGTGGTTGGAGAGACAACCCCGGCAGCGGACGAGCCCATTGCTACGAAACCTGCCGCGACACCAGAGACAGCGGCGCCGGTAAACCAACCGACGCCAACTCCGGAAGTGCTAACGGCGACGCCCACGCCATCGCCGGAAGTAAAGACAGAGCCGTCGCCTACGCCAACTCCTGCTGCTGCCGCTCCCAGCCCCACACCCACTGCGGAAATACCCTCCCCCGCGGCGCCGAGTCCCGAAATAAAACCAGTGGAGACCCCAGCAACAACGCCATCAACCTTTTCCGTCAGTGGCTCCGTCAAAGACGCCACCAATAATGCGCTCGCGAATGTCGTAGTCTTATTAATCAGTTCGCAAGGCACCGTGCTGACAACCACGACCGACGATTTGGGAAACTACTCGTTCACGGTCGCGCCGTCTGATCACGGGTTTAGAATTATTCCCTCGAGCGATGGATTCAGCTTTGAACCAGTAGACAAAATTTTGCCTGCTGTTAGCAGTGACCTGAAAGAACTGAATTTCGTCGCGGCCCCCAGCCGTAAGCAATAATTCAGAAAACAATTTTGTCTGGAAAACTGGGAAGAACCCAACTGTATTTGGTTGATTCGGACCCTGTCAAGTCGCGACTTCTGAAGCTTGCTTTTGCTCTTCCTCGCTTTTTTGCCGGTGAAGAGCGGGATCATCCAGCCAACCGCGCGCAACTTCCCACCATCCAAAATCCCGACGCAGAAAGCTTCAATTGGTTCCGGACAACCCACACGGATGCCCGAAACAAGAGCCAGAGCTGTGCTGTCAGAAGAGGGCGGCTGTATAATTCGAACAACCAGCCCAACCACAAAGCAGAGACTAAAATGAAGACATTCGGGCCCATCTTTCTCCAATTCTTTCTAATCGTGTCCGCGGTTCTGGTTTTTGCTTCGGCGGCGAGTGCACAGCAACCCGCACCGCAGCCAAAAGCCAACCGTTTTGATATTACGAACTATCGCATTGAGGCCCAGTTAATTCCCGAGCAACACATGTTACGGGCCGGAGCCGACATCACCCTGACCCCGCTGGATGCGACGCGATCTCTCGTTTTCGAGCTGAACGGTTCGTTAAAGGTGGAAAGCATCGATCGCAGCGGGCAAACGCTGACCTTTGTCCAGGATGCAGTCGGGGTTGGTTCACTTGGACCAAGCGTGCGCGTGGATTTGGGGCAGGTCGTACCGGCCAATCAACCGGTGACTTTGCGGTTTCGTTGGAGCGGCGCATTGGTTTCACCAGAGGGCGGACCGCTGGCCACCAAGCGGCTCGCTTATGTTGGTCCGGAAGGTTCCTACTTGCTGTACGCCTCCCGTTGGTTTCCCTTCCACGACTATGCTGCGGACCGCGCCACTTCTGATATCACTTTGATCGTTCCCACCGGCCTTCAGGTGGCCGGCACCAGCGACGATGCGGTGACCGCTCAGCCATCGCCGAAAGAAGGCGCAACTCGCTATCACTTTGTTCACCGCCAGCCAGTGCTGATTGGAAACTTCGCCGCCGGGCAGTACATCAATCGCAATCTTCATTTCGGGAAGTACGAGATTCAGTTCTATGCCAAGCCTGGCAGCGAAAGCCGCATTAATAGTTATGCCGAACTGATGGGCCAGGTGTTGGAATTCTATTCGAAGCAATACGGCGCGCCACTCTTCGGCAGTCGCCTGGTGATAGCCCAAGTTGACGACGACAGTGTGGACACTTACTCAGGACCGGGAATTATTTTTCTGGCTTCAAAGTTATTCGACTCGTCGCGGTCGTTGCCCGAAGAGAAATTGCAACGCGAGGTCGCCTACCAATGGTGGGGACAAACAGTTGGCTTAAAGTCATTTGACGATGCCTGGATTTCGCAGGGGCTGGCTGAGTGGAGTTCATTTGCGTTTCGTGAATCAAACTTGACTGGCGGTGCGCTCGAGGCGGCGCAGCGTGAGCAGCAGGAACGCGCGCTGACTTTTGAACAGACGGCTTCGATTGCACGCGCGCCCAGCGCCCTGGACGATCAGTCCGCCGCTTATCAATCGATCGTCTTTCACAAAGGCGCCATGGTTTTTCGCATGCTGCGCGAAACGGTGGGCAAAGATAAATTTGACCTGCTGCTGCATAACTTTCTCGAGCAGTATCGCGGCAAGAACGCTTCCATCGACGACTTTGAGCACTTAACCGCGCAAATTGCCGCTCAGAACATGCGCTATTTCTTTGCGCAGTGGGTCGAAGGCACCGGCGTCCCCGAGTTTACCGTTGACTACCAAATCATTCGCACGCGCGCGGGTAAATTCCGCACGCGCGGCACTGTCAAACAAACGTTGGAGAACCTGCGCCTGCCGGTGCAGTTAATGTTGCGCTCGGAAGGCGACAGTCAAACAATGGTAACCACGATTGAAGGCCGCAGCGAAGATTTTGATTTCGAGTCGAATGGCCAGCCGATTGAAGTGGTCGTCGATCCCAACTACAAAATTCTGCGCATGTCCGACGATTTGCGTATTTCCATTATTGCGCGCCGCGGCATCGAGCAGATGAAGGAAGGTCAGTACGCGGAAGCGCAACAGCAGTTTGAGGCGGCGCTGAAATTGGACCGCTCGAATTCATGGGTCTATTACAATCTGGGCCTGCTTTATCTGGAACAGCGCAACTGGCAGCTCGCGCTCGACAATTTTGAGGCCTCGCTTAACGGCACCGTCAAGCCTTCGTGGATTGAGGTTTGGGCCCACATCAAGAAAGGCAATGCTTATGATGCCAAGGGCGAACGCAATCGCGCCGTGGCGGAATACAATAAAGCTGTCCAATCCGGAATCAATTACGACAACGCCATGGCGACCGCTAAGAAGTTTCTGGCGACGCCTTTTGACCCCAAGGCTGCGCAGTCAGCCGAACTGATGTCCCCAGGGAATTAGATGATAGCGACGACCCTTGGCCAGTCTTGATTATTCGCGCAACTTTGCGCTCTTTTCAGTCTCTGCCTCAAGGTTCACTGCTAGTGCCCTAAGTAAGTTAGCCACACTTCTTGGTAGCATTCTAGTTTGAATTAATCTCTGTGCGTCATCAGTGTTCTCTGTGTCTCTGTGGTAGCCAATGGTTGATAAAGATTCACCACCACCACCCCACGCGGGCTGCCCGCGCGGGGACCCCGGACAGAGACACAGAAAGCACAAAGATTACACAGAGAAAACTGAAATCAGAAATCCAAGTAATTCCTTCCAATCATCAAGGAGCAACGTTATGAGTACTCCCCAAAAGAAAGTGAATCCGATACCCGCGGATTACCCAGGCATAACCCCATACCTGTCAGTCAAGGGCGCCGCTGATGCGATCGAGTTTTACAAAAAAGCTTTCGGCGCAACTGAGTTGATGCGCCTGCCCGGGCCTGATGGAACGCTCGGCCATGCTGAAATCAAAATCGGCGACGCGCTGGTTATGCTTGCGGATGAATTTCCTGACTATGGCAATCTCAGCCCAAAGACTCTCGGCGGGTCAGCAGTGCGCCTGCACATGTATGTCGAGGACGTGGACGCATTCTTTGAAAAAGCGGTGGCAGCCGGCGCGAAGGTTCTGCTTCCCATCGCCGATCAGTTTTATGGCGATCGCTCTGGGAGACTTGAGGATCCGTTTGGTCATGTTTGGCTGGTCTCGACGCACGTCGAAGATGTCGCGCCCGAAGAGATGCAGCGGCGCATGGAAGCGTATTCTAAAGAGCAGTAAATCGTGAATCGTGAATAGACTCGTCAAACAAAAAGAGCGGGGGCAAGCCCGCCTTCCTGACCTGAGAGGTTCTCTCACTTGCTAGTAGCTCGCCGTTGAGAGCCCTTCATTCAAGAATTATCAGGACAACCGCGATCATCTCAGGGTTGGGAAGGTGGGCTTGCCCCCGCTCTTGGGATCGGGATTGTCACCGCCCGGGCACATATGTCAGCCAGAAATAGATTGCCTGCGCCACTCCGATAAAGAACCCAATAGCGGCTCCGAACAACTCGATTGTTTTCAGGTGATGTTGCGCCACCGACAACACCAGCACTTCAAGTTTCTCGATTGGATAGTCTGACACCTTCTTTCGCACCAGCCCGCCCACATCAAACTCAGCAATCGCATTTGGCAGTCGCTCACGCGCTGCTGTTGTAATGCGTTCCACCAGCGCCGCGCTGGCTCGTTTCATTGAATGCTCTGAGACGTGATTGCCCAGCCTGCCAATCGGTGAAATCAGTAGCCGCTCGATCTGCGAGCTGAGGATCAAGTTGATTGTTTGTGCCGTGTCGTCGCGCGACAACAATCCCAGCAAGCTCCTGGTTAGAAATTCTTTGGCGCGGCCGACTGCGTCGGGGTCTAGTTGCACCAGGGCATCGCCCAATGTTTGTGTCCGGAGCCGGCTGAAAGCATCATTAAAGTAATTGGAAACCGATTCCGTCAGCTCGTCGCTCTTCGCCATCTCGACAATGCGTTTTGTGATCTGATCTTTGATCGAATCAAACTTTTCCGACTCGATCTGGCCCAGCAAAACATTCAACGGCCGCGCCAGCACATTGTCGATGGTCGCATTCAAAAAGGCTTCAGCTTCCTGCTCAAACGCCGGACCGCGCAGGTATTCTTCGATTCTTGTCGGTAGAGTTTTGTTTACCAGCTCATCAACTTCGCGGTGAATACGCTCGCGCGAGATAAAGATTTTCTTAATCAGCGAAAGCTGCTCGTAGTAATCATCAACTTCGCGTTTGATTAGCGCGCCGATTTGTTTCCGAGTGTTCTGACTGGTGGCGATGTCGGCGAGATGATGAACGATGGGCGGGACCTGGCTGTCAATACGCTCTTTCAGAAAAGCGACAGTTTCGGGAGTAAAGGTCTCGGCCAGTGTCTCGGTGCTTTTCGCCAGATCGTCCAGACGTCCGGAAACAAAGTCGCCAATCTTCCGTTCAAACCCTTCTTCATTAACCAGTCGTCTGAAGCGGGCCTGCGCGAAACCGGCTATCTCCTGAAACAGGTCCTCACTCAACGTGTTTTCAATCCGGCGCGCCAGCAATTCGTCCGCCCGAGCGTCGACAAAACGCCCGATGGCCACCGCAGTCTCTTCACTTCTCAACATGGCAGCGATGTATTCGGCCAGCCGGTACTGCAACGCTGAGATGGTGTCGAGAATTGGCGCGCGCACCTGTGCAGGCAGGGCCTCGATGAATGACGGGTAAACTGTTGACAACAACTCGCCGGTATAGACGCCGACGAAATCCTCCACCTTGCGCTCGAAAAAACTTGTTTCAAACAACGCATCAAAAACTGTTTCCTGCGAAACCAGCTCGTTGCCTACTGCATTGCCGATCGACTGCGCCAGTTTCTCTCGATGACGCGGGATCATGCCTTGCGGCCAGATGGTGATGCCGAAAAGTTTTACCGGATGGTAAGGGTGAAACAACATCCAGATCGCCAACCAGGCCGCGCCATAACCGTGAATGGTGGCGATGACAACGATGGCGATCGAGATCAGAAGTTTGAAGGTAAATGGATCCAAAGCGGGTGAATCGTAAATGGTAAATAGTGAATAGTAAAACGAACCGATTTACAATTTACGAGTTGGGTATCTGCACGGGGTGGCCCGCGTTGATCCAGGCAGTTGTACCGCCGGCGACGTTCACTAGATTCGCGAAGCCATTTTGCTGAAGGATGCTGGTGGCCGCGCTTGAGCGAAACCCGCCGGCACAAATCACAGCAGTTAGTTTGGCGGGATCGAGGGTTAGGTTTTTGAAGGTTTGTGAGAGGGTTGAAAGTGGCGCATGAAGCGCGCGCGGCACGTGTCCGCTGGCGTACTCGGGCGGACGGCGCACGTCGAGTATCTGCAACCGGGGTTGTTCTAAAATTAGCGCGCTCAATTCATCGACAGTAATTTGCGGAACGGTCGCGAGTTCAAACCCGGAACGTTGCCACTCGTAAACGCCACCCGCGAGATAGCCTTTGACATTCTCGCTGCCGACCCGCGCCAGACGCATTTGCGCTTCTTCAACCTGCGACTCCCCTTCTGCCACGATCACGATGGGCGCCGGCAGAGGAATCAGCGTGCCGGCCCACATCGCAAACTGTCCCCCCAAACCAACGTTCAGCGAGCCGGGTACATGACCTGCGCCAAACTCTGCGGCCGTACGCACATCGAGAACGACGTAGCGCAAACTGTCAGTTTGCGAATCGTCGTATAGCAAACTGTTAGTTCGCGACGTCAGGTCCCGAACCTGTTCGGGCGTTAACGGTTCGGGCTTGTGTAAGTGACTTAAAGCTTGCGCCCCAGTGCGGTTAATTTCTGCGTCTTTAGGAAAATAAGCAGGCGCTTCGGCCAGATCAGCAGTCATCATGTGAACGAACTCGTCTTTGGCCATTGGCTTGAGCGCATAGTTAAACTTGCGCTGCAGACCTATTGTTGAAGATCTCTCATTTGACATGCTCTTGCCGCACATCGAACCGGCGCCATGCGCTGGATAAACTTCTACATCATCTGCGAGCTGCAAAAGTTTTTCGTGCAACGTGTCGTACATCATCGCGGCCATTATCTGCGGCGTGTAACCTTTGCCGCCGGCAAGGTCGGGTCGACCAACATCGCCAATGAACAGCGTATCTCCGGTCAAAATTTTCTGCGGCTGATCTGAAACCTCGGTGTCGGTCACCAGAATGCAAACGCTTTCGGGCGTGTGCCCGGGAGTTTCCATGATGCGCAGAATCACTTTGCCGAATTTGATCTCGTCATCTTCTTTGACAGCGTGATGCTTAAACGTCGCTTGAGCTGTCCGGCTGAAAACAATCTCGGCGCCGGTGCGGGCTGCGAGTTCGCGATGGCCGCTAACAAAATCAGCGTGGAGATGAGTCTCAAAAATGTATTTGATTTTGAAACCGTGCGCGACGGCTTCATTGATGTAGTCGTCTACATCGCGTTGCGGATCGACTACCGCCGCCTCGCCTTCCGAACCGAGCAGGTACGAAGCGTGGGCTAAACAGCCAAGATAGAATTGTTTGAAGTACATACTTTCCGAAATCGCCTCTCAAGCTCGTTGTCTCACAGGTAAGGAAGGTGGGCTTGCCCCCGCTCTTCGTCGCAATATTCTCACGAAAAATGTTTCCTCCAAATCAATCAGCGGGGGCAAGTCCGCCTTCCTGACTGCAATTTTATAAAGTCGTCACTTCCAGTTAGACGAGACTCTTGAGCAAGTCGGGCTCTTGGTCCGGCAATCTATAATACTCGCGCGCCGGCTTCAAGGGCCGCAGCATCCAGTAAGGCCGGCGCGTTCCGTCAGGTGAAAACTGGTCCGCGGGCCGTGTCAGGGCCAGCCACTTTCGATAAACCTCGCGCGACTTAGCGGTGTCAACGAACACATCGCCCGTGTTGTCGCCTTCCTTTGCACGCGTGACGCGCACTGCCTGGTGCCAGCAGTGCATTCCGGAGATCGGATCGGGGTGAACTGGAAAAGTCATGTTCTGGTGAACTCCGACGTCGCTCCACCAAATGCGCATTGTGTCAGGGTCGCTCGACTCGTAAGGCTCGGCGCCCTTTTCGCGTTTGAGTCCCCACTCGGTTCCTTCATGGGCCAACTTCACGGTGGCCATTAGCTGGCGTTGTCCCTGCTCAGCTTGTTCGCCCGTTTTCCAGCGGCCCATGTGATGGCTGCAGGCAACGATTCCGGGCCGAATGCCTTCCGTAACCCAGGCGCGCACCACGTAGTAACCAATTTCAGTTTCTACCCGCAGCAGATCGCCGGTGCGCACACCGAGTCTTGCCGCATGGCTCGTATGTATCCACAACGGATTCGTGTGCGCAATCTCGTCAAGCCACTTGGCGTTGGCGCTGCGCGTATGAATCTGCACCGGCAAACGAAACGTTGAAATCAGGATTGTTTGATCCGGTTCAAGATTATCCGGATGAACGTGACTCTTGATGTAGGTTGGCAAAGCAAACTCTGGCCAGCCCCAATCAGCGAGGGTGCGCGAATAGAATTCCAGCTTGCCGCTCGGCGTCGGAAATCCGCGTTTGATTTCGTTCCCAACTTTTACGCCGACGAGCCGTCGTCCCTCATCGTCGCCATCGGGACTGGGAACGGGAACGACGTTTGGTGAAGCGGGCTTGGCGGCGCGCGTGAACACACGACCGCGCGCATCCTCGCGTATGTCTTCGAGCTCGGTTTCGGGAACAAGCTCGTCGTATATCTTCCCGACCTTTTGCTTCACTTCATACGCGCCGTAGCGCCTCATGAATTCCAGCGGCGTCAAACCTTCAGCCGCAGCTTTGGCCGGCAAACCCGGAACCGAGTTGTCAAAAATCCATTCGTAGTATTCATCCACACTCAGCCGCGTGCCGGGATTCTTTTTCGATTCAACGTATTGGCGAATGCCGAGACTGCCGTCGGGATCGATGCGCCACGTCAGTTCCATCCAAAACTCGTTCTCTTCCCAAACCTCACCCGGATTGACCTGACGTGTATCATCGATTTCTTCGCCCTCGCGCTGCTTGTCCGCTTTTTTCACCGGCTGGCGAAAGCCGAGCCATTGCGCATCGTGAGTCTCATAAGAATGAATGTCGTGGCGTTCCGAGCCATGGCCCATCGGCAGGACATAATCGGCGAAATACGACGTCTCGTTCCACGTCGGCGTCAGCGCGACATAACAGCCGACCAGATCGGGATCGGTCAACATTTCGATCCATGAAAACCCGTCGGGATTGGTCCATACCGGGTTGTATACTCGCGTGAAATAAACGTCGAGCTTGGCGCGCCCGTCTTTCAGGAAATGCGGCAACAGAAACGACATCTCATGCATAGACAGTGGGTACTCGCGCGGCCATTGCGTCTCGTTCCACATCTGCGGATGCGGCGGCGTGTAGATCGGCTTAGGCACAAACTTGTTCCAGGCATTGGGAAACACGCCGCCCTCGGTCGCCACCGCGCCCAGCAAAGCGTTCAACATAAAGACCGCCCGCGCCACCGCCCAGCCGCCGCTGACGCCGGACGTAACGCTGCGCCAGTTGTGACTGGAAAAACGCGTGCCTGCCGTCGCGACTAGTTTTGCGATCTCTTCGATTGTTTTGGCGTCAACACCCGATTCCTGGGCTGCGAATTCAAAAGTGTATTCGGAGTAGAGTTGCTTTAGTTGATCTTCAAATTGTTCAAAGGTTGGCGGGGGCAAGCCGCCCTTCCCGACCTGCGAATCAGCGCGCGAATCCTGGTGTTCTTTAACCCCTTCTGCAATGGTCGGCTCGAACTTGGAACTCGGAACTCGAAACTCGGAACTGCTTTCAAGGCATTCCTCCCAGTTCCACCAGCGCTTCACAAACTCGCGATTGTATATATCGTTCTGAATCAGGTAGTTCGCGATCGCGAGCAGCATCGCGCCTTCCGAACCTGGGTAGGGCGCGACCCAGTAGTCGGCATGGGTGGCTGTGTGTGACAGGCGCGTGTCGAACACGATCAACTTCGCGCCGTTGGCTTTGCCGTCGATGACACGTTGCGCGTGTGGGTTGAAGTAATGACCAGACTCGAGGTGAGCGCTGATCAGCAGTATGACTTTCGCGTTGGCGTGATCGGGACTGGGACGATCGAGTCCCATCCAGAGTTGGTAACCTTCGCGGCTGCCGGATGAACAAATGTTTGTGTGCGAGTTGTGACCGTCAACGCCCCACGCGGCGAGGATGCGTTCGGTGAAACCATCTTCACCGGGACGGCCGACGTGATACATGATCTCGTTGCGGCGATTTTCGACGATCGCTTTGCGAATGCGTGCGGCAATGTCATCAAGAGCTGCGTCCCACGTTGTCTGTTCCCATTTTCCTTCGCCGCGTTTGCCGCTGCGTTTAAGTGGATAAAGAATACGGTCGGGATCGTGAATCTGGTTGAGGGTTGCCGGACCTTTGGCGCAGTTGCGTCCGCGCGAACCAGGATGCTCGGGATTCCCTTCAAACTTCTGCACCTCGCCGGTGACCTTGTCGATGTAGGCCAGCAGGCCGCAGGCGGATTCGCAGTTGAAACAGGTGGTGGGAACTAATGAATAATGGCGCTCTTTGCGTTTAGGCCACGCTTGAGAATCAAGCTCAGTCCAATTGTCCCAGCGCTCCTTCGGCGGAAACGCCGCGAGATGACTGCGGCTCGGGCCGGGATAGAAAGTTTCACTGGCGCTTTCGTCGTTTTTCATAGGACCGAACAGTTCAGTTGAAGAGCGGGGGCATGCCCCCTTCCCAACCCTTGAGGTTGTGAATGTTGATTTCGACTTCGGACATTGAAAGCTGCGAATTCATTTAGAGCCTGAGAACCGATCAAGCTGACGAACCTGCTGAACTATGAAAGTCTCAGGGTCAGGAAGGGGGCATGCCCCCGCTCTTCAAAGATGCCACATTCACGCTAACGGTACTGACTGTCCCGCCTGCACGTAAGCATTCTCGAATAGCATCAAGCCAATCAACGCGAGCGGCGCGCCGGCGACTCCCATGGTCGGTGACAAGACACCGAGAAGAGCGAGCCAGGGAATCAGTCCCCCAACCAGAGAAAGCACCGTTCCCATCCAGAAATCACTTTTGTAACGGCCGCGCACCATTTCCCAAATTGCCAAACGCGCGTGCGCGGTCGGGTGCGTCAACGACACCTCGCCCCAGATCATCAACACGTGAATCAAACTCGCGCTTGCGAACAACCAGGTCAACGGCAAGATGATCGAAACCGAACGCGTCGAGTTCAGTTCAAGATACATCGCCAATGGCAACAGCACGGCCGAACCCAGCAGTAATGCCTGCACCAGCAGGTGGGGAGGTAGCAGCGGGTTTTGCCACATGTCGCGCGCCTTCGCCTGCGCGAAAAGGTACGCCGTGTACACCGCGGTCATTATCGACAAGGGAATCCCTGCGACCATCAGCCAGGTCTGAAAAGTTCGCGATCCAAACCAACTTGCAAAGAAGTGCAACGCCAGCACCAATGTGTAGCCCGCAATGATGAACGCGCCTTTCACCAGCCAACTGCGCCACTGCGGTCGAGTAAAGATCAGATAGAAGCGTTCCGGATGTTCCAGGTCCCAAATCAACAACCCGCCGGTGATCGCGAGAAATACTCCGGAAACGATCGGCGTCGCCCACAACCAAATCGAATTGTTTACGTTCAGAAAACCAAATAGCACCAGCAATGCGGCGACAAGATAAACGCCGCTCGCGATTCCTTTGGTCCATGTGTAAAGGCTGACTTTCCAGTCCCAGGGAATTGCGTGTGCGACGTCATAAGAAAGCAACGCCGCTGCCGAGCTGTTGTTGTAGTTCGGATTACCTGATACGACCGTACCCGAATTGCATTGTTGCTCGCTCCACATGAAAAGTCCGCCGTCGGGGCGCCGGGCCGCAAGCGGATCCAGCGTCGCCTGGTGCGCGCCTTTGTAAAAAAGTTTTGGCAGCGTCTCTTTTTCGGGTCGCCGAACCGCGACCGCTTCGCGATTAATGATTTGTGAAACGTACGACTCAGTATCGTTCATATCGCCAATCAGAATCGCCTGCGTCGGGCAAACAACTACGCACGCCGGCTCGAGACCTACGTCGATGCGGTGCGCGCAGAAGTTACATTTCTCAGCGGAATGATCTTCCGGATTGATAAAGATTGCGTCGTAAGGGCAGGCCGCCATACAGGCCTTGCAGCCAATGCAGATTGATTTGTCGAAATCGACTATGCCGTCGCCGCGGTTAAACATCGCGGTCGTCGGGCAGGCGGTGACGCACGGCGCATGCGCGCATTGATTGCAGCGGGTGACCTGATGCGCGCGGCGCACAGTGGGAAACACACCCACGTCAACGTGCTTTACGTAAGTGCGCGTGACCGAAAGCGGCACCAGGTTTTCAGATTTACAGGCCGTCGTGCACGCGTGACAGCCAATGCAACGCGTGTGGTCGATGACCTTGGCCCACTTCACCGGCTGGTTTTGTGACTCTTCGTGCATCAATCTCGAATTCGGATTTCGTTGATGAGGGCGAACTATACCATGGGGGTAAGAAGAATGGCCGCGGATTCACGCGGATAAACGCTGATCAAACAATATTCAAATTGAGAACTCAAATAAAGTCAGGGCCAGATTCAATTGGCACACGCCCCTTTCTTAATAATCGTTTTTCAGATACGAGGCTATTGGCGTTAATCCGCGGCCTAATTTCATTATTCACCCCAGCTTGGCGGTGTCAGCGACGAACGGCAGCATTGACAAAACCACGTGGCCGTAAGAAATTAGCTGTGGTTTATCTGTTTCACGAGTCTTCTGGAGGTTTATCAGTGCGTCTTATTATTTCTTTCCTCGCTTTAAGTCTTCTCGGCGCGGTCGCGCAAAGCGGCTGTAATTCTGCTGAACAGAAAAACAAAAGCGGCCCAGTCGCAAGTGGGTCGCCTGTCGCGCCCGCGCCCAGTGATGGCGCGCGCCGCATAACTACCGCCGAGCTCCAGGATTTGCTCGCTAAAAATCAGGCGGTTGTGATTGATGTGCGCAATGAAGCTTCTTACAACGCCGGTCACATTCACGGCGCAAAGTTAATTCCCGAAGCAGACATTCCGAATCATCTGAGCGAGCTGCCAAAGGACAAGCTCATCGTCACCTACTGTTCTTGACCAAGCGAACATACGTCCGCCCGTGCGGTGGTCGACCTCAAAGCAAAAGGAATTGATAACGCGGCTGCGCTGCTAGGTGGTTTTGCCGCCTGGCAAAGTTCCGGTTTACCAGTTGATAAGAAAGAGTAGAAGGCAGTAGGCAGTAGTCAGAAAGAACAAAGTCCAGCAGAACTAACTGGCCGGGTGTCCCCTCGTATTTAGTCTAAAACGAATGCACTGTTCTAACTGTGGTTCCTATATTCCTCCGGGCGTGCGCTTCTGTTCAAACTGTGGCTCACCCGCCGGCGATCCGGAAGTGACGCGCATTGCGCGCGTGCAAAGTGGCCTACCGGTCCAGCACGAGTTAAATGAAGATCTCGAGCAAGTGATCTTCACTGTTCGCCCTACGATGATCTTCATCAAACTGGGTTACGCACTGGCAGTACTCGCGGGGTTTGCCCTGGTTCTCTTGTTGGCCTGGATCGATGTGCCGGCTCTTATTTCCGTTCCTATTGGTCTGGCGCTGCTGCTGGTCCCGGCCTATTACCACCTCCGGCGCAATATGGTTCGCTACACGCTGACCGACTCAAAACTCGAAATCGACACCGGCCTAATCGCGCGCACCACGCGCAACATCCCCCTTAGCAAGATTCAGGACGTCACGGTGTCTGCCAGCATTCCCCAGCGAGTGCTCGGATTCGGAGACTTAATCGTGGACAACGCGAGCGAACTCGGCGGCACGATAGTCCTGCATAACATCAGCAACCCACGCCACTTTGCCGACCTGCTTTTGCGTCAACTCAGACTCCGGCATTAGACTTTGCTAGTCCTTTTATTTCCAACCAGTCCAAAGCGCGGAACATCCAAAGGACATTGGGTTCTAAGCAATACTGTCCAGCGTATTCTTGAGGTTCAGCTTGCGACGCTCGTTTTTCAAACTATTCTCGTCGGTTTTACTGGCTGCGGCTTCTCTTGCCCCGTCTTTCGCTGCGCCTGAAAACTCAAGCGCCGGGGCTGCTAAGAGTTTGCCTGATAATCTCGCGGACTTTCGCGCTCGCGGGTTGCCCTCCTCGACCCCAAACGGCGCTAAAGAAACTGAAGAATCGATAGTTTCACGCACCACCAGGACTTACATTTCGCGCACGGGTAACACCTTTGTAGTCGTTCTGACGCAAACCAAAATGGATTCCGCAGCCTACTCGCTGCTGACTGCTGCGGTGCCCGCTGGTCAGCAAATGAAGTTAGGCGCAATCGGAACCGCGAGCGTTGCTGATCCGAGCACAGTTGTTTTCTTCAAAGGCAACAACTTCGTCAAAATCACACCGGCTGATTCAGCCGCGCCAAATAACCCCGCGGAAGTTGAACTCAATGGCCTGGCCGGCGCTCTGGCTGGACAACTCAGCAACGGCGAAAACGATATCCCGGTCCTGGTCAAACACCTTCCAAACTGGGAAACAGTGCAACTGCGCGCTGCCTACGTTGTCAGCTTGCAGGCATTGAAGAATTTGTTGCCGCAACAACGGGTCTTGGATGTGATTTCGTTTGAAGGCAGCGCAGAAGCGGCGCTGGCGAATTATGACGCCGGCAAACTCCTGATCATTGAATTCAATACCGCCCGGATAGCAAGTGACAACGACTGGAACATCAAAACCAAAATCAACGAACTGCGCAGTGCCGGAGAGAATGCGAACGCGCTGCCTTCAGCTTATCGCCGTGTAGGAAACTATTCGGTGCTTGTATTTGGTGCCCCGAGCGAACCGGTGGCGAATGAATTAATCGATCAGGTTAAGTATCAGCAGGTAGTGCAATGGCTTGGGAATGATCCTTATGCTTACGAACGGGCCACGCGTGAATTTACTGAAACGACATTGGGAGTCTTTGTCTCGGTAGTTAAAGCTTCAGGTCTGGCTCTGGTTACCTGTTTAGGGGTGGGCGGCTTCTTTGGCGCGCTCTTGTTCAGCCGCAGACGCACCCGGCAACGGAAGGTGGAAGCTTACAGCGACGCAGGTGGCATGCTGCGTCTGAATCTTGATGAGATGACGCCGGAGACAGATCCGTCGCGGCTGATTGGCCCGGGCTTGCGCTAGTCTCGCGCTTCCCAAGTGCAATGAAAAAGCGCGGGACCGAATTCGACCCGCGCTTCTTTATTATCCCCTAACCTTAAACAAATAATGCGGGCTGCTGATCTTCCTGGGAGGCTCCCCCAAGCCCCTTCAGGACGGAAATCAGCAGCCTCGCAATGGATGCTCATCAACTGTGCGCCAGCGTTAACTCCGTTCCCCCGAAAGAGCCACCGCCTGCTTTTCAATCGTGAGAGGACGCCTCCCCCAAAGCTTCCACTCACCACAATCTTTGAGCCTGACCCGATTTACCCTTTTACCCTTCTTGTTTCGGTTCTCTTTTAGCAACGACTGTGCCAACAATCTTTGCGGCAATAGGCGCGTCGCGCTTGCTTTCTTTTCCCTAGGAAAAACAGCGGACCATCTGTGTTCGCCCAGCCGAAGCGACCTTAAGACAATGTCAGCTCGTACATCTTCAATACATCGCGCCCACACGCGCGAACGAAAATCGCTCGCCAAACTGCGAACCATCTGTCTTCCGGTCCCTGGAAACCTAAGGAAGGGCGTTGACTAACACATCGATGTCTTCAGAGGTGTTGTAAAGGTGGGGCGAGATGCGTAACCGATCGCCTCGTGGGGCGGTAATGATCCTGCGGTCCTTTAGATGAGCGTACAAGTTCATCGCGCTCAGGCCGCCTGTGTGTTGAATGCAGACAATCTGAGATTTTTCACTGCAATGTCTGGAACTAACGATCAGATAAGCCTTGTTTACCAAACGTTCGCAAAGATAGTCAGTGAGCATTTCCAGATGTCTCTGTATGCGATCGATTCCGGTTTCGGTGAGAAGTTTCAGACTCTGTTCAAGCCCGTGAATCAGTGCCGCTGGTCCCGTGCCGGTTTCCCAGGCAAGCGTGCCGCGGTTCCAACCCTGGGAAAAGTTTGCGTAGTCATCCGGGTCCGGAACACTGATCCAGCCAACGAGGGTTGGTTGGATTCGCTCGCGGGCTCGATCCGAGAGATAAAGAAATCCGACACCCTCCGGCGTCAAGAGCCACTTGTGGCAGGCGCCAGCGGCGACGTCAACGAACTCCGCTTGCACATCGATCGGAACCACTCCCAACGCCTGAATGACATCCACGACAAGCAATGCGTCAACTGCGCGAGCGGCACGGCCCAGACGCTCCAGGTCGGTGCGGAAGCCGGACGCGTATTGCACCTGGCTGATCGCAACCAGTCGCGTCCTCGCCTCTATCAGTCCAATCAGTTCGTTTAGATCAATTCTGCCGTCGCGCTCTTGGGCCATGCGCACTTCGACGCCAAATGCGTCGCGCAGTCGCAGCCAGGGATAGATGTTCGAAGGAAACTCGTTGCGGAAAGTTACCAGATTGTCACCCGGCTGCCAGCGCAGACCATTGGCAACTGTCGACAAGCCGTCGGAAGTATTGCGCATGAACGCGACTTGCTCCGGACGGGCGCCCAGCATCGTCGCAAGCAGTGTTCGCGTCCTTTCTTTCGTTGCGATCCAACTGGGAAAGTTAACCGAACCGTTCTCGGAAACGTCTCTTAGCTGACTTTGTATTGCGGCGATCGTAGCGGCGGGAGGCGGTGAGACAGCGGCGTGATTCAGATAGTTAACGCGCTCGGTTACCGGAAACAGCGCGCGCAAGGCATCGTTCATAGTCTATTTTGTGAAGGTTGAATCGGGGACGTAAGGACGGCCGTACAATTCTTTGTATAACCAGCCGAGCACGCGCGCTTCAGCAGTGCAAAGTGTTTCGATCCAGCAGTTGATAAGGAATTCTTCGCGGCCTCGTGCTGACGGAATCTTTTTGGCCTCGTTCACAACCGAACCGCGTGATTGCAAATCGAGTTGATAGGCGGTAGTGGCCGCCTCGGTAGCTTTCGTGGCAGAGTCGAGCGCATTCAGAAGCTGGCTGATCCAGGTGTGAAGCTCGCGCTCCGTAGCATGTTCTGCCAACGCCTGAATTATTCCGATGGCCAGACGATCCTCAGCGCGGTTGAAAGCGAAGACTTGTTCACCGGCCGCCTGGCTGTGCTGTTGTTTCCATTGAAAAACCTCTTCCACGTTGCGATGTTTGACGATCGCAACGCGCTGATCGAAATCCAAAAACCACTGAATGACATCGGGAACTGAATCGAGATCGATTCTGCCGCCAGTATCACGGCCGAGGGCGGGCGGCCCAGCGTTCTCGCCATCGCCATTGCCTGGACTTGCCTGGGAAACTTCAGGAGTACTCATGGGAATCATTTCACGGCTGAATGCCCCGGACGGTTTAGTTCAAAGCCGGCTCTGACTTCTCCGACCACTTCGCCGCGCCGGTTAAGAACCGGGAAAAACGCGTAACGCGCAACTGCCTCGAGCGATTCATCAACCAGCACGCCGAGTTGCCGCAGTGATTCAATCACCACCGTCGGCCGCGCGCGATGATCGTCGCCATCCTCAATCTTCAGCGCCAGCCCAAAGCCGTGCGGCCAATCGTCACAGGGCAAAACGCCAACTGTGTAAACCCCTTCCGCGCCAACCTTTGAAATCAAGCGGCCGGCGGCGGCACGCATCATTTCCGTATCCAGGCGTTCGGTAGAGCCGCCGATCAATTCCGGGTAAGTCGTCATCGCGGAAACTATGCGGGCGCAGGCGGCTTTCGTCTGCTCATCGAATTCGTTGGGCGGCGAAACCAACCGCGCATACATCAACGCCATTGCCTTGACCGTTACGCCGAACACCGGCACTCCGCAGCCATCGACGCCCACCGAAATATCTTCGATGGCAATGTCGGAAAATTGCGAAATGACATGGCCGATTGCCAGTTGCGCTGGGTTACTCACCTCGTAATACGTTTCCGTGGGCGCACCCAGATGCAACGCCAGCGCCAGCATGCCGGCGTGCTTGCCCGAACAGTTGTTCTGCAAGACGTTTGGTGCTTCGCCGCGTGCGCGCAGTTCTCGGATCACCTCAGGACTAAAAGGTTCATGGGTACCGCACTTCAAAGCTTCGGGTCCCAAGCCAATTTTCTTGAGCATCGAAGCAGCGATTTCCGTGTGCATTGGTTCGCCGCTATGTGACGCGCAGGCGAGCGCAATCTCTCTTTCAGTGAAGCCAAAACGATCCGCGGCGCCCGAAGTAATTAAGGGAATGGCTTGATGAGGTTTGGCTGAAGAACGAAGGAAAGTAACAGTTTCGGGCGCGCCCAGATGGGCCAGAATCGTTCCATCCGGCTCAACCGCGACCACATGTCCGCGATGGCGCGATTCGGTGATTGCGCCGCGTGTTACCTCCACCAGAGGCTCGGCGGCAGGGACTACCAGATTGTTTGCAGACGGTTGTCGACTAACCTGCATAAACCTTCGCTCTGTGCGCTTGCTCAGGGAACGGACGGCATGTTAACACGATGATATTCGAAAGTTTGACTGTTAAGAAAATGCCACAACAAAAAAGGCAGAAGGTTTTCCTTCTGCCGCATCAAATTCCGGGAAAAGACTCAAATAGGTCTAAATCTTTCCCTGCTTTTTGGCTCGCCGCCCACCGTAGCTCAGGACAGTCAACTTAACGGTGCGCTTGCCAAATCGCATTGCTTCGCTTGAGCTGGGAATCCAGATATCGATGTGGCGCCCGCGAATTGCACCCCCGGTGTCGGCAACCAGGTACTCGCCTGAATAACCGGGATGCTCAACTCTAACCCGGGAACCGAGCGGCAAAACCCGCGGGTCAGCAGCGATCAAACCTCGGCTCACCATTCTGCCGCTTGCCGTCCGGCCTCTCAGGCTATAGGCCGTGGCCAGGTAGCTACTGGCTGGACCGGCCACAAGGTTGTCGTCACCCGTTTTCTTCGAGGAGGCGGAATCTGCAGTCGTGGGAACTTTCCCCTGTGTCTGACCAGCGTCCTCTTTTGGTTCTTTGAATTGCGAAAGGAGGGTTTCTGCTATTGAAGGCGTTGCTGAAAAAACTATTAAGCCGAATAGAAACGCAAACGCAATGACTGCGCTTCGGCCGATTATTGCTTTCATCCGTCGGGTCTCCCGTCCGATTTTTGTTTTAGATAAGTTTTCAGCGAGTGCGCGAGTCTGTTCTTTCCTAAGACTGCCACCCACGGGCTGCCCGCACGGGGACCCCGCTTGGGCGCTTGCATCCTTGATGCATGCGCTGAAAACTCCCAGGCCCACCAAAAAGAAAAAGCGGGGGTAAAACCCCCCCGCTTGATGGCAAGGAAACTAGCACAGGCCTTCAAAGCCAGTCCAGGCGAGAGGGAGCCCGAAACCAGGGCAATTATTCAGGATTCAGCTTAAATAGTGAAATAATATGAGTTAGGCGGAGGGGACAAAAACCATGGGCGGACCAGTTGCTGGCTAAATTGAGAGAAAGTTCTCAATAACTCGGCGACCCTCGGGATGCTTGTCGTCGAAAAGCTCGGGATGAAACTGGACACCAAAAAGGGGCCGGCTGCTGTGTTCCATGGCTTGAATCGGAGAGTTCTCGTTCCACGCGGTTGCGCGAAAATCTTTTGGCAGTTGCTTCACTTCATCAAAGTGGGAATGCCAGACAGTGATCTTGTGAGGCAAGTTCTTGAAGATGCCGTTACCGTCAGTCTCGACGGGAAAGTAGCCTCGCTCTCGTTTCGCGCCTTTGTAACCTTCGCCCGGCTCGAGGCGCGCCATCAGATCCACAGGCGCGCCAAACGCCAGCGCCATCTGCTGGTGTCCGCCGCAGACACCCAGTATCGGCTGTTCAGCTTTCTTAATGACTTCAAAAACGCCGGCGAGTGATTGAGCTGAATATTGATTCCAGGGATGACTTTGGCCGCTGAGAATGATGTGGGAAGGTTTGAGCGACTTTATTCTTTTCAGGGAAACTGCGTGGAAAGGCTCGGTCAATATCTCAAGGCCTTCACGCATGCGGCCGAGCACGGCGCGCAATTCGCGCGGGCTGTCGCCCCGGCCGTCGATGGTGTTGTCGATGAGATAGATCAGCAAGTTACTTCAGACAATAGAACTTCCCATTGAAAGCCCCAACATAGATACGCCCATTGATAACCGCGGGAGTTGCATCGATGTTTTCGCCGACCTGAATTTCGGAAATAAGCTTTCCATCTTCTGCGGACAAGGCATAAATCCAACCGGCCTTGTCACCAACAATAACCCGGCCTTCAACCACCGGCGAACTTCCCCAAATCGCCGCGCGCGCCAGGTGAGCCCAAACTTGCCGCCCATCGATGGCTGACAGGCAATACATATAGCCATTGTTAGAACCGAGGAAGACTTTGCCGCGGTAAACGATTGGACTGGACCAGAAGCCGGTCTTCTCTTCTGTCTTCAAGTTAAGACCGCCCTCGACTTTGTGCGTCCAGACGGGCGCGCCATCTTCCTGTTTGAAGGCCCTGACGATTCCATCTTCAGCCGCCGTGTAAACGAAGCCGTTGGCGACTGCGGGTGTCGAATTCGAATCCGAACCGATGCGCGCTTTCCAAACCACCGTGCCGTCAGTCTGGTTCAGGCAATAAAGATCACCCGCTTCGGTGCCGACAAAAATCTTCCCGGCAACGATTGTCGAACCGCCTTCGACGGATCCCGCCAGGGGTTGTTTATAAATAACGGCGCCGTCTGCGAGACTTAAACAATAATAGAAGCCGTCTTCGCCGCCAATGTACACGCGATCGTCAATAATGGCCGGGGACGAATCGGTTTCAAATCCTGTCTTGACCTTCCAAATCAGCGTGCCGTCGTTTGCATTCAAACAATAGATGCTGTTGTCTAAGTTGCCGATTACGAGACGATCGCCCGCCACTGCCGGCGACGACTTGGCGCCGTCTCCGGTTTTGTAACTCCAAATCACTGAGCCGTCTTTAGAGTTCAAGGCGTAGACGCGCGCGCCCGCCGAACCAAAATAGATCCGGTCGCCGACGACGGCTGGTTGACCTGGCCACCCCGAGCCGGCCCATGGATCTTTATGCAGACGTCCGCTGGACCAATCAGTCTTGAAATCCCAAACGACTTCGAGCGGTTTATCTGTCCATGGCCCAGTGCCGTAAAAGTTGCGCGCGGGATTGCCAAACCAGGTTGGAAAATCAACGGGAGCCGGCGCTGGGCGTTCGACTAATGGTTCAGCGGAAGTTTCTTTAACTAGTTTGCCGCCGCAGGCTGGAAGCGCCGCCAACATAGCAACTGAAATAGTTGCGAGAAAAGCGCGCAGAAAGAGACTGGAGAGGGAAGAGGTACAGCTAGACTTGGGAGAGTTCATTGGGGGACTTCCAGGGTTATGCTGGCCGAAACCTGGACCGAATGGTCCAGTTCGTCACCTTATGGGGCCGCTTATGGGACCGTCAGCCATTGACCTGCATAAATTACTTCAGCCGTGCCGTTAATTACAACCTCGCCGTCGTCACGCCAATGGATTTTCGCGTTGCCGCCCGGCATCTCGACCTCGATGGCCCGTTCGGTTTCTTTCTTGACCATCGCCGCCACCGCGGCAGCACATGAGCAGGTTCCCGAGGCGGTAGTCTCGCCCACACCCCGTTCCCAGATGCGCAGTTCGATGTTCTTGCGATCCTTCACGCGAACAAAAACGACGTTGGTACGGTCGGGAAATTGTCGATGGTTCTCTATTGCCGGCCCAATCCGGCGCCAATCAAGCGCCGCGAAATCGTCAACAAACAAACAGCAGTTCGGATTTCCCATTTGCAACGCCGTGACCTTGAGAACCTCACCAGCGACATCAAGCTCGTAATCGACAACCTGGTCCAACTCAGGATCAGTCAACATTGGGATCGACGCTGAATTGAATTTTGGCTGGCCTAGTTCTGAATCGAACACAAACCGGCCATGGCCATCGTTTTCGCGCAAAACGTATCGCTTCACGCCCGCCCGTGTGCTCAAGCGCAGCTGTTCTGCCTGCCACAGTTGTTGGTAATGGAGATAGGCAGCCGCGCAACGAGTTCCGTTTCCGGAGAGTGCAGCCTCGCTGCCGTCGGGATTGAAGATGCGGACCTGGAAATCCGCCGCTTGATCTTGCGAAGGACTGACGACTGCGATGCCATCCGCGCCTGCGCCGTAGTGGCGATTGCAGATGCGGCGCGCGAATTCGCCCAAGCCGTTCAGATCCGGAAACTGGTTCGCATCGATAACGATGTAATCGTTGCCAAAGCCATGAAACTTGATGAAATTAAGAGACATCGTTTAGTGAAGCAAACTGTTAGTTTGCGGTGGTGCAAAAGAGAGTAAAGCAAACTGTTAGTTTGCGGTGGTACAAAAGATTCATGATTGGATCAAGTTTCTGCATGTTGACTTTCCCGGACGTACGCAAACTAACAGTTTGCTTTACGAGAACGCGCAAACCAACACTTTTGCGTTACGAGTGCCCGGCAAACGACGCCAGCAGCACGGCAATCGGATCGATGCAAACTGACGGCGGATTAACTCCATCCGGATAATTGTTAACCATGATCGAAAAAACAAGCTCTTCACCGGACGCGGTTACAACAAATCCTGAAAGACTGGATGCGCTCTGCAGCTCGCCGGTCTTCGCGCGAAGATTATTTTGCGCCGGCGTGCCTTTCATGCGATTGCGGATCGTGCCGTCAACTCCGGCGATTGGCAAAGCTTCCCGAAATGCGTTTGCGTAACGATGCCGGCGCATGTAGGTGAGCAACTGAAGAGTTGCTTCAGCTGTCACCATGTCGTCCCGCGAAAGACCGGAACCGTCAGTCAATGACAGCGACGAAGCATCGACACCGGCCTCGCGCAGAAAAGCCCTAACAACTTCGACACCGTTACTTTCACTTGTTCGTGCGATGTCGGACAAGTTGGGACTCGATGAAGCGGCAACTCTTCCCAGCGTTCGCAAGATTAATTCAGCATACAGATTTTGACTGGGCTTCAAGGTCGACGCCGCAATCATACTAAACGGCGGCGATTGCAGATTCGTTAGCTCGACCAGTCCTGTAGCCGCGTTGGTGTTCGCCGGAACCACGGATAAAGAAGGCGCAATGGTTCGCGTCTTTCCTGAAACAATCACACCCTTTTTCGCCAGCGATGAGCGCAGCAGGTATACAAACAGCAGAGCCGGATGGGCGACGCCCAAGCGCCCCGAAAACCCGGCATCGTCCAACGCCATCGATCCCTGTACTTCCACCATATCTGAATCGAGCCCGCGATGGACCAGCAAATTTCTTCTAGTCCCTTTTGCCGTCGTGGTTGCGTGGTTGTTGATGGCGAGCAATGGGTCGGATGGTTCTGCAGACACAACCACGGACGCGCCAACTTGCCGTCCCGGGCTAATCGAAAGATTTACCAGATTGTCGTTAATGCTCAACGCACTGACTTCGGCGCCAAAGCCCCATTGCAAATCTTCCCACTGCCAACCCGAGCCGTAAGCTGGACCACTGAAATAACTTTCATCGCCCACCAAATCGCCTGCAACCTGTTTCACCCCGGCCGCGGCAATGCGCGCAGCCAGATCGTCGATGCCTTTGAAGTAATCGCCATTGAAGCGCGCCGCGATCGACGGATCGCCGCGGCCATAAATCGTCAGATCGCCGTGAACGATTCCGGAAGCATCCGGCTTCGCCACCGCATACACGGAGGTCACAAAATGATAATCGGGCGAGAGCCGATCGAGTCCCGCCGCCACCGTGTAAAGCTTCATGTTCGAAGCCGGACTCAGCAGCTTGTTCGCGTTCTGCTCGAAAAGTACTTTTCCCGTGTCGAGCGAAGCGACCTTGATGCCAATCATTGCCGGCGCCAGTTCCGGGCGGCGCAGGATTTCTGAGATGCGTGCTTGCAACTCCGCAGTCGTTCTCGTCGTGAACGTTGTTGGGCGCTGTTGGCGTCCCGGTTGGACTTGCTGCGGTGGCCCAGGAGTGGCGGCAGGAATCTCACTCGGCGTTGGGCTTGGAGTTGGTGAAGCTGTGGGCGCGACTCGCCGTTCGCGTTGCGGCTGTTGCTGCGCAACACCAATCGAAGAAAGCGGCTCAATGATCGAAAATGTCAGCAATAAGCTGACGGCGATGGGTCCCCGAAAGTTTCTAAACATCAGGTGATTTGTTCTCGGTGCCGGTTTGCCTGGCAGCTTGAGCCTTGAGCCCATCGGCGTTGTGTTGGGCGCTAACCTGGGCCATCAACTCCTGGAACCGCGCGGTGTCTTTCAGCGCGGACCAGTTTGGATCGTGTTCAAAGCATGGTTGGTTCTCATTTCCCAAAGCAATCGCCCGCGCCAACCACTCGAATGCTTCATCTTCCATTCCCTCGAGCGCGTAAACCGAAGCGACTGAATAAGCAATATCGGCATCAACCTCCGCGTTGCGGATGACGTCCGGGGTCAACTGCGCGCGCGCCTCTTCGTGTTTGCCTTGCGCGCTGAGAAACATCGCCATGAACGGACGAATGCCGTGCATGTTCGGATGCGTCGCAACGTTTTGCTGCATCAGCTCGGCGGCAGCATCAGTCTTGCCGGTGTAGTACAAAGCCAGCGCGCGAAAAGTTTTTACCAGCGGATTGTCCGGATCGCCCGCATGGTCCAATTGCCGCGCTGTCTCTTCAAAATTTCCCATGTACATGTAGACCAGCGCGCGATTGTAGCTGGCGACAATATGCGCAGCCGGGTCCAAACGCATCAATCGTTCATAACTACTCAAGGCACGACCGTATTCGCCATCGAGCCGATGCAGTGTCGCTTTTACAAAATGGACCACCGGTTCGTCCGGCGCTTCACGCCGCGCGCGGGCAACTTCCTCACGCGCCTTCTGTTTTTGACCGCGCCACAGATAGATAAAAACCATCAGCATGCGTGCCTCGATCAACTGCGGATCGATCGACAGCGCTTTCTGGAAAGCAACTTCCGCTCGTTCATAATCTTCGGCGCCGCCAAATCCCTTGAAGACTCTATTGACATAAGCGGCGCCCAGGCCGTCGTGGGCCAACGCGAAGTTTGGATCCAATTCGATGGCGCGCTGAAAATGTTCGATGGCGGCGGCGCAATCTTCGGGGGCAATGGTGCGGAAAATGAAACGAGCAAACAAATCGCGTCCGCGCAAAAATTGTTCGTAAGCGGCGGCGTTTTGCGTTGAGGGTTTCGCGATTCCGTCCTGTTCGGCTGGACTAAGCTCAAGGCGCAAGCCGGCGACGATTTGCTGCGCTATCGTGTCCTGCACCGCGATAATGTCGGCGTCAGAAGTGTCGATGCGATCGCTCCAGAGTATGTCACCCGTATCAACGTCGAGCAGTTGCGCGGTCACGCGAAAGCGTCCGCCCGCATGCATGAACCCCGCCGTCAGCACCGCACTTACGTTCAATTCGTGGCCGATTTCGCGCGGATCCATTTGCCCGCCCTGATATTTCGCAATCACCGAAGATGGCCGCACGACCAACGAACGCACGCGCGCGAGTTCGGTAATGACGGCGTCAGCAAGCGAGAATTCATAAAAGCTGGTAGCAGGATCGTTACTCAAATTGCGGAAGCAGAGAATGGCAAGACTCTTTTTTTCCTGATCCGCGATCGTTGTGAACGGAGTCTCGTGAATTGTGGGTCTGGTTGGAGTCGCAGCTCCGGGCGCGGAAGTGGAATCAACTTTCTGGCCTTTCAGCCAGCGCATTGCGCGTGAAACAGGACTTGCTCCGGGCAGGTGGCGCGCCGGTTCCGGTATCACACTGGTAAACGGCTGGCCCGTTGTTTCACTCCTTGACACTTCCTGCAACACACCACGCAAATCGTCACGCAGCTCTTCCATTTTCTGATAACGATGGCGCGGCTCCTTCGCCAAACAGCGATCTAAAATCTGCTGCAAGCTTGCCGGCAGTGGTTCGTTGCGAAGCTCGGCAACCGGACGGGGCGCGTCGTGAAGCACGGCGTAACGAACGTCGATTGTCGTCTGGCCACGAAAAGGCCAGGTGCCGGTCAGCATTTCATAAAGCAATACGCCGGTGGAAAAAACGTCGGCGCGCTTATCGACGCGATCGCCGCGAGCTTGTTCCGGCGCGGCATAGGTTGCGGTGCCATAGGGAACACCAACTTCAGTTAAATCGGTGCGGTGCACCGCGCTCCTGGGAGTCGCTTCAGAATCGTCAAGCAATTTTGCGAGACCAAAATCCAATATCTTCACCTGGCCCGATGGGGTCACCATCACATTGCCGCTCTTGATATCGCGGTGGATGATGCCGCGTGAATGAGCGGCGGCGAGTGCGTCAGTAACCTGGACGCCGATCAGCAACGCGCTTTTCAATTCCAGCGGATGACCACCCACCAGCTGGCGCACATTGCGGCCTTCGACGTACTGCATGGCGATAAAGTGAACTCCGTCAACTTCATCGAGATCGAATATTGTGCAGATGTTTGGATGATCGAGCGACGATGCCAGTCGTGCCTCGCGTTCAAAGCGTCTCAGGTTTGCCTCTCTTGCAGTCAGCTCTGGCGGCAAAACTTTAACGACAACGGTGCGGCCGAGTTTTCCATCGGTGGCTTTGTAAACTGTGCCTTGCCCGCCCACGCCGAGCTTTTCGAGAATCTTATAATTGCGTAGAAACTTTCCGATCATTATTTCACTCAAACGTTGCGAGCAACTCTTCAGCGCTCGCGGTTGCTGTGCCAACTTTGCCAACCACAATTCCCGCCGCATGATTCGCGAGATTCGCCGCCTCTAACGTTGATGCACCGGCGGCCATTGCGGCTGCCAGGGTGGCGATAACTGTATCGCCGGCTCCAGTCACGTCATAGACTTCGCGCGCGGCAGTCTCAACAAAAACCGGATCCTGCCGACGTTCCAGCAACATGATGCCGCGTTCGCCGCGAGTAATCAGCACCGCATCGCAATCGAGTTTTTCCTGGATCAAACACGCCGCCTGGTGCAGCCCGTCGTCGGAATCCTGCTCCAGATTGGTCATGCGCAACGCTTCAAAATGATTAGGTGTGATTAAGGACGCCGGGCGGTAATATGAAAAATTTCTAATCTTCGGATCGATCAGCACCGGAACCTTTTCATAAGCGAGCTTCAGAATCTCGCCAAGAATGCTCGGTGTGACGACACCTTTGTCGTAATCAGAAACGACGAAAGCGTCCGCGCTCTGAATGGCTTCTTTCAGAATCTCGATGATTCGTTGCTCAACCTTACCGTTCACAGGCTTACGATTTTCGCGATCGGCTCGGACGACGAGTTGACTATGCGCGATTATGCGCGTCTTCGTCGTCGTCGGGCGCTGCTCATCCACGGCCAGATATTCATCTGCTTGCGAGCTGACCTCGCGCAGGGTCGTCTTGATTCGTTCGCCGGCCGAATCGTTCCCCACCACGCCAACTACGGCACAGCCCCCGCCCAGGGCGACGACATTGGCCAACACATTCGCGGCGCCGCCCAGATGAACGGACTCGCGGCGAATATCAACGACGGGCACCGGCGCTTCAGGCGAGATGCGCGTAACGTCGCCCCAAACAAACTCATCGAGCATGACATCGCCGAGTACGAGAATCCTGCGATCGCTCATGGCACGAATGATCTCGCCGGCGCGTTGTTTGGTTAGTTGGGGCATGATTATGGGTTTGACTAGTTCTCGAAATCCGCGGCTTTGCCTCCTTCCGTGCGGTAAGGCTCAGCCTTACCGTTAGGCATGTACTCCCCAAAGATCAAAAAAGCACTCCCGGTAAGGCAAAGCCTTACGCACGGAAGGCGGCAAAGCCGCAAAAGACGGAAAGCGGCGAAGCGCAGGAACTCAAGCGCTTTCTCTTAACACTCGTTCGACCGCCGCCAGCACCCGGTCCACCGGCACCCGCTTGATGCATTCCGGCTGCTCAAACTTTTCGCAAAAATAGCCATGACAGGGCTGGCAATCCATCTCTTCCAGAACGAATTCAGCGGGAGCGCGAGCCCAAGGCTGCCAGTGCGCAGTGTTGGACGATCCGAAAACTACCACTGCCGGGGTCTTCAACGCGGCCGCCATGTGCGCGATGCCGCTGTCGTTGCCGACAAACAGACGCGCGCGCGCGAGCAGGGCCGTCACTTCCGGCAAACTCAAATTCGTTAGCGGCAAAATCTCCGCAGTTGAATGTTGCTTCAGCGCTTCGACAACAGCCAGTTCATTCGCTCTGCTAATAGCTACGATATTCAAATTCTGTGCGGCGAGTGCATCGGCCACACTAGCGAAATTACTCGCCGCCCATTGCTTGGTATCAAAAGCGGCAGCCGGATGAATGACGACAAAAGGCGCACTCTCTATTCCCTGCGCGCGCAGGTGCTCTGCAATCTTAGTGTCCGCCGCTTCGGTCACTTCCAGATGTGTCGGCGGGCGATCGCTGACGGGAACGCCGGTCCATCCAAGCAATGCCAGTTGCTGTTCGACCGAATGAGTTTTGTTTCGGCCCCAAAGAAATGACGACGCCGGCGACTGATGATTGTGCAGCCACGAATATTGATAAGTTTCGTAACCAACTCGATGAGTTGCGCCTGTCGCCCGCGTCAACAATGTTGCTGTTGTGCCGCCGTGCAGATTGTAGACAACGTCGTAGCGCCTGGCTCGCAGGCGAGACGCTACTCGTGCTTTCGCAGCCACGCTGCCACGCTCCATGGTGATTACCTTATCGACCTGCGGCGATCCTTCGAGCACCGGCGCCACCCAGTCTTCCAACAAGATATCGATCTCAGCGTGCGGTAGAAATCGTTTTAGCGCCGCGAGGGAAGGAGTCGACAACACGGTATCGCCAATCGAACGCAGCCTGACAACCAGAACTCGTTCTACCTTTTCCCAATCCCAACGCGCGGGCGCAAGGGGTTGCGGCGATTCCTCGCCGCGCAGGCTATGCATCGCCAGATTCCGCATTTGCGGAGACTGTTCAACTATGTCGCGTAAACTATTCAAAGCGGCAACTAACTGGAGCAGTTTTAACTTCGCTCAGGTTGTTCGTCTTCAACCGTTGCTTCGTCGACAAGCATGACTGGAATATCTTCGCGAACGGGAAAGACGCGGTGGCACTCGACGCATTTCAAACCGCTGCCGTCGGGTTTCAACTCCACCTTTGCTTTGCACAGGGGACAGGCAAGTATTTCCAATAAATCTTCGCTGATTGCCATGGCAGACCTTTCACATTGCAGTTTCGCTAGGCTCGGGAAGGACGCGCGTTTGGAGGGCAAAGCTTATCACAAAGATGCAACGCGTCAGCAGCAAGCAACCAAAGATTTAGTTCGCTCCCAGGCTGACAACTTCCGAAGCGACACCGGGCGAAAGATGTTTGAGTTTTTGCCAAACGTGCTCGGGTTTGATCTCAACCAGACAAGCGGGCTTGAAGTCTGCCGGGCCGCTGTATTTGCATTCGACCTCATGGCAGCCGACACATTCGAAAGTTGAAGCCAGGTGCAACTGATGCTGGCCTGTCGCGCCGACCAACAGCGGATCGGTGGCGCCATAAATTGTTATCGAGGGAATGTCGAGCGCCGCCGCGATGTGACTCAACCCGGTGTCCAAACCCACCGTCGCCGAGGCACGATTGATAATCGCGGCCTTTTCGGAAATGGAAAGTGCGGGCAGCACGATCGCTTTGTTGTTCCCTGCAGCTATGCGGACGGCACGTTGGCGTTCAGCTTCATCGCCCCACGGCAAAAGCACCGCGTATCCATCGCTGGTCACTTTGCTGAGCAGATCCTGCCAACAGAATTCCGGCCAAACTTTTGAAGTCCAGCTCGTACTGTGAATGAAGACAACAAACCGTTCCGGTAAGTCGATTAGCACCGGACCCAGTCGCGAGCGATCAATGCCGTAATCCAAACTCTCCTCTTCGTATTCATAGCCCAACGCGCCGGCCAACAATTGCCGCATACGCTGCAGGGAGTGCCGGTCTTTCGGCACGAAGAATTTTTTCTGATAAGCGAACTGAGCGCCCCATTCGTGAACTGTGCGATGGTCGTAGCCGTAGCGTGGCCCTCTTGCCAGCCGCGTTGCCAGCGCGCTTTTCAGTTCGCATTGAACGTCGATTACGAAATCGTACTTTTGGGCGCGTACTTTTCTTAAAAAACTTTGCGGCTCGCCACTCTTGAAGGCACGGCCCCAGTTCTTTCTCCATCTCCGGAAAGCGCTCGGTATCACTGTCTCAACATTGCGGTGCCAGCCGGGCACCTGCGCAAACGATTCGTCAACAATCCAATCGAAACTGATTCCGGGAATGGCTCGCGCCGCGTCGCTGAGCGCCGGCAGAGTTTGGACGAGGTCGCCCATTGAAGAAAGCCTGACGATTAATACTCGCATGGAAGAAATTTAGGCGGCGCCTTTCACGAAGACTTCGCGCAGGTTCTTCAATTTGGCGGTTAGACTGTGTCGCAGCAAGTGACGGTGAAGCGCGGCGTCATCGGTCACGTAATTCAGTTGCAAAACTTTTCGCGTTCCCTTGAAGGGCTTGTGGCCGTGCCAGCAGTTGTCCGTGACTTTGAACAGCAGGCAAGTACCAAACGTTGGGGGAATCTCAGCAACATAATCGTCAAGACTCTTGCCGTTTTTAAGAATGCGCAGCCAACCGCCTTCAGCTTCCCAGACCGGATTGAGGTAGAGCAGCATCGTCAGAAACTTGGATTTCGTGTCCGTGTGTATGCGGCCGTCGCGTGCACTGGCCTGACCGCGAACGGTAATCATGGTTGAGCGATCGTCGAGGTTGACCGCGAACTTGTTTGCGATAGCCGCTTTCAACTCGGCGCTGTTCAATTCAGCCACCAGGCGCTGAAATGTTGCGCCGCCGCTGACTTCGCTTAAGGGAAAGCTGCCGCGAGAATTAATCGCCGGAAAATCTTTCGCCACCTCCGCGGCATATTCAGGCCGCAGGAAATTCTCGATAACCACGAAAGGAAACGGATCGTCGTTAAGTGGCGCATCGCGCAGCGCCTCGAGCCTGATGATGGAGAGCTGTTCGTCCATAAGAAGGGTCAATTGTAAGCTGGCCTTATGAAGCTGTCTAATGGGTCGTCCTAGTGGAATGATGTCAGTACCACCTGGCGGTAGCGGGTGGGTCTCATTGTTGCCGATTGTGAATTGCCGGTTTCGATTGGCGGGTGCCGACAAAGCCAATTGGCAATCGGAAATCGAGAATCCCGGCGGCTGTCTCGGTTGACGGGTCAACCGCGCCCTTCTATGCTCGTGCGGACTCGCATGGATAAGCTCAAAATTTCAGTCTGCATCATCACGCTCAACGAAGAGGACCACATTCGTGCGGCTTGTGAGTCTGTTTCCTGGGCCGACGAAGTAGTGGTAGTCGATTCCGGCTCAACCGATCGCACCAGAGAAATTGCGGCGGAATGCGGCGCGCGTGTTTTGGAAAACCCGTGGCCTGGCTTTGCAGCGCAGAAACAGTTTGCCGCTGAACAGGCAACGCACGAATGGATCTTCAGCCTCGACGCTGACGAGCGCGTTTCGGAAGAGCTGCGTGCTTCCATTGTTAGTCACATGTCGCAATCAGCCGGCGATCTTGCCGACGGTTATCTGATTCCTCGTCGTGCTTTCTATATGGGACGCTGGATACGCGGCGGCGGTTGGTATCCGGATCGGCAACTGCGTCTGTATCGGAAAACCAAGGGGCGCTGGGAAGGCGCCCACATTCATGAGTCAGTCAAGATGAACCCCGAAGCGAGCGTCGAAATACTGACCGGCGATCTGCTGCACTACACTGTGCGCAATGCTGCCGAGCACCACCGCATGATCGGCGAGCGATACGCGCCGCTGGGTGCGCGTAAAATGCTGGAACAGGGGCGACGTACATCGCCTTTGAAGATCGCCACGATTGGTCCTGCTACTTTCATCCGGAATTTTATTCTGAAAGGTGGTTTTCGTGACGGACTCGCCGGCTTGAGTATTGCCACCTTTGCTGCGCACCACGCCTTTTTGAAACACTTGCAATTGTGGGAAATGCAAAATCGCAAGACGTCAGACAGCCAGACTGAAAAAAGTTAGCATCTACTCTATCGCCACCGAAATGAGCGCAAGCATCGACAAAGAAAAAAAGAAGAAGATCACGCCCGCCACAGCCTGGCGCGACGCGCGCGAGTTGATTTGGGCGCATCGTTATCGGCTCGCGCTGGGAATGTCTTTAATGATCGTCAACCGACTTGTCGGTCTGGTGTTGCCGGCTAGTTCGAAATACCTGATCGATAACGTCGTCTTAAAACATCAAAGCGGATTGCTTGTGCCGCTGGCGCTGATCGCCGGCGCGGCAACGCTGGTCCAGGCGTTTAGCTCGTTTGCGCTTTCGCAAGTGCTCGGCGTGGCCGCGCAACGCGCCATTACCGAAATGCGCAAGAGCGTGCAGGAACACGTCGCTCGTTTGCCGGTCAGATATTTCGACTCGACGCAAACCGGCATACTCATTTCACGCATCATGACCGACGCTGAAGGCATACGTAACCTCGTCGGCACCGGTCTGGTCCAACTTGTCGGCAGTCTGGTGACAGCCGCGCTGGCGCTCGCGGTGCTCTTTTATTTGAATTGGAAATTGACCGCGGTCACGCTGCTGGCGCTCGGAGCGTTTGGCATTTGCATGGCGCTCGCCTTTAAAAAACTACGCCCGCTGTTCCGCGAACGCGGGCAGATCAACGCGGAAGTCACCGGCCGCTTGACCGAGTCGCTGGGTGGCATTCGCATCGTCAAAGCTTACGCGGCGGAGAAGCGTGAAGAGCTCGTGTTCGCCCGCGGCGCGCATCGTCTGTTTCGTAACGTCGCCCGCTCGATGACTGCGGTTTCCGGCGTGACGGCCTTTTCCACCATCATTGTGGGCGCCATCGGCGTCATCCTAATTCTGGTTGGCGGGCGCGACATTCTTAACGGGCAGATGACGCTCGGCGACTTTTTCATGTACATGATTTTCACCGGCCTGGTGGCCATGCCGCTAGTCGAAATCGCAAACATCGGCACGCAGATCACGGAAGCCTTTGCAGGCCTCGACCGCATACGCGACCTCAAGCAGATGGCGACTGAAGATGAAAACGATTTCCAGCGGCAAACGTGTCCGGCGATCGTCGGCGAGATTGCGTTTCAGGACGTGAGCTTTGAATACAACGAAAACACGCCCGTCTTGAAACACGTGTCCTTCACTGCGCCGCCGGGTTCTACAACTGCGCTGGTCGGTTCGAGTGGATCGGGCAAGTCAACACTGATTAGTTTGGTGATGGCGTTCAATCGTCCGCTGTCGGGCGTGGTGTTGGTGGATGGATGCGACCTCGCCTCGATTCGCTTGAAGGATTATCGCAACCAACTGGGCGTGGTCTTGCAGGACAACTTTCTTTTCGATGGCTCGATTGCCGAGAACATTGGCTTCTCAAATCCGCACGCCACGCGCTCAGAGATCGTCGCTGCTAGTCGCATCGCACACTGCGAAGAGTTCATCAACGGCTTTGCCGACAGCTACGACACTATCGTCGGCGAACGCGGCGTGAAGTTGTCGGGCGGTCAACGGCAGCGCGTGGCGATTGCGCGCGCGATTCTGGCCGAGCCTCGGATTCTTATCCTGGACGAAGCGACCTCGAGCCTGGACAGCGAGAGCGAAGCGCTGATTCAGGATGGATTGCAGTCGTTGCGTCGCGGGCGCACCACTTTTGTGATTGCACACCGGCTGTCGACAATACGCAGCGCGGATCAAATTCTGGTGTTGGAAGCCGGCGAGATTGTAGAGCGCGGCACGCACGATGAATTGCTGGGCGCCGGCGGCCGTTATAAGCAGCTATACGACAAGCAATACAACTTTGAGAGAAATCAATTCATCAACCCAGGTGAAGACTTTACGCCCGAGCCGGCGAAAGTTGTAACGCCGGCGCTGTCATCAAATTTGTAATTGCTGAATATATGTGGTGGATTCAAGTTTGAAGCGCAACTTTGATAATAGTTTTCGCTCCATAGGGGCGAGATGTTTATAGACCAGCGGCAAGCTTAAATAACTTCGCTCCGAGGAGCGAGACGTACCTTTAATTAGTGGCGAATAGTCAAGGAGATGTAGTGAACCCCTGAAATGACACAGAAAGTTAAGAAAGTATTGGTTGCGAAAGCGAAGCTTCAAACTCAACCGGCGGCAAGTAGCCAATGGCCGAATGAAGTCGCTTGCGATTATAGACCGCTTCGATGAAATGCTGGACCGAGGCAAGGACCTCAGCGAGCGTTTCGTAGTCGTTCATGTAAACCTCTTCGTACTTGAGCGTGCGCATGAACC
>JACCVY010000223.1 GCA_013697915.1 Blastocatellia bacterium | reverse complement strand
ATGATGATGTCGTTGTCCTGAATGTTCTCGTCGATCATCGAATCGCCGCGCACACGCAAAGCAAACATGCGGTCACGCCCCAGCATGTTCTTCGGCGCCTGGACGGTTTCGTGAGCAAGGATCGCCTCGATGGGCTGGCCTGCCGCGACAGTTCCCAGCAAAGGGATTTCATACTCGTCCTGCTGTTCTTCCTGCTTGATGATCTCGATGCCGCGGCTGACATTGGGAATACGTTTGATAAGACCCTCGCGCTCGAGCGCCGACAGAATGCTGTGCACGCTAGCCGATGAAGTCATCTGAAACTGCTTCCCGATTTCAGCAATGGTGGGTGGCAGTTTGTGAGCCTCCGCATAGCGACTGATGAAGTCGTAAACCTGCCTTTGTCTTGCCGTTACAGGCATGCGCGTAACTCCTTTCGAAAAACCTCTTGCCTAAAAAGCGCTCAAGATGTTATTTTCGGCAGTAAGCAAAAATCAGGCGAATATTAACGAATAGCATGAGGGACAGTCAAGGAAAAAGCGGCTTGGTAGAAACAGGCTTCAGGCGGTGTTCCGCCTGCCGGAGGCCAACTATCGGGAAGGAGCCCTGAGAAGTTTTGCGTGGCATGTTAGTAGCACAGACTTCAGTCTGTGTTTTCGCAAAAGAGCACAGACTAAAGTCTATGCCACTATATAGATCATGAGAGCGGCAATTTCAAAAGCGGAAATTGAATCCACCATCGCGGCTCGCTTTGGTGACGCGTTTAAGCATCACGAAATAAAACGCGGGGAAGTTATTGCTTCCGGCATTCCCGAAATCGACGCGCTCGCCGGTGGAGGCTTGCCACGCGGCGCCATCACAGAAATGTTTGGCCCTGCGTCTTCAGGTCGCACCAGTTTCATGCTTTCAACTTTAGCGATGGCGACAAATCACGATGAAGTATGCGCACTGGTCGATATGAACAATACGCTCGATCCGGAATCGGCTGGAAGCGCCACTGTGAATTTCGATCGGTTGCTCTGGGTACGTTGCGACAACAACCTGGAATACGCCTTCAAAGCCACTGATCTCCTGTTGCAGGGCGGCGGTTTTGGTATCGTAATGCTCGATCTTGGGGATCTTTCCGCGAAAGCAGCGCGCCGAATCATCTCGTCCTGGTGGTTTCGCTTTCGTCGCGTCGTGGAAAACACCCCGACCGCTTTACTGGTAATTACTCAGGATTGCAGTGTGCGATCCTGCGCAGCTTTGTCGCTGGAAATGAAAAACGAGGCGGTGGTTTGGTCGCAAGTGAATCAGGATGTAACTAAGAAGAAAAACTTTTCCTTAGTCGATCCTTCAACACGAACGAAAACTACCGCCCCGTTTTTAGTTACCCAGGGAAAACTATTGCGCTCCCTGACAATGCTGGTAGAACGTCATCGACCACTGAGCCCAACTGTAAGAGAAACCACTTTGCAGGTCAGCGCACAATAAGATTCATTGATCGACGAATCAATTTACTTCTTGCCACCAGCGGCACAAATGAAAGCTCCAACTTCATCGCTGTATGGCTTAGGAAACGTAGTCGGCCAGTTGGCTTGATCTTTATATAGCTTGTTGAGACCGGCTTGAATTTCAGCATCACCACCCGTAAAAGCTTTGATCAATTCTGACCAACGAGCTGCGAGTGCCTGTGCTTTTTCGCTGGCCGGATCGGTGCCCGCGGCCACGGCTTCTTCCACTTCACGAATCAAGCTCGCCCAATCGTGCTGCCCTTGTTCAACCACGTGCGGCGAGACTGTTTGTCGTCGCTCTTCGAGCTTCTGGCGTGCCTCTTCGCTATAGTACTTCTGGGTCCAGTCCATATTGTTTTGCATATTGATCACCTCGATTATTTTTCTGAAGTCCTCCCAATCAGGCTCTTCGCTCGATACCTTTAGCTGTCGGGCTTTCTCGATTGCTTTTATTGCCCGGTCCAAATGACGACGCTTATCCACAAGAATTTCTTGTTGCTGACTAAGTGCCGTCGCCAGGTCAAACGATTTGCGATCCAGAAGATCCCTAATTTGTTTTAGAGAAAGACCGATGAATTTCAAGGTTACGATTTGTTGTAGACGGACGAGATCGCTTTTGCGGTATTGGCGGTAACCCGCACTCGTGTAACCACTGGGGCGCAGCAGTCCGATGCGATCGTAATGGTGTAAAGTACGGACTGTTACTCCAGCCAGGGCCGCAAACTCATTTGGCCGATACAATAATTCACTGGTTGTTTTCATCATTTTCTCCACCAGCAGCATCCTAAAGCCTGACGCAACGTCAGGCGCAAGCGTTTTTTATCCCTCTCAAATTTATTTATGGCGACCATTGACGTGTTCGTTAATTTTCGCTAATCTTCGGCTTACCTTCAAAACTGAAAGGCTAAGTCATGTTTGCGGGCATACACGCACACAATCTCTCGGACGCACTGTCTTTGGCGGAGCTTGCTTACTCCTTTTCTCCTTTTGTTGAGGAGGTTTGGCCGGGCACGGTTGTGATCGACGTCGAAGGCTGCGGCCTCTGCTTTGGCTCCCCATATGAACTGGCAACGATAATCGCGAAACAGGCGTGCGCTTCCAAGCAAACAGGTGGACTCGAGACCCGGGTAAATGTAGCTCTGGCCGCGAATCCTGATGCGGCCATACATGCGGCACGGCGCTGCGCAGGAATAACTTTTACTACCTCGGGAGAAGAGTTGACTTGTCTTGGGCCATTGCCCGTAAGCGCGCTGGAATATTCGCTGGTCAATATTGAAGACAAGCAGGCCGCAGAAATTTTCGAGACGCTGAAGCTTTGGGGCGTGCGCACTTTTAAAGAATTTGCAGAACTGCCTGTTGCCGGTGTTTCCGAGCGGTTGGGTCAGGACGGTGTCCACCTGCAGCAACTCGCCGCTGGAAAAACGGATCGTCATTTAAAACTAAAACAAGCGGCACCTGTTTTCGAAAGCTCAATCGAGCTCGAGTATCCTATTGCCCAGCTTGAACCCTTCTCTTTTATCTTCGCCAGACTGCTCAATCAAATCTGCGCAAGTTTGCAGACTCACGCGCTGGCTACCAATGAGCTGCACGTGCAGATGAAACTTGAAAACAAAAGTACATACGAACTGAACCTCAATCTGCCTTACCCGATGCGCGATCAAAAAGTGTTTTTGAAACTTCTGTTGCTTGAGGCTGAAAGGCATCCGCCATCTGCGGCAGTAGTTGCGGTTTCGATAAATTGTGAACCGGGCAAGCCTCGCGTTTTACAGACAGGATTATTTATTCCGCTGGCGCCTGAGCCGGCAAAGTTGGAATTAACACTGGCGCGCCTGGCAAAACTCGTCGGTCTGGAAAATGTTGGCTCGCCCGAATTGTTGGATACGCATCGGCCGGATGCTTTTCGCGTTAAGAGGTTTGTGGTTCAAGAGGAAAAGCGAAAGACAAGCAGACAGCGAGCAGTGGACAGCAAACAGCGAACAGTAAACAGTAAACAGCAAACAGTAAACAGGGATCAGAGATTCCAAATTCCAAATTCGGGATGCGAAATTCCAAACACCAAGCTCCAAATTCGCAATGCCAAATCCGAAATTCGAAATTCGCAATTCGAAATTCCCACTCCGAAATTCGCCCTGGGCTTTCGCAGGTTTCGCCCGCCGCTGCGGGCGATGGTTGAGGTTGCGCGTGGATATCCGACTGAGATCAGCGCCTGGGGAAAGGAGCGCAGTGTTTATGGAAAGGTGGTCGGACTTGCCGGTCCCTGGCGCACATCAGGCGAGTGGTGGCGATCAGATCTTTGGGCCCGAGATGAGTGGGACGTGGCGGTTGAAGCCAAAGGTCAGAGGTCAGAGAGCGGAGGTCAGAGGTCAGAGATCGGAGATCAGAGATCAGAAGGTTCAAACATTAAAGGGGTAGGCAGCCAGATTGGTCCAAGCCAAATTCTTTATCGCATTTATCGGGAACTGCGTAGTGGAACCTGGTTCGTCGAAGGGATTTATGACTAACGTTATTTCCGATTGCCAATTGCCGATTGCCGATTGAAGTTTCTAGCAACAGATCACGAATAAATCGGCAATTGGCAATTGGCAATCGACAATGAGTTACATCGAACTACATGCGCGCTCGGCGTTTAGTTTTCTCGAAGGCGCTTCGGTGCCTGAGGAACTAATCGCTGCTGCGCTTGCCCTGGAAATGCCCGCGCTGGCGCTGCTGGATCGTGACGGCTTTTATGGCAGCCCGCGTTTTCATCTTTCCGCGAAAAAGAATGGCATCCAGGCGCATATCGGCGCCGAAATAACAGTCCAAAGTCATGATCCAGTCCAAAGTCCAAAGTCCAAAGTCCAAAGTCAAAGGCCTAATTCTGATTCCAAAATTCCAAATTCAAAAATAGACTTTGGACTTTGGACTTTGGACTTTGGACAAAAACACTCAGGTCACCAAAGAGAAACGTTCTCATTACCTCTCCTTGTGCGTAATCGCACCGGTTATCAAAATCTCTGTCGCTTAATCACGTTAATGAAGTTGCGCGTGCCCAAGCATGCGAAGCCGGGTGAGTGTGCCGTCACACCTGAAGAACTCGCCGCGCATGCCGAAGGACTGATTTGTCTGACAGGCGCCGCGGATGGGCCATTGGGAAAAACATTGCAACGCAGAGACGCAGAGGGCGGAGTGGACGCACAGAGAAGAGCGGCGTGGCTCATCGATGTGTTTGGCAAACACAACGTCTATGCCGAGTTGCAACGCCATTTCAATCGTGAAGAAGAAGCGCGCAACCAGGCCGTGGTTGAGATTGCCAGACGTTTACAGCTGCCATTGCTGGCGACCAACGGTGTCAGCCACGCGACTGCGGCGCAACGCGAAGTCGCCGATGTCTTCACCTGCATTCGCAATCACGTGCGACTGGAAACCGCCGGTCGTTTGTTAGCAAGGAATTCTGAAAGTTACTTGAAGCCGGCAAAGGTTATGTCCAGCCTCTTCGCTGATTTGCCTGAGGCAGTGGCCAACACCGTCGAACTTTCGTCGCGACTGAAATTCACACTTGAAGATCTTGGTTACGAGTTTCCCAAATACCCCGTGCCCGCGGGCGAGACCATGGCATCGTTTCTGCGCCAGCGCACCGAAGAAGGCGCGCGCTTGCGCTATCCGGGAACAAATGGAAAACCCGCTTATGAATTCGCGCGGCCACAGCTTGAACGTGAATTGGCGTTGATCGAAAAACTCAAACTGGAAGGCTATTTTCTAATCGTTTGGGACATTGTTGAGTTTTGCCGCCGGCAGGGAATTCTGATTCAGGGACGCGGCTCGGCGGCAAACAGCGCCGTCTGTTATTCGCTCGGCATTACTGCGGTCGATCCTATCGGCATGGAACTTCTCTTCGAACGTTTCCTTTCCGAAGAACGCGGTGAGTGGCCCGACATCGATCTCGATCTACCCAGCGGCGACCAACGTGAGCGCGCGATTCAATACGTTTATGAACGTTATGGAAAACTCGGCGCCGCCATGACTGCCAACGTGATCACTTATCGTGGCCGCTCGGCCGCGCGCGAAGTTGGCAAGGCGCTCGATTTTGATGACGAAACACTGGGACGTCTTTCCGGGCTCGTGCATACATGGGAATGGAAGGATCCGAAAGACTCAACCGCACGACAGTTTCGCGACGCCGGACTCGACATTAGAAATCCGCGCATTAAAAAGTTTTTTGAACTTTACGGCATGGTCCAGGACCTGCCGCGTCATCTGGGCCAACACTCGGGCGGCATGGTTATTTGTCAGGGCCATCTCAATTCGGTAGTGCCGCTGGAACCGGCGGCGATGCCCGGCCGCGTAGTAGTGCAATGGGACAAGGAAGACTGCGCCGACCTGGGACTGATCAAAGTTGATCTGCTGGGCCTGGGAATGATGGCAGCTTTGGAAGAATCGATTGTCTTGATTCGCGATTCGTATAAAGAAGAAGTGGATTTGGCCCATCTGCCACAAGATGACGATGCGGTTTACGCTTCCTTACAAAAAGCCGACACGATTGGTTTGTTTCAGGTTGAGAGCCGGGCCCAGATGTCGTGTCTGCCGCGACTGCGGCCGCAAAAGTTTTACGACATCGTGGTGCAAGTGGCTATCATTCGGCCTGGTCCAATCGTCGGCAACATGGTCCATCCTTATTTGAAACGACGGCAGGGTCGCGAGCCGGTCGTGTATGCGCATCCGTTGCTGGAACCGGTATTAAAAAGGACGCTCGGCGTGCCGTTGTTTCAGGAACAACTATTGAAGATGGCGATGATTTGCGCGGATTTTTCCGGTGGTGAAGCTGAAGAGCTGCGGCGCGCGTTTGGCTTCAAACGATCGGAAGCGCGCATGAAGGAAATAGAAATAAAACTGCGGCGCGGCATGGCGCGCAAAGGAATTACACCAAAGGCCCAGGAAGAAATTGTGCAGGCGATCACTTCGTTTGCGCTTTATGGTTTTCCCGAATCACACGCGGCCAGCTTTGCTTTGATTGCTTATGCCAGCGCTTATTTGAAGTGTCACTATCTGGCGGCATTTACGGCCGCGCTGCTGAACAATCAACCGATGGGTTTCTATCAACCGTTCACTATCGTCAAGGATGCGCAACGTCATGGTTTGCAAGTGAAGCCGGTGGATGTGATGCGATCGGATTGGTTGTGCACCTTGGAAGAAGGGGTGTCAGGTGCCGGGTGCCAGGTGCCGGGTGAAGAGGTGTCAGGTATCGGGTGTCAGGTGCCGGGTGAAGATCAATCGAATGAAGATTCTCCCGGCTCAATTCCCACCCGACACCCGACACCTGAAACCCGACAGCTGGCCTTGCGGCTTGGACTGCGTTATGTAAAAGGGCTGCACGAAGAAGCGGGCCAGGCAATCGTGCGCGCGCGCGCGGAAGCGCCATTCATCAGTATTGACGATTTGCAACATCGCGTGCCTGAGTTGCGCAAGGATGAACTAAGAAAGCTGGCGGCGGTGGGTGCGTTGAATTTCATTCAGGCAAGTCCAAAGTCAAAAGAATATAGTTCAAAGTCAAAGACTAAGGCGGAGGAACAGACTTTGGACATTGGACATTGGACATTGGACAAAGCAGTTCATCGTCGCGACGCGCTGTGGCAGGTTGAGCGCGTGGCGCGTCCGGCGGGCGAACTGTACGAAGAACTTCACGAACAGGACGGCAATTCGCCGCTCGTGCCCATGACGCGTCCCGAAAGAATGGATGCTGACTTTCGCGGCACTGGCTTGACGATCGGACGCCATCCGGTGGCTTACCGGCGCGCGGAATTAAGTGAGCTGGGAGCTTCGCGTGCGATTGATCTGCCGCAACTACGCGATGGCAGCACAGTGAAAGTTGGCGGCTGGGTGATCGTGCGGCAGCGGCCGGGAACGGCCAAAGGTTTTGTGTTTCTAACAATGGAAGATGAAACGGGAGTGGCAAACATCATCATCACCCCACAATTATTCGACAAGTATCGTTTAGTGGTAGTTGACGAACCTTTTCTCTTGATTTCCGGTAAGCTGCAAAACCAGGACAACGTTATTTCGGTGAAGGCAAAAACTATTCGCGCGCTTTCATTCCAGGTTGCGGCGGTGGCTTCGCATGACTTTCATTGAATTGGGAGTGGCGGCTTGACGCCGCTTTGGTTTTTTAGACTGCGGTGGCTTGATACCGCTTTTAGTCTACTGCTTGAGAGACGCCGCCACGATGCAGTTTAGAGTCCAAGCTTTAGCTTGCCGTTCCAAAAACGCAACCTGAAGGTTGTACTCTCGACTGTTTGACCCTTACCCAATCGGCATCAACTAAGGGGCGCGCGGCTCGGCGCGCTCCCGAACCTTTCCCTCGCCTCACGAAAACTTTCTTGCAAGCTTCAGGGAATTAAGTAAACTTCGCTTGAAATGTCGGAACGGATTGTCGGCGATCATTTGTGGGCCGAGATGACTGAGGGCCAAAAGCTAGACGCTGTGGTCAATGGCCGCGCGACCTTGAAACAAATCAGCGAAGGATTGTTGGACGGCTCCGAAGCATTGCGCAGCGCCTGCCAGCATGTTTTGGCGCACACTGGGACCACTTTTAAAAATTTTTCAGGCGCGGCTGAAGCTGAGGGACTAAGTGAGTTGGCAGAAGAATTAACTGAAGCGGCGCGCAAGCAGCAGGCCCATGAGCATCTTGAAGCCAGCCCCATGAAGTGCGCCGTCTCTCATGCCGCGAAGCAAAGATTCGGATTACCGGAAGGCTTTGTCCCGCGCCTGCAGCGTTATGGCCGTGCCGTACTGCTGGAGCTTAATATTTATCGTTTGCCCGATGGACAGGAATTTATTCCCTGCCGACCGAGCGGCACACTCGGCGGAAGAGAGCATCTGTACGCGCTGGTGACCGGCGAGCAGTATTTGCAAGAGAAGCGCGGCTCGGTTTATGTCAGGACGGACGGCAGAATTTTTGACTACAGCGTTGATAAGCAGCAACCAGACAGCGACATGTTTGATACGGGCTACACCCTCTATGACCTTGAGCGCACGGGACGATATGCACCGGCGCCGCGCCGGCGACGAAAGCGTAAGAAAAATCAACCGCCAAAAGTTCGTCGTGCTGCGGCAGCGGGCTGAGTAAAGCAAACTGTTAGTTTGCGATCGTGACAAGTAGCACAGACTTCAGTCTGTGTTTTCGTAAAAGGCACAGACTAAAGTCTATGCCACAACATCGCAAACTAACAGTTTGCTTTACGCCGAGCCGCAAACTAGCAGCTTAATTTACGATGCGCAGCGGGAAGAAAATGCATGACAGATAACATCCAGGACAACTCGCCCAAATTCGATCGTCGCCCGTGGGGCACCTTCACCGTGCTTGATGAGGGTGATGGTTTTAAAGTGAAGCGGATCGAGGTCTTACCGGGTAAGCGTTTGAGTTATCAGAAACACTCGCAACGCGCCGAGCATTGGGTAGTAGTGCAGGGAACGGCAAAGGTCACGCTCGATGACCAGGAAATAAACGTTCCGGCTGGAGAAGCCATCGACATCGGCGTGGGCTCGGCGCATCGCGTCGAGAATGCGGAAACCGAGCTGCTGGTGTTTATTGAAGTGCAGCGCGGCAGTTATCTTGGCGAAGATGACATTGTGCGACTACAGGATGATTTCGGGAGAGCGCAGGAAAAGTGATGAGTGAAAAGTGATGAGTGAAAAGTGATGAGTGATAAGTAATTATAAGTAATGACTGATGAGTGATGAAGCATGGATGAAGAGGTCCGACAGTTTTGCAGATTGCTGAGTTCCAGCCTGCGGAGCAGGCGATAGCATAAAGCCTGGGGTGAAGCGCAGCGGAACCCCAGGTTAATGATCCAAAGACGATGACAGCCCGCGGAGCGGGCGATAGCCCTTGCGTAATGTGATGCTGTCGCCCGCGCCGCGGGCTCTGGTATTTTCAATCCGCGCTCCCTGGGGTTCCGCTGCGCTTCCACCCCAGGCTTTATGCTATCGCCTGCTCCGCAGGCTGAGTTCGCATTCCTAACCGCGGGCTTTATCACTGGGCAAGATTTAGACGACCTTAAGAATCAACAATGTCAGACTCTGAAGCGCAATCATCAATTGAACTCAATGACGCGAACGCAGTCGTGCCGAACGATCGCGATCCATCTGACGAGCCGAGCTTGTGGGCGGCCGTGCGCGAGTCGTTGCGTGGCAGTCATCGCGACTACACCTCAGGTCCGATTGGCCGGGCCATCATCATGCTCGCAATCCCGATGGTTCTTGAAATGTGCATGGAGAGCATCTTCGCCGTCGTGGATATCAAGTGGGTTTCTTATCTCGGTCCGGATGCGATGGCGACAGTCGGGCTGACCGAATCCTTGATGACTCTGGTTTACACGCTCGCGATCGGCTTGAGTATCGGAGCCACTGCAATGGTGGCGCGACGAACTGGAGAGAAGAATCCGGAAGGTGCTGCGCGTGCGGCAGTGCAAGCTCTCAGCCTGGCCTTGATCGTGTCACTGGTAATTGCACTGGTGGGTGCACCGCTAGCGCCGAGGTTGCTCGCGCTAATGGGGGCGGCGCCTCAGGTTGTCGAGCATGGCGCGGGATTTACCAGAGTCATGCTGGCAGGCAATGCCACCGTCGTAATGCTTTTCATGATCAACGCGATCTTTCGCGGCGCGGGCGACGCCGCTATCGCCATGCGAGTGCTGTGGCTGGCGAATGCCATCAACATTCTGCTTGGTCCGTGTTTGATTTTTGGTCTCGGTCCTTTTCCGAAGATGGGCATTGTGGGCGCCGCGGTCGCGACTAACATTGGTCGCGGCACTGGAGCGCTTTACGCCTTCAGCCGGTTCATTCGCAAAGGCGGACGATTCGACATCAGGCGCAGTCACTTTCATCTCGAGCTCGCAATCATGAAGCGGCTCGTGCGAATCTCCGGCACGGGAACGTTCCAGGTATTCATCGGCATGGCAAGTTGGATTGGCCTGGTGCGCATTATCTCGAGCTTTGGCACAGACGCACTTGCCGGCTACATCATCGGCATTCGCGTTGTGCTGTTTGCGCTGTTGCCTTCGTTTGGCATGTCAAACGCCGCAGCAACGATGGTGGGCCAGGCGCTGGGCGCAAAGAAGCCCGAACGCGCCGAACGCGCGGTTTGGAAGGCGGGATTTTACAACGTCATTTTTCTCGGCAGCGTGGGCTTAATCTTTGTGCTTTTTGCGTGGCAGATAATCGGGTTGTTTACACACAATCCGAATGTGGTGCCTTATGGAGTTGATTGCCTGCGCATTGTCGCGTCCGGATTTTTGTTCTACGCGTACGGCATGGTGCTGACACAGTCGTTCAACGGCGCCGGCGATACCTGGACGCCGACAATCATTAACCTGTTTGTTTTCTGGTTGTGGGAATTGCCGCTGGCTTACGTGCTGGCGGTTCTCCTGGGCATTGGACCGCGCGGCGTTTTCCTGGCAATCACGATTGCGTTTTCAACCCTGGCGATTGTAAGCGCATTAGTTTTTCGGCGCGGCCGCTGGAAGACAAAGTTGATATAGCGCCAAAAGGATTGCAGTGCGCCACGGTTCCAAATAAAACAAGAAAACTCTTATTCGGCCCGGCAGAGCAGGTGCTAGACTGCAACTTGTTTCTATGAGCTCGATCATCATGAAATTTGGCGGCACGTCGTTGGAAGGCGCTACCGCTTTCCAGAACGCAGCGCGCATTGTTGCCGAGCGCATCGAGCGGCGTCCGGTCGTAGTTGTCTCGGCGATGGCCCGCTTTACGGATGCCCTGATTGCCAGTGTGAAAGAGGCAGCGACTGTCGGTGCGGATGCCGGGCTGGCCTCACTCGAAAAACATTTCGACCGACACTCGAGAGTGATTGACGCGCTGCTGTCCAAAGAAGGCGATCGATTACGGCAGTTGGTAGAGCAGGGCCGCGCCGAAATCAGGGACCTACTGAAGACTGCGGCAACTGAGCAGAACGCGGACCGATGGCGCCGCAAGGCCTTGGAAGATGCGGTTGCCTCAAATGGCGAGCGACTTTCGGCGGCGCTGCTTGCGGCAGTGCTCCTCGAAAACAATTACTCAGCGTGTGACGTTGACGCGCGTTGTTGCGTAGTCACCGACGATGAGTTTGGTTGTGCTGCTCCTTTGATGACTGAAACTTTTGCAAACACGCAAGCGCAACTGCGGTCGCTCATTGAAAGCTCATGCGTTCCGGTGTTGGGAGGTTTCATTGGATCGACTGTAACGGGTGAGACGACAACACTGGGTCGCGGTGGTTCGGATTACACGGCCGCAATAATCGGCGCCGCTTTGGATTCTGAAGAAATTCAAATTTGGACCGACGTGCCCGGCGTGCTAACTGCCGATCCACGCGTTGCTCCAAAGGCTCGGACCGTGCCGCGACTCTCTTTTGCCGAGGCATCCGAGCTTGCTTACTTTGGCGCGCGCGTACTTCATCCAAAGACGTTGCACCCGGCGGTGGAACGCGATATTCCGGTGCGCATCTGCAACTCACGCGCTCCCGACGGGCGCAGCACTGTAGTGGTTGGCGAAAGTGAAATGTCACCGCAGACAGTCAAGGCCATTGCCCACAAGACCGGCGTGACAACCGTGCAAATTACTTCGGCGCGGATGCTTGGTGCTTACGGATTCCTGCGCGCGATCTTTGAGATTTTTGATAAGTATCGAACGGCGGTTGACGTTGTTACGACTTCCGAGGTGAGCGTGTCGTTGTCGCTCGACGATACCAGCGCCCTGCCCACGATCGTTGCCGAGCTTGAGAAACTCGGGACTGTATCTATAGAGGAGGAGCGGGCAATTCTTTGTATTGTCGGCGAGGGTTTGCGCAGCACGCCCGGGATTGCGGCGCGAATTTTCTCAACGATTAGCGACATCAACGTTTCACTGATTTCGCAGGGCGCGTCGCGGATAAACCTCACTTTTGCAGTTGAAGAAGCGCGCGCGCGCGAAGCAGTGATGCGGCTGCATAAGGAATTTTTTGAGCAGTTGACAGAAGAACACACCCCAATCGATGAGTGGGGTCTAAGCCTTCCCGCTTAGTCACAGCGAGCAGGGGCGTAAGTTTGCACAAAAGTTGATCGGGCGGACGCGGAGCGTTCTCATTAGCACCGTGGCTTCAGCCCGGTGACGCCGGCAGGTGATCACGAACTGTCCAACCGTTTCAACGGTTTCGGGCGACCCGGTAAACCGTTAAAACGGTTAAAGAGGATGGAACGTTCCTTTTATCACGCATTATGAAAGGGCGCCCCTGATGGCTGAAGCCACGGTGCTAATGAGAACGCTTCGCGTGATGAGTGTTTACGCGAATGCTGTGAATGGTACTAGTCACGCCAGTCATGGGCGACCCTTTGCGCAAAGCCAGCCGCGCAGGTAAGAAGAGCGAACTGAATGGACCTTTTTGAACTAACAAGGAAACTAATCGACATACCCTCAGTCACCGGCGATGAAAAAGGCGCCGGCGAATTTCTTTCTGCGCACCTCGAGAGTTTGGGTTACAAGGTTGAGCGACAGGAAGTTGAAAAAGACCGCTGCAACGTTTTTGCCACCACCGGCGCGGCGCCGCGAGTTGTTTTATCGACGCACATGGATACTGTGCCGCCGCACATTGCCTCCAGCGAAAACTTAGAATCGATTTTTGGCCGTGGCGCTTGTGACGCCAAGGGAATCATTGTCGCCCAGATCACCGCCGCCGAACGTTTGCGCGCAGAAGGCGTGAACGAAGTCGGACTTCTGTTTACGGTTGACGAGGAGTTGGGGAGCGAGGGCGCGCGCATCGCGAATCGTTATCCGCTTGCGGATGAGTGCGAATACTTGATCAACGGCGAGCCCACCGATAATAAACTGGCCAGCGCTACAAAGGGTTCGCTGCGAATGACTGTGAAGACGAAGGGACGATCAGCACATTCGGCGTATCCGGAACAAGGGGAGTCGGCGATCGAAAGGCTGCTCGATGTGCTCCAGGACATTCGCTTGTGCCAATGGCCCAGCGATGCGTGGCTCGGCGAAACGACGTGCAACATCGGCGTCATCAGCGGCGGCACGCGCGCTAACGTGATACCCGCCGAAGCTTCCGCCGTTCTGCAACTGCGGCTGGTAAACGATGCTGACGCGGTGAAATCGATTTTGGAAAAGATGGTCGCGGGCCGCGCTGAAGTGGAATATCTATCTGTGCATGATCCGGTCCACCTTTTTACGGTTGACGGTTTTGAGCAATGCGTGGTGCGCTTTACGACCGACATTCCCTACCTGTCTCGCTGGGGACAGCCGCTCCTGATTGGGCCAGGATCCATTTTGCAGGCGCACACTGACGGCGAGCACGTAAGCAAGCGCGAGCTGTCTGAAGCTGTCACGCTTTATGCCGCACTGGCGCGCCGTCTGATCGCTACGGCGAATATGACGCACGCCGGCCAAGTCGCAGAAGGAGCGCCGCGATGAAGTTGGCGTTCATTGGATATGGCGCCATGGGCCAACTTGTCGAACGAGAGGCAGAAGCTGCGGGCGATGAGATTGGCGTTAAGCTGACCTCGGATGATTCTGAGCAAGGCGTTGACGAGCTGGCTGCCATGTTAAGACGTCACGATGTGGCGGTTGATTTTTCAATAGGATCGGTGGTTCTGAAAAATGTCGAGGCGTGCGCGCTGGCAGGTGTGCCGCTGGTCGAGGGAACTACTGGCTGGAAAGATCAGGAAAGTCGGGCGAAGGAAATCGTAACTGAACATGGTGGCGCGCTGGTCTATGGCGCAAATTTTTCCATTGGTGTGAATGTTTTCTATCGCATTATCCGGAACGCCGCAAAACTCTTTGGCGGCCTGGATCAATATGAGGCGTTCATTGAAGAGCAGCATCATTCACGCAAGCGTGATGCGCCGTCCGGCACGGCGTTGCAGTTAAAGAATGTGATGAGTGAATTCATTAAAGCCGAGATTCCAATCGCCTCAACGCGTGCCGGCCATATTCCGGGAACACATCGAGTAGGTTTCGATTCCGCAGCCGATCAGATCACGCTGACGCACACGGCCCGCTCGCGCGAAGGGTTTGCCGCCGGAGCGCTTTTGGCGGCGCGTTGGATCATTGGCCGCAAAGGTGTGTTCGAGTTTTCCGAAGTCATTGACGAGATGCTCGAAAGCCATCCAGCGGTACGCCAAAGATGATTCAAGTAAAATAGTCTCGAAGTCGGGAAGGCGGGCTTGCCCCCGCTTGCATTGAATGCCATTCAAGAGCGGGGGTAAATCACCCCTCCCAACCTGAGAGGCTACCCTCGTTGAGTTTATAATCATTAGGTAACCTAATTAAGAGAGGTAAAATCCATGACGCTCTCAACAGACTGGCTGCGCGGTTGCGCAACAGCTCTTGTGACGCCCTTCACTTCCGAGGGCGCGATTGATGAAGCCGCGCTGACCCGGTTGATTGAGTATCAACTCAACAACGGCGTGCGCTTGCTCGTTCCCTGCGGCACGACCGGCGAGAGTGCCACCATGACGGAAGAGGAAGACCAACGCGTCATCAGTCGCGCGATTGAGCAGGCGCGTGGCCGCGCGAAAGTGATTGCCGGTACCGGCAGCAACTCAACGGCAGCGGCTATCGAGAATTCGAAAATCGCGCAACGTCTTGGCGCGGACGCTGTGCTGGTCGTGGCGCCGTTTTACAACAAGCCGACGCAGCCCGGTCTCTACGCCCACTTTCGCGCGATCGCTGAGGCTGTCGATGTGCCGATTGTTATTTACAACGTGCCGGGACGTACGTCCTGCAACATCGCCGCCGAAACAACCTTAAAGCTCGCCCGCGACTGCGAAAACATCGTGGCGGTTAAGGAAGCGTCGGGAAACTTATCGCAGATCATGGAAATTCTCCGCGATCGCCCAAAAGGTTTTTATGTTCTATCAGGGGATGACGCAATTACCTTCGCCTTGATTGCGCTCGGCGGCGACGGCTTGATCTCGGTCGCGTCGAACCAGGCGCCTGAACTGATGTCGCGCCTGGTCGATTTGGCGTTAGCAGCGAAATGGGATGAAGCACGCGAGCTGCACTATCGTCTCCTGCCATTGATGGAAACGAATTTTATTGAGTCGAGTCCGGGGCCGGTAAAAGCCGGGCTGGCAATGATGAACTTGATTGGCGAGAACTATCGCTTGCCGCTGGTGCCGATTCAGGACAGCAGTCGCGCGCGTTTGCGGGCAGTGATGACGGAGCTTGGTTTACTTAAGGAAGCGTCGCATGCCACTTCGTGAAGAGATAGAAGCACTGAGCGCGCGCACCGGCGGTGAATTTGGCCCAGACGATCGCGCCTTATTTGATCAGTTTAAGATTGCCTTGAATCGCGGCGAGGTGCGCGCCGCCGAACGCAGCCTGGACGGAACCTGGAATGTAAATTCCTGGGTGAAACAGGGGATACTCCTAGGGTTTCGCATGGGCCAACTGGTGGATATGTCTGCGTCGTCCGTGCTTCGCTTTTTCGATAAGGAAACCTACCGCACGCGACCGACGACTCTCAATGAAAACATTCGCATCGTGCCCGGCGGCTCGAGCATACGCGAGGGTTCTTATCTCGCCTCGGGCGTAGTTTGCATGCCGCCGATGTATGTCAACGTTGGCGCGTATGTCGATGAAGGAACGATGATAGATAGTCACGCGCTGGTCGGATCGTGCGCCCAAATCGGCAAGCGCGTGCACCTATCGGCCGCCGCGCAAATTGGCGGCGTGCTGGAACCGGTGGGCGCGGTGCCGGTAATTATTGAAGACGATGTTTTGGTTGGTGGCGGTTGCGGCGTTTACGAAGGAACGATTGTGCGCGAGCGAGCTGTGCTGGCGGCGGGAACGATTCTTACCGGCTCAACTCCCGTTTACGATCTGGCGCGCGAAAAAATTTATCAACGAACGCCCGAAGCGCCGCTGGAAATTCCCGCGGGTGCGGTGGTCGTTCCCGGCGCGCGCAACGTGCGCAGTGAAGCTGGCCGCGCCTGGGGCTTGTCGCTTTACGCGCCGGTGATCGTTAAGTATCGCGATGAAAAAACTGATGCGTCGGTGCAACTGGAAGACTATCTGCGGTGACTTGGTAACGCTCATCAAACCCATTTATGCCCCTTGATGTAATAAGAATATTCGTCACGCGGTGCTAATTAGATCGCTCCGCGCGACGCTGCGGAGCAGGAAAGAAAGAATTCGCCCTCGGCCTCGAGGCTTCATTGAAACAATTTCAACCACCAGAGTTTCTGCGCGGCATTGAGAAGAGTCCGATTCGCCAGATCACGGATCGCGCAAAGCCAGGCGACATTCTTCTTGGTCTCGGCGAACCGGATCTACCGACGCCTGACGTGATCCGGCGCGCCGCCGCGCGCGTGATCGCAGAGGAACAAAACGGTTACACGTTACAAGCAGGCCTGCCCCGACTGCGCGAACTCGTCGCCCGAGATTACCCGCAACTAAATTTGTCCTCCCAGGAAGTGATCATCACCGCCGGCTCGCAAGAGGCGATGTATCTGGCATTGATGACGTTGATCGAACCGGGTGATGAAGTGTTGATGCCCGATCCCGGCTTTGTTGCTTATCCGGTGATTACTGAGATGGCAGGCGGCCGTTCAGTCTTTTACCGTTTGCCGGCAACAAACGATTTTGGTTTCGACCTTGAAGATTTCAAACGGCAGGTCACGGCGAAAACTAAAGTTGTTATTTGCACCAGCCCATCGAATCCTACGGGGCGCGCGTTTACCCCCAACGACTTGCGTAGCATGACGCGGGTGTTGGAAGAAAATGGCTCGAGGGCGTTTGTCATCAGCGATGAAATCTATCGCGAGCTTTATTACACGCCCGAGCGCCCGCCTTCGATCTCTGAATTTTATCCACGAACGATCATCATCAGCGGCCTTTCAAAATCTATGAGCATGACGGGTTGGCGGCTGGGATGGATGTGTGGTGACAAAGATGTGATTGCGTCCGCGCTGGTGTTGCATGGTTATATCACCACCTGCGCCTCGTCTATCTCGCAAAAAGCGGCGCTGGCAGCGTGGTCGGACGAAGGTGAAGCCTCGCGAGCAAAGACGCGACGGATTTTAGGCGTGCGCCGCGAACACTTGCTCGGATTATTTACGAAGGAATTGGATTTGAAAGCAGTGGCGCCCGAGGGCGCGTTTTATACGATGTTGGATGTTGGTAGTTACGGCTCTTCGATGGAGATAGCTGAACAATTTCTGAAACACGGCGTAGTAACAATTCCCGGTAACGCGTTTGGCAGCGAAAGCGAAGGCTTTCTGCGCGTCTCGTTTTGTGCTGACTTACCGGTACTGACCGAGGGTGTTGAGAGAATGGGAGTAGCATTAAGTCGGTTATCCAGGCATTGAAGTGATTCATGCGGCTTTGACGCCTTCCGTGCGGAAAGGCGTCGCCTTTCCGGTGAGTAACACCTTCTTATTAGCAGGTTATGCCTGCAAAGTTCGCGAGGCGCAGCCTCGCGAAGACCTCAATACCGCTGGCCGGAAAGGCATAGCCTTTCCGCACGGAAGGCGGCGGAGCCGCACCGACCGGTTGAGCGCAACGTACGCCGTTGAGCCTTTCCGCACGGAGGGCGGCGGAGCCGCAACAGAATCCGCAAAGCGGCAACAGAGGCTGCAAAGCCGAGTGAGCTTGTAGAATCCATGACTAAAACACTTCGAGTAGGAATTCTGGGCGCTACCGGCATGGTCGGTCAGCGCTTTGTTGAGTTACTGGAAAACCACCCACAATTTCAGATCACAGCTTTGGCTGCTTCGGATCGATCGCAAGGCAAAACTTTTGCCGAAGCTTGTACCTGGCGTCTCGCCGGTGCGATGCCCGAGTCTGTTAAGACACTCGCGGTGCAAGCGCCTGAACCGACGCTCGATTGCGATCTGGTTTTCTCCAGTTTGCCCGGAGACATTGCGCGTAGAACAGAAGGCGACTTTGCCGCGGCGGGTTATCCGGTAATTAGTAATTCTTCAGCTTTTCGGATGGACCATGATGTGCCGTTGTTGATACCGGAAATAAACCCGGAGCATCTCGCGTTGATCGACGCGCAGAAAAAATCAAGCAACGGACAACACGGTTTCATTGTTACTAATCCAAACTGCTCGACGATCATGTTGGCACTTGCGCTCGCGCCGCTGCACCAGAAGTTCGGAATTGAGAGTGTGATAGCAACCACCATGCAAGCGCTATCGGGAGCCGGTTATCCCGGCGTCGCTTCATTGGCAATCAGCGATAACGTCTTGCCATTTATCGAGAGCGAAGAAGAAAAGATCGAGCAGGAGACTTTGAAGATTCTGGGTAAACTAAACGGCGAGACGATTGACGATGCGCAAATGAGGGTCAGCGCGCAGTGTCATCGCGTGAATGTTTCCGACGGACATCTGGCAGCGGTGCGTGTGAAATTAAAAGGCCCTGCGAAGATTGATGAAGTGAAGCAGGCGTTTTCTTCATTCAGCGCCTTGCCGCAGGAGTTGAAACTTCATTCGGCGCCGGAACAAGTGATCATTGTGCGCGAAGAAAAGGATCGGCCGCAGCCGCGCCTGGACCGCGATGCCGGCAACGGCATGAGCATTACCATCGGCCGGCTGCAACCGGACAACGTGCTCGATTATCGTTTTGTTGTGTTAAGTCACAATACAATTCGCGGGGCCGCCGGCGCTGCCATCCTGAATGCCGAACTAATGCTCGCCATGGGAAACCTTAAATGAAGAAGCTGATCAGCGTAATGTTGTTGCTGGCGTTTGTGTCGCTGGGATTTTCGCAGCAAGCGATAGAGAAGTCGGCGTTGCAATCGATGGTTGACACTGAATTGGCATTTGCGCGGATGGCCGCGGAGAAGGGCACGCGCCCGGCGTTCATGGCTTTCATCGCGGAAGATGGAATTCTTTTTCGGCCGCGCGCAGTCAATGGAAAGCAGTGGATGGTCGATCATCCATTGCCGCCTTCGGACAAACGGTCGTCACTTAGTTGGTATCCAACCGTTGCTGGTATGGCGGCTGCGGGCGACATGGGCTACACGACCGGGCCCTGGGAATACAAAAACGATGTTCACGATGCCAAGCCGGCTGCGTTTGGAAATTTCCTGACGGTTTGGAGGAAACAAACCGACGGCTCATGGAAATTTGCCATCGATTTGGGTGTTTCTGGTCCTCAACCCAACGCAACCATTGCGGCCTGGCGGCCGCCTAAGAACCCCCACCGAGAAACCGAAGCTGCGCATGTAAATGTACAAGTTGAGCAGGCGCTGTTGCGTGCAAAGGACAGCAAGTTCTCAACACTTTCTGCCGCTCGCGATGCGCAGACAGCCTTCAACTCTTTTGCAGCGCCGGATATTCGCGTGTTTCGTGATGAAAAATTTCCTTTCATAGGAAAAACTGCGGGCTTAGCTGCCCTACCGGCGACAATAAGATAGGGGGGAAAATATGAGTACAATGGCTGAGAAAGGATTGCCAGATCAAACTATCATGGCCCAGGTTGGCCATATCTCGCCGCAGATGATGAAGACCTATTCTCACGTGCGACGCCAGGCATTGAACGCAGCCGCTGAAGCCCTTGAGCCCTCCTACCTCACACAACCAACCCCCATCACTGAAGTCGAATTAGTTAACTAAATGAAGCCGGTTGGCACAAATTCCGGCACAAACAACGGAAAGGCCACTCTCAGCGGGTGGCCTTTTTCTTTTTGCTAAGGAATTTTGGCTCCGCAGGTAAGATTCGAACTTACAACCCTCCGGTTAACAGCCGGATGCTCTGCCATTGAGCTACTGCGGAATAAGCGCCCTACATAAGCTAAAACCATGCACTAGCGCGAAGAAATTTTTATAACAGATGAGATCATGAGCGTCAAGGAAGCCTTACGCCGTCTGTCGTTAGCACATGATATGTCCGGTCTCATTAACACATGAAGTGTCCGATCTGAGCGGCAGGGGTCAGAGCAGCATGCCAGTATGGTGGGATGCAGCAAATGACACAGGCCGCAGTGGAGCGGGCG
>JACCVY010000222.1 GCA_013697915.1 Blastocatellia bacterium | reverse complement strand
TGATCCGCTTGGCCATCGCTCGTAACATTACCTCTTGTACTTTCATCGCCCGCTCCACTGCGGCCTGTGTCATTTGCTGCATCCCACCATACTGGCATGCTGCTTTGACCCCTGCCGCTCAGATCGGACACTTCATGTGTTAATGAGACCGGACATATCATGTGCTAACGACAAGTTGTAGCTTGCACCTTTTTCAAATAAGGAATTTTTGCTATCTTGAGCACCACTCGTCTTCTCTTTCACATTCTCGAGTTGCTGCGGAAAACTCAATAGTGGGCCAGTTGATCAATCCGTTTGCCGTAGGAAGTAAAAGATATGAAAATGCATACCGCGCCTGGTCCTGAAACTGTTGCAGACAGAAGCAAAGTGCCTGTCCTTCTACGGCGTCGCTTTGCGTTGTTGTTCGGGTGCCTTTTTCTATTTGGTGTCGCCGGTCTTTTTTCAAACTCTCGGCAATCATTCTCTGCCGAGGTGGCCGCAACGGCGACCGGCAGACCGGAACTCGTTCTCCAAACAGGCCACGTGATGAGAGTGGATGGCATCGCCTTCAGCCCCGATGGGAAGTTGCTGGCTTCGGGAAGTGCTGATAACACAATCAAGCTTTGGGACACGACTAGCAAGCGCGAAGTGCGCACCCTGATCGGTCACACAGGAGGAGTCAGAGCAGTCGCGTTTAGAGCAGATGGGCAATGGCTTGCTTCAGGCGACATAGACGGGAATATCAAATTCTGGGATGTCGCAACGGGGCAGGAGCTGCGTAATCTGGCCGGCAACGGCAGCGTGAGCACAGTCTGCTTCAGTCCTGACGGTCGTTGGTTTGCCGCGGGAAACATGGAAAAAGGCATCAAGCTTTGGGACCTCAACACGGAGCGGGAAGCGATAACACTATCAGGCCACGGGGGCTTAATCACGATCATCGCCTTCAGCCGCGATGGGCATTGGCTGGCCTCCGGCAGCGCAGACAAGACCATTAAAATATGGGATGTAGAAAAGGGGCGTGAGGCGCGTACGCTCAAGGGCCATACCGACAAGATCGCGACCGTTGCCTTCAGTTCGGACGGACAATGGTTGGCCACGGGAGGTCTCGACGGCAAAGTGAAACTATGGAGAGTCGGCGAGTGGCGCGAACAGCAATTCCAGATAAGCCTTGCCAGCCGCGTACTCGCGCTCACCTTCAGTCCAGATGGGCACACGCTAATCTCAGCCGATGTCAACAAAACGATCAAGCTTAATGATGTCGAGACCGGGCGCGAGCTTCGCACTATCTCCGCTATCCATAATAACGACGACGTGCTTGAAGCAATCGCCGGCGTTTTCAGTAGTGATGGACGCTGGATGGCTTCGAGCACAGGAGACAAAACGGTTGAGCTCCGTGATGTCGCCACTGGCCTCGACGTGCATAGCCTGACAACTCATTCGTATGGGGTTTCCGCCACAGTCTTCAGCTCCGGTGGTCGCTGGTTCGCCACTGGTGGCAAGGAGAACACCGTTAAGCTTTGGGAAGTGGCCACCGGGCGCGAGTTGCACACGCTCGATCCCCGCGGCGGTTTCGTTAATGCTGTCGCCTTCAGTCCCGATGAACGAATGTTGGCTTCGGGCAGCCTTAGCGGCCTAATCGCGCTCTGGGACGTAACGACTGGTCAGCGGATTCGCAATCTTCAAGGCCACAGCGGCAGCGTTAATGCGGTGACGTTCAGCCCTGACGGGAGATGGCTTGTTTCTGGAGGCAATGACGGCTCGGTCAGGATTTGGAACGTGGCTGACGGCCACGAGGCACGACCGGCAACCAACCACGCGGCCGAAGTTACTGCCGTCGTCTTCAGTCCCGACGGAAAATGGATCGTCTCAGGAAGCGCGGATAAGACGATCAAGATATGGGAAGCGACTACCGGAGGCGCGCTACGCACGCTGTCGGGACACAAGGGAGATGTGCTCGCGGTTGCTTTCAGCCCCGATGGGCAATGGATCGCTTCTGGAGGCACTGACAATGTCATCCGCGTCTGGCGGGCAGCAACAGGCCACGAGGAGCGCGTTTTGTCGGGCCATGCTGGTGAAGTGAAAGCCGTCGCCTTCAGCAAGGACGGAGGGTCGCTGGTGTCCGGGAGCAAGGACAATACGATCAAGGTGTGGGATGTTGCTACGGGTCAGCTGGCGCATACTCTGGTGGGCCACAGCAGCGAAATTTATGCGCTGGCCTTCAGCGCCGACGGGCGTTGGTTTATCTCGGGAAGCGAAGATGGTAGCACGCGTCTGTGGGATGCAAAGACGGGAGACGCAATGGCTACAATCTTATCGCTGCGCGAAAGCGCCGGTGGTTTTTCTTTTCAACAAACAGACTGGCTGGTTGTTTCTCCCGATGGATTGTTCGACGGCTCACCCGCGGCGTGGAATCAGATTCTCTGGCGTTTCGATCAAAGTTCTTTCAATGTTAGACCAGTAGAAGTTTTCTTCAATGATTTTTTCTACCCGGGGTTGCTTGCGGACATCCTGGCCGGAAAGAAACCTCGCGCGCCACAGGATATCTCGCAAGTTGATCGCCGCCAACCGGTAGTCACCCTGACGCTGGCTGAAGAAAAAGTTTCTGCGGCTGAAACCATTACGATGCGCAATTTGGCGGTGAAGATTCAGGTAGCAGAGGCGCCGCCAGATAAAGATCACGCGGCGGGTAGTGGCGCGCGTGACGTGCGGCTGTTTCGCAACGGCTCGCTGGTGAAAATATGGCACGGCGACGTGTTGCAGAGTAAAGGAAGCACTGCCATTTTAGAGACGACCGTGCCTATCATTGCCGGGGCTAATCAACTAACGGTTTACGGGTTTAATCGCGATAACATCAAGAGCCCGGACGCTACGGTGACTCTCACCGGAGCCGGGAGTTTGAAGCGTCCGGCGACGGCTTACATCTTCGCGGTCGGCCTTAATACCTACGCCAATGCTGGATACAACCTGAAATATGCGGTCCCTGATGCTAAGGACTTTAGCGATGAAGTGCAGCGCAATGCGCAGAACCTTTTGGGCCGCTTTGCTCGCGTTGAGACTATCTCGCTGACAGATCAGCAAGCGACAAAGGCAAACATCCTCGCTGCCTTGTATCGTCTCGCAGGAACCGAAACACCTTTGCCTGCCGACGCGCCGCCGGATCTGTCGAAACTCAAAGCTGCGGAACCCGAAGATGCAGTGGTGATTTATTTCGCGGGGCATGGTCTTGCCTACCAGGACCGGTTCTATATGCTCCCGCACGATCTTGGTTATGAAGGATCTCGCCGGCGTTTGACTGAAGCCGGTTTCGCGAGCATCGTCTCGCACAGCATTTCGGACCGCGAATTGGAAGACGCGTTTGAGAAAGTCAACGCCGGCCAAATCCTGTTTGTGATCGATGCTTGCAATTCCGGGCAAGCGCTTGAGGCGGAAGAGAAGCGGCGCGGCCCGATGAACTCTAAGGGACTGGCTCAACTGGCCTATGAGAAAGGGATATACATCCTGGCAGCGGCGCAAAGCTATCAGGCGGCGTTGGAGGCAGATGAGTTTGGTCACGGGCTCCTGACCTATGCGTTGATCGAAGAAGGTTTGAAGAAAACGGCCGCTGACCGCACGCCGAAAGATGGTCGAGTTTTGCTGCGAGAGTGGATCGACTATGCGACCGAGCGCGTGCCACAACTTCAGGAAGAGAAAATGTTGCAGGGGCGTGGTTCGGGTAAGGAAGTGGCGTTTGTGGAAGGTGACGAGGCGCGCGAATTATTGAAACGAAGCCTGCAACGCCCGCGCGCGTTTTACCGTCGTGATATCCCAGTCCCACTGATCGCGATTAATCACCAAACGTCCCGCAGTAATTGAGTTGTAGTTGTGCTGCTGCTAAAAGGCTTGTCAATAGTTTTGTGGAACCAGGTACTGATGCAGTTTCAAAGTGCATTGGATCCCATTAGCCGCTGCGGCTCTGCCGCGCACCGGTAAGCCGTAGGCAACATATCTCAAACTGCATCAGTACCCGGAACTATCGCCGCTTCCGCGTGCTAGAGCTGTAAACATCTTCGATCGCCGTCCGCAATAGTTCGGACACGCTCCAGGCCTGTGCTACGCAGCCTCGCGGAGTATGCGGTGAATCGCCATCGAAGATTTCTGATACCTGACCCAGACACGACTCTTCAAGATGCGGCTGGAAATTGTTCAGCCATTCGGCAGCAATACCCCGCCCCACAGTCTTTCCAAACGTCTTGACATAGGCAGTAATGTACGGCCCGATCAACCACGGCCATACCGTGCCTTGATGATAAGCTCCATCGCGACTCAGGGCATTCCCTTCATACCGGCCGCGATACTGCGGATCGTTTGGCGACAGCGTGCGTAGACCGCGGGGAGTTAGCAACTCTCGCTCGACCACACGCAGAATGCTCTTCGCCTTTTGTTTCGCAACCATTGAATGGGGCAGGCTAATGGCAATGATCTGGTTTGGCCGAATCGAACCGTCACGCAAATCTCTGTTGACCACGTCATAGAGACAACCAGTTTCTCCGTTCCAAAACTGTTTGTTGAAATTCTTGTGCGCGAGTTCGGCCATTGTTGCATACCGCTTCGCATCTTTGTCTACGCAGCCGCTGGCTAAGTTTTCCATCACGCGCAACGCGTTATACCAGAGCGCCTGAATTTCTACCGGCTTACCAGTGCGAGGCGTGACGACCCAGTCACCCACCTTCGCGTCCATCCAGGTCAACTGCACTCCCGGCCCACCGGAATTAAGCAGCCCATCGGTATCCACACCTATGTTGTAGCGGGTGCCGCGCACGTGCCACGCGATAATGTCTTTCAGAACGTCGTAAAGCTGGCTCCGCACAAACTCCAGGTCGTTGGTGTATTGCAGTAGGGAACGCACTGCCTCGAAAAACCAAAGCGTGGCATCTACGGTGTTGTATTCGGGGATTTCGCCGGCATCGGGAAAACGGTTTGGCAACATGCCCTGATTAACGTGTTGCGAAAACTCGGAAAGAATACTCCTCGCAATATCAGGGCGGCCCGTGGCCAACGTTAGGCCGGGTAGGGCGATCATTGTGTCGCGACCCCAATCGCTAAACCAATGATAACCGGCGATGACGGTCTTTTGAGCGCCGCGCGCGACGATAAACTGATCCGCAGCTGAGACGAGCGAGCTCACCAGGTTGTTAGCGTCGGGGGCTGTTGCGGCTATGGCCTTACGCCGCGCGATCTCGGCAGTGCGAAGGCGGGCCGCGTTGCGAATGCCGTGGCGTTCGGTTGAAGCAATTATGCGGGCACGTCGGTCGCGATTTAGATCAAAGGTTAATGCAAACGGGCTAAAGAGATCTTCCATGAAGTCGAGACCGCGTTCCCGTTCAACCGCATATTCAAAATTGCGGTACCAGGAACCGTTTCCAGCAAGCTCTGCCGGATCGTGAGCAAAGTGAAGCGCGGGAAGATCGACGTAAGGCCTCACGGATATCATCCCCTCTTCCGTTTCCACATTTGCATTGAGCGCGGCGTTTTCATGAGTTGTGCTGTGGTAATCGCGAAAGGCAATCAGCGGACGAATCTCGAGTTTCAGTTCATAAAACTTGTGTCCGAAAAACTTCAGTTTGTCGCTGGACTTCGCCGCAGACTCTTTCTCCACTGCCTCGACAAACTTAAGTTTGTCGGACACATGAAGGTCGTATTGAACCACCGTCGTATTTTGTCCCTGCACCATAAAAACGGATTTCTCGAGGACCAGACCCTCGGCCTCGTAAATAAAAACCGGAAATGGATCGAGCCGGAAGCCTGTCTGATACTCGAACCCTCGAGGATGAATCGCTCCCGAATACTGATTGGCGGAAAGCTCATAGCGATGTCCGTCGATGATTAGTGTTTCCTCCAGCTTGGACAAGATGACGATTCGTCCCACGGGTGGTTTCGTCGCCGCGGTGAGCAGGCCGTGATAACGGCGCGTGTTCATGCCCGAAACGGTTGACGATGCGAAGCCGCCCAGACCATTTGTTTCGAGCCATTCGCGGGACATCGAGGCTTCCGGGTTGCTGACGATTTCTTTTGTGACTGCAATCATGGTGGTCTCTTTATGAACAAAGTGAGGAGCTTGTCAAGGGATTTTGCTTGCGCGCGTGGTAGTCTTCGCAGGATGAATAGAACATTCAGACAAATTTCCGGTTGGAATAACCGCTCGCCTGCTGCTCAGTTGAAACTCGCCGCCCGAGGAACAAAGGGAATGATTGTGTGCAAACTATCTCCTTTCGCTTGCCGCCTTTTGCTGATCGCCCTGGTAGCGGCCCCACTCAGCCTGACAAGTTTTCACTTCACCACGCAAGCACAAAATCCGCCGAAACAGTCCGGCCCACGTCGCCCGCTTCCAAAACCGCCGACAGGTTCGCGTGGTTTTGAGCAAGCTGGACGTGACGCTTCATCAAGACTGATCGCCGCCGCCGCTACTCGAGGGGCGCTAAAGCCGATTGCGCCATACGAAGGATTGGCTTACAAGACTTGGCCATTCTTCGCCTGGACCCCATCGCCCGGCGCGAGCTCGTATCACTTCATGCTGCGTGATGGAACAGATTCGTCTGCGCCGATTGTTTATGAGACGGACGTTAAGTTGGCCCAGTTGGCCTATCCGGCGGACGCGCCGGCTTTGGCTCCAGGCAGACTTTATTCGTGGCGCGTCTCTATGGCGGGCGTCATGGAGCGGAAACTCGGCGGGGCAGCAACCTTCTTCGTTCTTGCGGGGGAAGATGCGGCGCAGGTCACAACAGCTTTGAAGAAGGCCAAACTGGCAGCGCCGAAAAGTGCGCCTGAGCGCCTGGCACAGGCGCGCATCTTCGAGCAGTATGGCATTTGGTACGACGCGCTACGC
>JACCVY010000221.1 GCA_013697915.1 Blastocatellia bacterium | reverse complement strand
GGGTCTGGCTATCGCGAGTCTGGGCGCAATGGCGCTCAGCATTGGTTATCGTCAAGCCGGAGACGGTGATCGCTTGGCAGCGAAAAGGCTTTCGGCTTTATTGGACGTGGAAGAGTAGGGGCGGGAGGACAGGCCGTCCTGGGGTCAGCAGGGAAGTACGGGAATTGATCCGAGAGATGAGCAGGGCGAATCCACTTTGGGGAGCGCCACGCGTGCATGGAGAGTTGCTGAAGCTCGGAGTTGAAATCTCTCAAGCGACCGTAGCGAAGTAAATGGTGCGGCAGCGAAAACCGCCTTCACAAACGTGGCGCACTTTTTTGGAGAATCACGTCAAGGAGTTAGTTTCCACAGATTTCTTTGTTGTCCCAACGGTGAGCTTTCGGATTCTGTTTGTCTTTGTGGTCTTGGCCCATGACCGGCGTCGGGCAATTCACTTTAACGTCACGGTCCACCCTACTGCCGAGTGGACCGCACAGCAAATCGCCGAAGCATTCCCGTGGGACAGCGCACCGCGGTATCTGTTGCACGATCGAGATGCTATTTACGGGGAATCGTTTCAGAAGCGGGTTCGGGAGATAGGGATACGCGAGGTGCTAACCGCGCCACAATCACCTTGGCAGAATCCTTACGTTGAGCGGCTGATTGGATCAATCCGGCGGGAGTGTCTGGACCACGTGATTGTGCTCAATGAATCTTCCTTGCGGCGCATTCTCAAATCATACTTTCAATACTATGAGCGGACGCGAACGCATCTGGCGCTTGAGAAAGATGCGCCGGAGGGAAGGGCGATTCAACCTCCAGAGGTGGGCGTTGTGATCGAGTTCCCGGAAGTGGATGGGTTGCATCATCGCTACGAGCGACGAGCTGCTTGACTGGGATCATTCACGGTCTAAACTCACAGTCTTCTCGCGTTCTGAATCAGCCTGAAGTGTCATACGCCGATCATTAGCTGCTGTCGCTGCTGCCGTTTGGTAGGTTGTTACTGACGCACGCGGGAGATCAGAAGGTGCCAAACGAGTCGTCGGCAGATAGTGCTAACATGCTTGCCGCCCAAATAGAGTTTCTGGTAGGGACAGGCAGTAGTGTTCTGTTGGATCGCGGGCTGTATGCCGCAGGGAGATTGCAGTGAACGTGAATACTGCCGCCGTTGCGGGAGGGACCTTTAGCACCATCGCTGACGCGCATGCAAATTGAAGTGCGCTCGTCGGTGGAATAACCGCACCAGTCGGCTTTTCCGCAGAGGCGGCATGGCCGATGTTGTCATGCCTGCATTCAACGATCTAGCTGCCTCTGGTCAGATCGCGTTCAGCTTGTAGCCAATCGTCGTCCGGGTTGCCTTCGGCGCCGTCGCGCTCGAGATAGATGTGATAGGCGCGTGCAGCAATCTCTTCCTCCGTCGGTCGCGCCGCCGCTGGCATCTGACTCGGCTGATTAGCCTCTGTTTCCGAAATGACTTGCTGAGCTTTTTTCCTTGCTGCTTTTGCCACGTGCTCTCCTTCCAAAAATGAGCCACCTAAACCTGACAACGAATCAGAGTGGCGGCCACTGCTGCTCCACAAATTCCAGGTGTAATCTGTTTTTGCTATCCCCGACCGGCACTAGCCGCCGCACTGCCGCAATGATTGCGATTCTGTATTGAGCGCTCCTTACTCGTATATAACGTCCGCGCACAATATTCAGGGTTGTAATGACGGCCATGCCATGCCGGCTAATGTTCTCGGTCTGTGCTTCGTCTCTCGCAAAGGCACGACCGTCCGCATCGTAGATTTCAATGATAACATTGTCGGCTATGCTATGGCGCTCTTCATTGCGCCGGTCGCTCGAAGTCGGGCGCGGGGCGTCGGGGTCGAACCCTTCACGCAGGCTCCAAAGATCAGTTTCAGTTAGTCCCGCCGCGATTTCATATCGCTGTGCCGGATCAGTTTCATGAGTCGGAGGACAGTCCTTGCCAATGAAAGCAACTCCGATCTCAAAATGCGGCAGTTGTTCGTCGGAAGCTGGCAGCGATTTGACATGTCGCACGAGCGACCAAATGCGATATTGCTCCTCTTCGTGGTCGTAGCCCCGAAGGCGGCGCGGCATAGGCAGCGTGAGATGAAGCAGTCGTCCCGGCTCGGTTGGGCGCTTGATCCGCAAGCGCGAACCAAAGGGTGTCACGTCCAGCAGGTTCGTTGCCTCTTCCCATTTATGGTCATTGCTTTCGTGGCATTCGACGCGCACACGAAGTTCCGATTCCTCTCGCTCACGCCTGCGATGCCACTTATAGCCCGAAGACATTAAAGGTCCCCCCGTAACCTACCAGCGTAGAACCGAGCGCTACATGGAGTCGTGGCCTCGGCCTTTGCGGAGGGTAGTCTGTATCCACTATTCCGGTTTCTCGAGCTTCTCGAGCAGAGCTTCGTAATACGCCAGTGCTTCTTTATCATTCGGATTTTCAGCGAGTTCGCTGGCGATCCGAAGCGCGTCGTACCAGACACCGTAATTCTCGAAGACTCGCGCCTGGTCCAGGCGGTCTGTCGGGGTCTTGGCCATTGACAATCCGGCGGTCGCCAGGGCCTGCTCGACCTCTGCGGCCTCAGGGCCTGACAGGATCACAAATCTGGCGACGACTCCATCTTCCTTGCCAGTCGCGGTGGGCGTGGAAACGCGCCATGAATAAAGCTTGCCTGGCGTCAGTCGCGGAGCATCTTTGGGATACAACAACTCCGTCGTCGTCACGTCCATCTGGTAAACAATCGGGGCTGCTTTATCTTTATCAAAGTCTCCATCATAGAGAGCGAAGTGATATGACTTTGATCCGGGCGCTATCTCCCAGGCCAGGAACGGCCGCGCTTCGTAACCGCGCCCTTCAAGTGGCGCAACCGGCCGGCGCGGGTTGACTGTTTCGCGGGTCGCGCCGCCCGCAATTTGTCTGGCTGAGGTATCGCTGCCCGCATACTTCTCGAAACCGCGCGGCCCGGAAGGTGGCTTCGGCAACGGGCGCCGTTGCCCCGAGGGCGTTCCGGACCTGTTGGTATTCTGGGCGGCAGCGAGCCCCGAAATTTCCGGCGCAGCGACGAAGACGATAAGAGGCAGAAACAGCATCGCCAAAGAAATTATGAGTGACTGACAAACCGGGTAGCGTACTCTAGACATAACAAAACTCCTTCTTGAATAAGTGTGGCCTAAGAGAGCAAAAGAAATAACGTACTCCGCTCCGCCTTTGGTTCGTACTTTACCTATGACCAACGGCAACCGGCGTGACGCTTTCCACTTCGGCGTTCTTGAGCGTAACAGCAAATATCTTGGTACTGGTGTTCTTGCCCTTCACTTTCACTTCGCCAAGGGCGCGCTTTTCATACGTGTCATCCAGCAAGCGAGCAGTGGATTCGCTGGCCAGCAGCGGCACGCCATACTCTTTAGTCGTTGATTCCAAACGCGCCGACAAATTCACTGTGTCGCCAATGATCGTATATTCGAGCCGGCGCTCAGCACCCACCACACCGCAGGTCGCCTCGCCGGTGGTTATGCCGACGCCAATCTTAATGATCGGGCGTCCAGTACCCTGCCACTCTACATTCATGCGCTCGACCGCGACAAGCATCTCGAGGCCGCAGGCAACTGCATGGCGGGCCTCTTCCTCGTCGCCACGGGATTCCGGCGCGCCGAAAACAATCATCAATCCATCGCCGATAAACTTGTTGATATGCCCACCGTGCCGCGTGATGATTGCGTGCATACGGCTGAAATAATCGTTGAGCCAGATAACCACCTGGTCTGAGGGAGCATTCTCAGACAGTGTGGTAAAGCTGCGTATGTCGGTGAAGATGATACTAACGATGCGGCGCTCGCCGCTCATAATCTGATCGCGACGCTGCCAGAGTTCATCGGCGACCTCTTCGGAAACGCAACGAGAAAGAATGTCCATCACCTGCGCCCGATCAGCTTCTGTTTCGTCGTGCAGCATGCGCTCGCGCGCATAGCGCAAGCCGAGACCCAATGGGGTGAGCACGCCCATTCCCAACCACGCGCTGGCCAGCGGCAAAATTAAACCGTGCCCATTGAAGGCCCAAGACGAGACAGCCAGCGTTATCACGGCGATCAAGACTACGGTCAGCATTCCCCACAGCGCGCGCAGACGAAAGACGGCCAGGGCGACCAGCGCCAGCGGCAACATCAGGGCAATAATCTGCCAGCGATAACGGGGGCGCACCGGCGCCTGGCCAAACAGCATCGTGGCCGCCATATTAGCGTGCAGTTCCACTCCCGGTGTAAACACTGGCGCGGTTGGCACCTTGCGGTCGAGCAAACGAGCCAGCGTTGACGACTCATAAAAAGGCGTGGGAAACCGGTCCTCGTCAATGACGTTGACGCCGATCAGAACAATGCGATCCCGAAAAAGATCGTCAGGTATCTGCGCGTTCTTGCTAAATAGAATATCCGCGGCCGAGATACGACGAAACGCCGGCGTGCGGCCGCGAAAATCCAATTGTAGATTCCGGTCAGTGCGCAATGGGAGAATGCGTTGCCCCAGTCTCACCCTTTCAGCGTCGACGGCTGTGAGAAATTGGGGCGCTTCGCCTTCACCTCGATAAGCGTTGGCATACGCTTCAGCGAGACGGGTCGCAAAACTATATTGAGTGTCTGAACCGGGCCTCGAGTAGAAGAGTGGCATGCTGCGAACAGAGGAATCACTATCAAGTGAGGCATCTACGAAGCCCACTGCGTAGGCCGCATTACTGAACAGGGGTAGGGGAGTGATGGCTTCAAAGCCTCCTACCGGCAATTTGCTGGCTATGACTACGTTGCCTGCGTCTGCAATCACCTGCGCCAACTCTTGATCATAGGCTTTGGTCTCCGCGGTAGCGCCGCCCTCTTCGCTCAGATACTTATCCAGTCCAACGACTACGGCCCCACCTGCGTTGGCGCGCTCAATCAAGCGCGCGTACCAATCGCGACGCCACGACTGCGGCCGCACATTGGAGGCCTTAATGGCTCGCTCGTCAATTTCGATAATCGTGATAGGTTCGTTCGTGCCGCGCGTGCGCAGGTCCGGGCGCCGCACATCGCGTAGTTGAAAGAGCAGATCGATCGCTTTGTTTTCCAGCCCAGTATTAAAGCCATAGGGACTAGATGAGTCCTCCAAAGGGCGCAGCGCCAGCGCCAATCCCAACCACACAACACAGGCGAGGAAAATGGCGAGCGCCCAGTACCAGTGGCGCAGCGCAGATGATGCGAGTGATTTCTTTGGAGTGGGGGACATGGTTAGACCCTGGTTCGATGGGTATCGAAAGGCACGCTTCAGGTCCGGATCGAACACTATCCATAGCCTACGCGACGAGTTACAGCGGCGTGGTCCAGACCGCAACAATCCTGCGCTGTCACGGACGATTCTAATAAATCAAAAGATCAATGGTGCATGATTGTAGGGCTCACCGGAGCGCTGGTCAATATTTTGGACATACAAAGCGGTCGTAACCATGTGCAGTGTTCTCTCTGGTTGTTTGTGATTCCACTGTTTGATTTAGAACAGGCCCGAGATAATTGACAGCTTTCCCTTTGCTCAGATAGACTGCGCTGCTTTTCAGTTAACGTTCTTCCTCAACTCAAAAAGGGTTCCTCCACGCTGCGAACGAGTTTGGATCCACCGTTGGCTGAAACGTTTTGCCAATCAGTTCATACTATCAAAGACCCGGCTCCCGCTCTTTTGGGTGATTTGAGAGTGAGATGATTTTCGGCGAACGCTAGAGGTCAATAAATCTTAGGTATCCTAAACGAGCTCTGTACTCTGGAAGTTCGATGCCAACAACATTCTCAACTTCTTTCAGGACGATCTGGCGGCCGGAAATGAAGCCTCCGCTGGCTCAGTCGCGCGCATCCGCCTTTACGACGCCCCGATGAGCAGCGGTCAAGTATCGGCACTGGACCGCCTGCCGGCGCCAATCACAAATACGCTGACTCCCCAGAGTTGCAGTCAGGAGTCTTCCCTTAAGATCCTTGAATTCGAATGTACCGACTGCTATCGAATTCGTAAACAATACCTCTGAGACGGTCAGCGTAAATTGGCTGAATTTCAATGGCCAGCGAGTACTCTTCGCCACGTTGGTAGCGGGAGCGTCTTATCTACAGCCGACCTTCGTAACTCATCCTTGGATTGTGATAGGCACAAGCCTTTCCTGCTATGGCATATACCTACCCGCACAAGCGCCAGCCCGAGCGGTTATTACCACACCAACGCCAACACCGACACCCACTCCGACGCCGACGCCGATCGCCTTCACGATCAGCGGGCAGGTAGTGGACGACTCTGCCCGCGCGCTCGCTGGCGCAGCCGTGACGTTAAGTGGCTCGGCTTCAGCGGGCACGACAACCGATGCCAATGGCAACTACGCTTTTGCGAATCTCGGCGCCGGTGGCAACTACACCGTTACGCCGTCGAGTAGCGACTACTCTTTCAGTCCGGCGAGCCAAACGTTCAATAACCTGAATGTAAATCGCATCGCCAACTTGTGGGAACACGAACTGTAGTGAGCATTACGGGCACGGTGACTGACGCAAACAATGTCGGGATCAATAATGTATCGCTCGCGCTGACGAAGAACGGCGCAGCGGCCGGGACTGCGCAGACGAATGTGCTTGGTAATTACAGCTTCGGCAATCTGGCGGCAGGCGCAAACTATGTGGTAACGCCGGCGGGAAGCTTCACCCCGTCCAGTCAGACTTTGAATAATCTAGCGGTGAACGCCACCGCGAATTTCAAAGCCGCGCCGAGCATTCCGCCGTAATGCGCCACGGTGGGCTTTGGTCGAACAGACTTCGCGGCTGGCACATTTCCTGTCGTCGTGGCGATCGGAGATTTTAACGGCGATGGCAAGAACGATCTGGCGGTGGCAAATCATGACGCCAGCAACGTCTCAATTCTACTTGGCACGGGAACGGGCAGCTTTGGCGCGCCGACCAACTTCCCTGTCGGGTTGACTCCTTTCTCTGTGGCCATCGGAGACTTCAACGGTGACGGCAAGAGCGATCTGGTGACGGCTAATGGCAGCTCCGCCAACGTCTCGATCTTGCTGGGCAGCGGGACGGGCAGCTTTGGTGCGGCGACCAATTTTGGTGTCGGGGCTGGGACACAGCCTTTCGCCGTCGCCGTCGGAGATTTCAACAATGATGGCCAGAGCGATCTAGCGGTAACAGATCTTAACTTCGCCAACGTCGCAATCCTGCTGGGCAGCGGGACGGGCAGCTTCGGCGCGGCGACTAACTTTGCGGTCGGATCAATTTCTGGTGGTTTAGGGCGGGGTGAATGCCGGTCGTTTCCCCGTTGCCTTATGTAAAAACCCACTCCAAAGTTCGATACCTTCACAAGCCCCCGGGGCTGCCATACTGTGCGATTACTTTGGTATGGCTGGCGCATGCAAGCATTTCGTACCGTAGTCGTTTTTGCGAGTTGTAGCTTGCACCTGTTGTTAGCAAATTAAAATGTCCGGTTTTATTAGCAAGTGAAGTGTCCGATTCGTTCATTTAGTCTCCAGCAGTAGCGGCTGTGGGAATGTGGGAAAGTCAGGCGGCTTTTTGGCCTGCCCTTTCCAAGCCGCGCTGGGAAGCGACGGCTTTTGTCGCTTTCCGCGGCGGCGTCATTTCCATAGCTGGCTGGCCGTCAGCTGTGTAGCGGCCAACCTGATGTGGTCCAAAAGTGATCGAGACGGTCCCGTCCAGATGTTCGTGCACGATGACTCGGCAACCGGCCAGGGTGGCTCTGAACCTGGTTCGTTCCAGTTGCCAACTACGATTGGCAAAGCTGACCGTGTTGTCGCGGGCTACCACGCGCTCGTGTTGCAATGAGAAAACCAGGTCCAGCTCTTTCCGCCGCACCGGCACAAACGCCGTCCCACGCTCAAGTGCTTTCACACTAAACCGACGGTTGAACTCCTTTACATACTCGTCACGCAGAAACTGATTAGCGGCGGCCGCCGTAGTCAGCTTTCTCAAGCGCAACTCTGGCGGCAAGCGCCCCTGCCAAGTGCCAAAGCCTCGTTCACTGCGACCGCGAGCTTGCGGCGAATAGGCCGGAATCATCTGAATCCCTAACTGTCTTAAGGCTCTGCCCACTTGGGTCAAACGAGTATGGTCCACGGGCTCGTCAGCCTTGGGCGTGAGAAAGAAATGGCTGGCTCTATCGCTGTAAAGCGCGCAAAACACGCCTTGTTGCTCAATCACCTCACGCAACCCGGCCAGCACCGTGCGGGTCGATTCCTCCTCTACCAACTGTGCGTAATAGATCTCGCTGGTAGCGTCGTCCATTACCACCAGCAAGTCATACCAGCGATGGTCGCAGAACCACTGGTGTTTACTCGCATCGATGTGCAACAGCATCCCCGGCAAGGGTCGTCGCGGCCGCCGCTTGCGATGCACGCCCCGCTTCCGCTTGGGCTTCACCAACCCGGCTCCCTGCAGCGCTTGCTTCACCCAGGTGTAGCTCAGCTTGATGCCGTGCTCTTCCCCCAGCTTCTCGTGAAAGTGGCGCACGTTGAAGTCAAAGTACTGCTCCTGGTACAACCGCAACACTTCCTCCACTGTCGTCAACGGCACCCGCTTCGGCGACGGCACCCCACGCCTCCGATCGAATAGACCTTCATACCCTTCATGCTCAAACCGCGTGTGCCAGCGCTGCATCTGCCGGCAGCTGATCCCCAAGATCTCCGCTGCCTGAAACCAGGTGATCCGCTTGGCCATTGCTCGTAACATTACGTCCTGTAGTTTCATCGCCCGCTCCACTGCGGCCTGTGTCATTTGCTGCATCCCCGCATACTGGCATGCTGCTCTGACCCCCGCCGCTCAGATCGGACACTTCATGTGTTAATGAGACCGGACATATCATGTGCTAACGACATTTAATCGAAGCTCGTTTGCGCCGAAAGAAGAATGGTGATATTAGCAGCGCCGCGCAAGATACGAGAGTGACACAGACTTTCAGTCTGTGCTGTGCTGCCAGACACACACTAAAGCCTATGCCACTTTTTGAAAGACTGGGCCATTCCCACAAGGAACTAACATTTATGCCAAATAATCTAAAACACTTTGCGGTTCATGCCGACGATGTCGAGCGCGCGCGCAAATTCTATGGGCAGGCATTCGGCTGGCAATTTACCGCCTGGGGACCGCCGGGATTTTTTCTCATCAAGACGGGAACTGATGACGACCCGGGCGTACAGGGGGCGCTCCAGGGGCGTCGCGAAGTTGTCGCCGGCAAACCAATGTTTGGATTCGAGTGCACGCTGGGCGTCGCTTCAATCGATGAAACAATCACAGCAGTCGAAGCCAACGGCGGCAAGATCGTGATGCCCAAGTTCCACATTCCCACCGTCGGCACGCTCATCTTTTTTGAAGACACGGAAGGTAATGTCGTCGGCGCAATGCAGTATGACGAAAGTTAACGGGAGCACCTGGCGTTTTTAGTTTGATTCGGATCTTCGCGCTCTTCTCTTTAGTTTGGATCCGGGGTTTCTAGGCGGTCGCGTAGTTCTTTCTCCGCACGCTTATGCTCCGTCAAAGATTTTGTGACCACTGAAAGTTCCCGCCGCAGATCGAGTTGGGCCATCACCTGATTTGCCAGCATGCGCAAGACCGCTACCTGCTCGGGATCGAGAGTTCGCGATACTCGATCGATTACGCATAACGTCCCCAGGCGAAATCCTTCCGGCGTGATCAAAGGTGAACCGGCGTACATCCGTATATAAGGCTCCTTCGTAACCAGCGGGTTATCAGCAAAGCGAAGGTCCTCCATTGCGTCCGGAATAACCATTGGCGTTTCTTCGAGTATGGCGTGAGCACAAAAAGCGCAATCACGCGAAGTTTCTGTCGGACCCAGTCCAATCCGCGCCTTAAACCATTGACGGTCCTTGTCAATGAGCGAGATCACGGCAATCGGCGTCTGACAAATGTAGGCCGCCAGCCGCGTGATGTCGTCGAACACTTCTTCCGGATCAGTATCGAGAACCTCGTATTGGCGTAACGCTTCCAGCCGGGCAGACTCGTTTTTTGGCAGCGGCGCAATCATGTTGATCTCCTTTATTCAAATGTATTCGCGCTTTACTCGAAAGGCGGGCGAAGCGGTCAGGTCATCTACGTTAAGAAATTTTTCAACGAAAGGTTATACTCAGTCCTCAGGAAATCGCAATCATAAGAGCCAAAAAAGATGACCGAAGAGAACTTTCTGAAACGACCGGATCGAATCTGTTTTAAGGGCCGCATTCTGTTTTTGACCGAAGACACTTCCCTTATCCGCCAACAACTGGAAGCGCAAGGTGACGAGCGCGAGCAAATTGAAGCCCAACTTGCCGCGCGTCTGGCGAACGATGATTTGCCGTTGATGAGCAACATTTCAACGGACGAGATCACGCCGGGCTGGGTCTGTTTTTACTACGACGAAACGCTTGGTCAATATGTTTATGTCGGCATGCGCGACGGCGCCGTGAAAAAAGACGAAGTGAAGCAGGGCGGCTTTGCGGTTGTCGTTTCCGGTTTGTCCAAAGGCTGTGGCTCATCCCGCGAAACTGCGCCCTATGCCGAAAAGTGGGCGGGCATTCAACTCGTCATCGCGAAGAGCATCGAAAAGATTTACGGCCAGAACTCGCAAAACATCGGGCTACTGACCTCGGATGATTTCGGCCTGGTCCAGCGCATTCGCAATGGCGAAGAAATTTCTTTAAGCGAATTTACTGATGGTCTCGATCCGATCGCGCAAGCCATCGTCGAGCACGGTGGTTTGTTCAACTACAACAAGGCCCGGCTCGCCGGTAGAGTTTCACCACCGCCCCTGCAAACAAAAGCGCGGCCGATGACGATTGTCGAAAAGATTATCGCGCGCCATGCGTTTGTTACCGCCGGCAAGATTGGCGTAGAGGCAGTGAAGCCCGGTGACGCTTTGTTTGCCGTCGCCGATGTGCGCTTTTCGCATGAATACGTCACGCCGATGGCTGAGTCGTTACTGAAACAAGCGCTTGGACCGGATGCGCGGGTGACGGAACCAGAATCAGTTTTCGCGTTTCGTGATCATCTGACCTTTCTTGGGCGCGTCATGTCGCAAAAGCATCGCGACATGGGCCTGCTGGAAAGAGCGGAAGGCCTCGCCACCACGCAGGAGGATTTCACCACCAGGCAAGGCATTCGCCTCTACGGCGAAAATCCGGACGGCGGCTCGGAAGCAATCTGTCATAACGCCGTGGTCGAGGATCTCGCATTGCCGGGTCAAATTGTGATCGGCACCGATTCCCACACCTGCATGGCGGGCGTGCTCGGCTGTTTCGCTTTTGGCGTTGGTTCTACTGACATGGCCAATGCCTGGTACGCGAAAGACATTCGCATTCGCGTGCCGGAAACTGTGCGTTACGTTTTGAAAGGACGAAAGCGCGCTGATGTCGCCGCGAAAGATGTAATGCTTTACATCCTGGCAAGCGAATACATGAAGACGAGCAAAGGCATTGGCAAAGTACTCGAGTTTGCGGGCGAGGACTTAAAAAACTGGCCCATGGATGAACGCGCGACATTGACGAACATGTCGGTTGAAGCCGGCGGCACGACCGGAATCATCGAACCGGATGAAGTCACGCTCGATTACATTGTAAAGATGCGCGATCTGGACAGGGACGAGGTGCGCAGAGGTTTCACCTTCAGCGACCCGGAGGCGGAATACGCCGCGGTATTTGAAATCAATCTTGACGAGATTCGGCCGATGGTCGCCACGCCCGGCGATCCGCGCAACGGCATTCCTATCGATCAACTCCAGCAAGAAGTGCGTATCGATGCTGCATACGGCGGCAGTTGCACTGGCGGCAAGATGGCGGACATGGACATGTACGCCGAGGTGCTGCAGAACGCGCTTGATCAGGGCAAGCGCGTCGCGCCCGGTGTTCATCTCTATCTTCAGTTCGGTTCGCAGAAGATCAAACAGTATGCGCGCGACCGTGGCTACATCGAAATCTTCGAGCGCGCCGGTGCGGAACTGATCGATCCGAGTTGTGGAGCTTGTATCAACGCCGGTCCGGGCGCTTCACCCAGTGCGGAAACCGTGACTGTCAGTGCGCAAAACAGAAACTTCCCCGGCCGCAGTGGCCCCGGCAAGCTCTATCTCGCGTCACCTTATGTTGTTGCTGCTTCCGCCATCGCCGGCAAGATCGTCGAACCACGAGGATTTTTACTTCCAAAAGAATTGGAGAGTGTCGGGGTTGATTTGGTATAGTTACGGTATCGCATATCTATGAAGGATTGAGCTATGGCAAAGAATCAGCATGTTGTCCCCCACGGGAATGAGTGGGCCGTCAGAGGCGAGGGAAATGGCCGCCCAACGAGCGTCCACCGGACCCAGGCAGAAGCAATCGAGGCTGCTCGGGAGATTGCTAAAAAGCAACAATCAGAACTAGTAATTCACCGATTAGACGGACGCATCCGCGATAGGGATAGTTACGGTAGCGATCCGCTACCGCCCAAATCCCCACGCAAAGTGCTCTTTCCTCCCAGGCCTGACGTAACCAATCCTGACAAAGTAAGAACAGTAGTTAAAGAGGTTGTGAGCGAACGCAGCCGTAGGGACAGTCATAGAAGCGATCCCCTCCCGCCGCGGGACCAGCGTCATTGATTGTTTGAATCAGTCATTCGCTGATTCTTGTTTGAACCTTTGACATTCTTCACATGGCCATACCTCCCGCAAACTTCCTGCGAAATGTATTCATTAATTGTCCATTTGACCCGGCCTATGCTCCCTTTTTCAATGCAATAGTATTCACAATTCCATGATATCGGCTGTCGGCCAAGATGCGCCTTCGAAGCAAGCAATGCGGGACAATTTAGGCTTGCTAAGATTATGGACATCCTTTCTGAGTGCAAATACAGTATTCACGATCTGTCGCACACAGAATTGGATGCGGCAACTGGTTTACCGCGATTCAACATGCCTTTCGAGCTAGGACTTGATTTCGGTTGCAAGCGATTCGGCAACTCACACCAGAACGGGAAAATCTCATTGATATTAGACATCCAAGCGCATAGATATGAGGCCTTCATCTCCGACGTTAAAGGACAAGACATTACAGCCCGAGGAAACACCGTGCTTGAAGTGATCGAGGTCGTGCGAGACTGGCTGAGGAATGAGCTTGATCCTAGAATCGTAATAATACCCGGCGGAGAAAATATCTATAATCGATATTTGGACTTCCAGCTCGCGTTGCCCACGATATGCGCCAGACTTAGATGGAATCCGAACAATCTCAAGTTCGTCGATTTCTCTTTTGCCGTTGCAACCTGGATAGAAGCAAATCCGATCGCCTAGCTAGTTCTAACTTTTGATTTTCGAGCCGTTTGAGTTTCTGCGTGAACCTGAAGTGGATTTGGTCGAAGCCTGACGCGAGACTTCCCGAAGAAAACTGGTTGCGAGTAATCTAAAATCGGATTAGGTGGTATTACCTGTAGGGTTACCTGAAACTGAGGCAGCCAGAAGTCGTGCGACCAGTCGATGCATGCGGTTGAAGTCGATTGGTTTGGTCAAGTAACCAGAAACGCCCGCGTCATAAGCCGCCCGCTGAAAACCTTGCGTGCCAAATGCGGTGACGGCGATTATCGGTATATCCCGGAGAGCTGCCTGCTCGCGGATCCGGCGCGTGGCGCCCAGGCCATCCAACTGCGGCATACTGACGTCCATCAGGATTAAGTTAGGCAGCGTGTACCCGGCGACACTCACTGCTTCCTCGCCGTTAGTTGCAGTCACCACCCTGTAACCCTGCTGCTGCAGATCCAAACTGAGCATCGCCACGTGGTCGGCAGAATCGTCAACCACCAGAATCACAAACTTCTTTGCAATGTCCTGAATCCATAGTGACGTTAATGCCGCCGCTTGGTGTAGCTGCGCTTTCGCCTGGAAGATCGATTTCCGGAAGCGCGGTGGTCGCCATGGGATCTTTGTATTCCATTGCTTGGATTATAGGACACAAAGCGGAATAGTTCCCCACTTCGCCACGCTTCGGGGACACTTAAAACATCGTGGAGTCCGCGTTTGGCGGACGACTGACAAAGGCCCAGCAGTTCACGGCTGGGGTGAGGTCGGAGGAAATTGAGTCCGTAAAGCGGACGACTGAGCGGAGAGGCCAGAAGCGGCTGTTTCAGTAGTCCGCTTCACGGACTCTGTCGCGAATTCCTCTTTCCCAACGGTAAACGCTGCAGCTATTGTCAGCCGTTCGCTCAGCGCGGACTGAGCTGGAGACACCTCTTTGTGCAAAGCGTTGGGTGGGAAATAAGAAGTGGCCATAAACTATGAATGCCTGTAGCTCTCCGAACAGGTTCAGCTAAACTACTCTTGGTTGCGACCCCTGTTAAATCTGTATGCCAATCAAACCAATCGTTGACTATCCCGCCACCGTGCTTCTGGAACCGGGAGAGCCGGTAGTCAATTTCAATTCTGAGCTGGAACAGTTGACCCGCGACATGTTCGAGACGATGTATGAAGCCCGCGGTGTCGGTCTGGCGGCGCAGCAGATCGGCGTGCCGCTGCGTTTGTTTGTGATGGACTGCGACGGAATAAAACTGGTGGCTGCGAATCCGGAGATCGTATCGGCAGAAGGTGAACAGGATGGCGAGGAAGGCTGTCTTTCGGTTGGCGCCATTCACGCTGACCTTAAACGAGCGGCCAAAGTGAAACTACGAGCGCAGGACGTGACGGGAAAGGTTTTTGAAAAAGAGGCTAGCGGACTCGCGGCGCGCTGCTTTCTGCATGAAACTGATCACAATGACGGCATCCTCTTCATTCGCCATCTCAGTCCACTGCGGCGCGATTTGCTCACCAGAAAATTTCGCAAAATGAAAAAGAACGCGTCGTAATCTCCCCTTCCCTTTGGGAAGGGGATTAAGGGGAAGGGGCTAGTACGCGACAAAGCCCTCTCCCTACCCTCTCCCAGAGGGAGAGGGAACGCTGCAAGCAGAGCGCTAAATAAAAACATCGGGCTGCGACGAACATGGTCCATCGCAGCCCGAATGTGAGTAACTCAGTGACTGTTTTTCTTTCTCGAGTTCACAGTTCCCGGTTAACGGTTCACCGCTTACGGTGTTGTCGCTGGCGAAGCCTTGACCGCCGGGGTATGCGTCATCGCGGGTGACGGCTTCATCATCGGCGATGCTTTCATTGCCGGCGAAGCGCCCACGGCCGGTGACGCCATCATCGCGGGCGACGCGGAGGCCATCGGCGCCTGCACGCGCACTGACGCGCCCGCAACCAACTTCCATTCACCGTTGCGTCTGGCAAAGGTGTCGATGAATCTGTATTCGCCACTTATATCCATCGTCTTGCCATTCGGCATCTTGTATTTGCCGTTGTGAACAGTGCTGTGACCGAAGACAAATGCCGAGTCGGCGTCGAGAACGGTCACCGCAAGATCGGAAACCGCCCATGAGTCGGCGGTCAATGCGCCCGTTTGCATGTCCTTTACGTCCTGGGCCTTATTTCCTACGCTGCCGTCCGGATATATGAAAACAGCATCGTCAGCTTCCACGCGCTCAACGGCGGCGACATCTTTCTCCTTGATGACGCGCGGCCAGTCATTTTCAATGCGCAGTAGTTCTGTTTGGATTGACGCCGTATCAATCCTTTCTGGTGAAGGGTTGGTAACAACTACCGGTTGATTGGTATTGGCTGCCGGCTGGCAACCGCTCAACAACACCGACAACCCCAGGGCGCAAGCCCCTAAAAAGACAGTTCGTTTCATTAATCAACTCCTTGGCGTGGACGCACGCCTGACGAAAACAAATTGTTGGGAAAAGCATGTTGCTTCTATGCCAAATCGGGCGCGGAGTCAATAGGTCGAATAACATTTTTTCGTGCTTTCTTACCGCCGGACCGGGGTCCTGACCTGCTGTCGCCGCAACGCCGCGGAGTGTCACAGCAAACCATTGACATACAGAATTGTTTGGCGATATTGTGCGCAGCAGTTGAATTAACTGGCGGCCGGCACCAGCCCCCGACATCCATTCCAAAGCGCATCCTGCGAATCCTTCGGGAGCTGTCCAGCCCGCACTTCCACCCCACGCGGGCTGCCCGCGCGGGGACCCCGGCATTTTCTTCGAGAGGAGAAATCCTAATGATTAAGCTAATGTTTGGTCTCCCGGCATGGGCCCGCGTCTTCACGATGGTTGTTCTGGGCGCCGCATTGTCTTGTCTTATGACCGCGTCGGATGCACGGGCGCAGCGCAAGGCCGAGGACGATAGCTCGGTGATTCATGCCTATCGCGGCATTCAACTGGGCATGCTCGCGGACGAAGTTCGCAAGAAACTGGGTGACCCGAAAGATAAGAGCGACGAGCAGGACTTTTACCTTTTCGGCGAAACCGAAACCGCCCAGATCGTTTATGACAAGACGCGCAAGGTGGTCACTATCTCCGCTGACTTTTTTACTGCGGCCAACAGCGTCCCCACTGCGAAACAGATCTTAGGCGCCGAGGTCGAAGCCAAAGCCGACGGTTCTGTTTACAAGATGGTGCGATTTCCCAGAGCAGGCTATTGGCTCTCGTACAATCGGACCGCCGGTAATTCTCCGCTGACGACGGTGACCCTGCAAAAGATCCAGTAAAGCAAACACGCGAGACCGATTGGCTGGCTCTGTCGAACTGCCACTGTCCCCAGTAGACGCACACACATCGACGAACGTATGCTACGGATGAAATGTCCGCCATCGCATCCGTTCATCCATCTGATAAAACTCAAAAATCAAATCCGCGTTCACTTTCGCGCTTGATAAAGGAACGCGCGGCCGCCGAAGGCTTTGCAAAGGTAGGCATCGTGCCGGCCGCGCCGCTCAATGACGAGCGCGCTCGTTTGCAAGAGTGGTTGGCGCTCGGGTTTCAGGGCCAGATGAAATGGATGTCGCGTGATCCGGAAACGCGCACCGAACCGCGCAAACTTTTTCCCGCCGCGCGTTCGGTCGTCGTGGTCGCTAAAAACTACTACACACCTGAGCAACATAAAGATGATGTGCATACCGGAAAGGTGTCGCGTTATGCGTGGGGCGACGACTATCACGACGTGGTCGGCGCGCGATTGCATTCACTTCTTTCCTGGATAAAAGAAATAGTTCCCGGGGCGGAAGGAAAAGTATGCGTCGACATTCAGCCCATGATGGACAAGGCCTGGGCAGTGCGTGCCGGGCTCGGCTGGCTCGGTAAACATACCAATGTCATCACGCCTGAACATGGATCGTGGGTCTTCATTGGCGAGTTGCTGCTGAATATCGAACTCGAATGCGACACTGAACAGGTTGAAGATCACTGTGGCACTTGCACGCTTTGTATCGACGCATGCCCGACCGACGCGATTACCAAACCTTACGTCCTTGATTCAAACAAATGTATTTCATACGCCACCATTGAGCTGCGCAAAGATGAGATTCCTGCAGAAGTAAAAGAGAATCTGGATGGCTGGCTTTACGGTTGTGATGTCTGCCAGGACGTTTGTCCCTGGAACCGTTTTGCGCAGGTGACTGACGAAGCTCGTTTTCACCCGCGTGCGGGAAACGTCAACGCTGAACTTTCCGACGTGCTCGAGCTGACACCTGAAACTTATGCGGATCGCTTCCGTAGTAGTGCAATGAAGCGGGCAAAGCTGGCGGGATTAAAGCGCAACGCCCGCGCCCTCTTGCAGCAGCCCCAATGCTAGTAGCGATTCAGCCTGCGGAGCAGGCGGCAGCATAAAGCCTTCTGGGGTGGAGCGAAGCGGAACCCCAGGAACAGAAAAAGAAAACGATTGTTAGCCCGTGAACACGGGCGACAGCATGTCATAGCTATTCAGCAAAGAAACAAAGGAATGCGATCCGAGAGCAACGGAACCGCTGCCGCCCGTTTCACGGGCTTGGGTTCACTCTACCATTCCTTTCCTGGGGCTAACACCCCAGGCTTTATGCTGACGCCTGCTCCGCAGGCTAAAGAATCAATCCTTTAAGAGAGGCGCGCTCATGAAGCACATTATTCTGTTCCTAAACGTCCTAATTATCATTATCGTTTCTTCCACTTCACTCCTGGCTCAGCAGCCAAAAACGCCCACCGACCTGCGCAAGCTGGCGAATGATTACTACAACTGGCGCAACCAACAGTTTCCTGTTTTCTCGAGTGATGCGGGACTGCATACCTGGGACAGCAGACTCACTGACTATTCATTGTCCGCGGTGCTCGCGCGAAAACTGTACGTTAAGGAAGTGCTGGCAAAAGTGCGCGCGATGCCGACCGCGAATTGGAGCAAAGACGATCGCATCGATTGGCTGCTGTTTCGTTCTCAACTTGATGGCACGGATTTTTTCAGTCGTGTAATCGATTTTGAAGAGACTGATCCGCAGACTTACGTTAACGAATGCAGCAACGCCATCTTCTCGCTATTGAAAAAGGAATACGACACGCCGCGCAATCGTGCCCTGGCGGCAACGGCGCGCATGAAGCAGATGCCGTTCTTAATCGAACAAGGCAAAAACAACCTCACGAAACCGGTGCAGCTCTATGCGCAACTGGCCATCGATTCCGCGCGTTCTATCGACAGTCTTTTTACCGACAGCCTGATGACGCTCACGAAGGATATGTCGCCGGCGGAAAAAAACGAACTCATCAAGTCGCGCGATGCGGCATTGGTTTCAATTCATGGCTTTGCGGATTGGCTGGAAAAGCGCTTGCCGGGGATGGTCGCGTGGAAGCCAATGGGCGAAGAGAATTACAACTATCTTTTGAAAAATATTTATTACCTGCCGCTCGATGCGAAACAGGTTGAGATGTTGGGCCAGGCTGAACTCGCTCGCTATCGCGCGCTGGAATCGTTCTTGCCGGATCCTTCGCTCGCCGATCCGAATCCGGCGCGCAGTGCGAATGTGCCGAAAGACCAGGCCGCGTTCTTGAAAGCCTACGAAAGCCGCGCAGCCGAGATGATCGACTTCCTGAAAACTAACCATCTGGTAACGCTGCCTCCTTATCTCGGTCGATTCGAAATTCGGCAACTTCCGGAAGCATTCAAGCCGACCAGTCCCGGCGGCTTTATGAACGCGCCCGGCGTCTACGATAAAGACGACAGCGGCTTCTATTTCATTCCCACTTACAATCCGCAGTCGAAAAACTTTTACATTCGCGCGGCCATTGAAGACCCACGCCCGATCCTGGGCCATGAAGGAATTCCCGGGCACTTTCTGCAACTCTCGATTGCCAATCATTTACCGGATGAAATTCGACGCCAGCACGGCGATGGAGTTTTCGTCGAAGGCTGGGCGCTCTACGGCGAAGAGATGCTGATGCGCACCGGACTGTATCCAGTCAACTCGGCGTCGCAGGGACAGGTGCTGCGGTTGGCGCGTTACCGCGCCGCACGCATCGGCGTCGATGTAAACCTGCAAACCGGCAAGTGGACTTTCGATCAGGCGGTCCACTATTTCATGGAAGCAGGTGGTCTGGATCGAGAAGCAGCGACGGGCGAAGCGGCCGGCGCCGCGGCGAGTCCGACGCAAAAGATTTATTACATGGTTGGCAAGTGGCAGATCATGCGGCTGCTGGGGAAGTATCGCGACAAGCAGGGCGCCAACTTTCGCCTCGGCCAGTTTCACGACGATTTGATCAAGAATGGCAGCCTGCCGCTGTCAATTGTTGAATGGATTCTGTTGGATGATTCATCGTCGCTGGATCAGGCGCTGAAGTAAGATCTTCGTAGCACAGACTTCAGTCTGTGACTCCCCTGGTATCAAGCACAGACTTTAGGCTGTAGCTCGTCTCAATCAAACACAGACTAAAAAAGTCTGTGCTACTTACTTTGGGCACGACTGAAAAGGCAGGCCTAAAAATTCCCGCATCCAGCAAATTGTTTCCGCAGGTTTTTCTTCCTGCGGCACATGGCCGCAATAGTTGATCAGCTCCAAACGCGAACCGCCAATCGCTGCGTGTAGCATCTCGCCAATCTTCAAAGGAATAACCTTGTCGTCCAGTCCCCACAAGATGTAAGTAGGCACATTGATGCTTGGGTACTGCGCAATTATTTTGTCGATGTCTGTTGGAATGACTCCCTTTGCTATCTCAAGCAACGCATAACGTCCCCCACGTGAGCCTATCGGCTTGGCGTAGGCTGCGATCTGTTCCGGGGTAATCAAATGATCATTGTAGTAGGCATTTTTTAGAACAGTGTCGGCAGACTGTTTTGGTGACAAGATATGAAGCGCCAACCATCCCAGCCCCGGTGTTCTGAGCAGTTTCAAATACCAGGGCAGCAACAGATCGTAGCCCCCACTGTCGATTAAAATTAGTTTCGACAAAATTTTTGGGTGCTGCGGTTCACATAGCTTGATGGCAACCAGCAAAGAAACCGCGCCGCCATATGAGTTGCCCACCAGCGTCAGGTTTTCCAGGTTTCGCTCCTGAATAAACTGGAGAACAAGATCGCGCTGCGTCAGGATCGAGTAATTCTTGTCGTGAGGTTTTGCCGAAGTACCAGCACCCTTGAGGTCAATCAGAATGATCTGGTAACCAGGAAACGTGTCTTCATGCGCGACGAAATTACGCCACGAATACATGCTGGCGCCCAACCCGTGGATCGCAAGCAGGGGTTGTCCAGTTCCATAAATCGCGTAATGGAGGCCGCCTTTCGAGCAGCCAGATTCGGTCGGCGCTCGCATAGGCGACGGCATTGGTACCGGTATCTCGGGGCAGTCTGCAGACGCGGACGCGCAACAGCACAACGTCAACGCCGCGGCAAAGAACATTACTGCAACCCGATTGCGAAATGAAGAATAGACGGAAGAGATGGAGTTCATGGTGGTAATAATAAGCCGCGAGCGCCTATTCCGTCATCACCTTTTGGGCGCTGCTTCGCCAATTGCGGTCAACAGTCTGCGTTGTGTTTACACCAACTTGGACCGAAACGGGCCGCAGGTTATGATTGGCTCTTAGCCATGACCGCAGCCCTCAAAGATTCTTACAACCGCCCGATTCGCGATCTGCGCGTGTCGCTGACCGACCGCTGTAATTTTCGCTGCTTCTATTGCCTGCCGCACGGTGAGCCGCCGATTGCGCCGAAAGAGCAGATGTTGTCGTACGAAGAAATCGAGTACGTCTGCGACATTTTCGTTGAGTTGGGGATTGAGAAGATCAGGTTGACCGGCGGCGAGCCGATGATGCGCCGCGATATCGAAACGATTATTGAAAAGCTCTCGGCTCTTAAAGCAAGAGGCTTGCAGGATCTGGCGCTGACTACCAACGGCTATTTTTTACCGGACCGCGCGCAAGCATTGAAAGATGCGGGATTGGATCGCATCACGGTCAGTCTCGACAGTCTGAAGCCCGACACGTTCAAACAAATGACCGGCGTCGATGTGTTAGATCGCGTACTGGCTGGAATCGAGGCGGCAAAGCAAGCGCGGCTCGAGCCAATCAAGATCAACGTGGTGGTGGTGCGCAACCATAATGAGGAAGAAGTCGCCGACTTTGCTGCTTTCGCGCGCGAGCACGATGTGAAGATGCGCTTCATCGAATTCATGCCGCTTGATTCCGGACATAACTGGTCCCGCGGCGACGTGGTTTCGGGCCGAGAGATTTACGAACGCATCAACGAGCGTTTTCCGCTCGTGGCGCTGGATGTTTTTCGCGGCTCGGAAACTTCATCGCGTTATCGTTTTGCGGACGGCGGCAGGGGCGAAGTGGGCATCATTGCTCCGGTCACCGAACCTTTCTGCGGCGCCTGCTCGCGCATTCGCTTGACGGCGGATGGACAAATTCGCACCTGCCTGTTTTCAACCGTCGAGCATTCATTGCGCGATGTGGTCCGCACCGGCGCCACGCGCGCGGAGATTATCGACTTCATCGAATCTGTGGTACTGAAGAAAGAACCTCGCCATTACATCAACGAGCCTCAGTTCGTCGCGCCTTCGCGTTCGATGAGTTTTATCGGCGGGTAGAGAGACATTGGAAATGAACCCACAATCATTACCGCGACCAGGATGTCGCGCGCCAATCTTTGTCTCCTTTTTGATGCTCATTGCGTTCACTACCGCTTACGCGCAAAGCGGCCGGACACCCGCGCCACCAAAGGATCCGCCCGTTGGCAGCCGTTCGTCGACTATGCGCGTTGAAGTGCCGACGCCTATCGCAGAGACGCCGGTGCCTTTGTTTGGCGGTCGAACTGAGTTGCCGACGCTCAGCTTCACGACTCCGGATACAAACTTTGACCGGGTGTTAGTAGAAGGAGCAGCCTTTTCGGCAGACTCAGTCACCGAGCATGTGCAAACGCTGGCAGACGGAAATCGCATGCGCCGAAAGTTTGTGGCCCATATCTATCGCGACGGCGCCGGACGCACCCGACGAGATCATGAGCTGCAACGCGGCAACGTGCTCGCTCCGGACGGCCAACCGCCACGCCTAATTTTCATCAACGATCCGGTCGGTCGAGTAAACTATACGGTTGACACGCAATTAGGCATTGCGCAGAAACGGCGACTGCCACCGGCGAACGTTATCGGAGCAATGGAGCGGTCGATGGGCGGCAATGCGCCTTTCAGTGTCTTGATGCCGACCAGCACCGCCCACCGGCGCATGGCCGAAGGCGATGCCGCTCAGCCGCTTCCCAAGCCGGTGACGGAAAAATTACTGCAGCAAACAATCGAAGGAGTAATGGCCGAAGGCACACGCGTTACGATGACTCTCCCTGCGGGCGAGTTCGATAACGAGCAGCCGATGATCATCACCCACGAAGAGTGGTACGCGCCTGAGTTGCACATGATCGTATTGATGAAGCATAACGATCCTCGCTTTGGCGAAACGACCTTTCGCTTAACCAACATTGTGCGCGGCGAACCGTCGCCCGAACTCTTCCAGTCGCCTACCAACTACAAAATTGTCGACGCTGACCGCGACTTGATGTTTTTTCCAGCCCCCGATAGACCACCAGTGCTGCGAAAACCTTGAGCGATGAAGGCTGGCCGTGTCTCGACTCAGGCCGCGTCCGCGATTGCACCCTTAGCCGAAGAGTTCTAGACTCTCGACTGCCAGTTTGATAATTAAACAGCTTTCGGGGGAGCCCCGGTCTCGCAAAAGACCGGGGCTGAGAGTCTGGACATTGGCGATTGCCAAATCGGCAATGTTCGGAGACCCCTTGAACCTGATACGGTTAACACCGTCGAAGGGAGAAACAGCCGCCCGACTGCGCAAGCATGTTGGATGTGTAACCGTTCCATCCTTTGAAATAGGTGGAACGGTTTTTTATTTTGAACGCCAAAAACGTTAGATGAGAATGGTTCGCTAACTATTCACGATTTACGATTACGAGGTCCATATGAGTGCCGCAATCAAACCAGCAGAGAATGAAACGCCTTCCATTGCCGACGAAAAGCCGTTGCCAAACTCGCGACGCGTCTACATCGAAGGCCAACAGCCCGGCGTGCGCGTTCCCTTTCGCGAGATCGATCAGAACCAAACGCGCAACTTTGACGGCTCACTGGAAGATAACCCTGCCGTGCGCGTTTACGACACGAGTGGTCCATACGGCGATCCTTCGGTACGTTCTGACGTGCGGGAAGGTCTGGCTGCATTGCGCTGCGACTGGATCGTCGGCCGTGGCGATGTTGAAGAATACCAGGGTCGTTCACTGCAACCGATCGATGATGGCTATCTGACTTTCGACGCAGCCAATCAGGCAAGGCAAAAAGAAAAGGGCCGCCTGGAAGACTTCCCTGCATTGAACCGCACGCCGCTGCGAGCGAAGAAAGGCTCGTGCGTAACGCAGATGCATTATGCGCGTCGCGGCATCATCACACCCGAGATGGAATTCATCGCCATCCGCGAAAACCTCGGCCGCTCAGCGGCTTTCAACTCTAGTGGCAGCGATGATCGCGAACACTGGGACCGCGGGCGTCCCGCCCGCAGCGGTGCGGCAGAAGTACGCGGACACGAGACCGGCGCCTCCCGCGATTCCCTGCTCCACCAACACCGTGGCCAATCCTTCGGCGCCTCAATCCCCGAGTACGTCACACCCGAATTCGTCCGCGACGAAGTCGCGCGCGGCCGCGCTATCATCCCGGCGAACATCAACCACCCTGAATCCGAGCCGATGATTATCGGCCGCAACTTCCTGGTAAAGATCAATGCCAACATCGGCAACTCGGCTGTCTTGTCTTCCATTGACGACGAAGTTGAAAAGATGCGCTGGTCCATCAAATGTGGTTCCGACACGGTGATGGATCTTTCGACCGGTAAGAACATCCACGCCACACGCGAATGGATCATTCGAAACTCGCCGGTGCCAATCGGCACAGTGCCTATTTACCAGGCTTTGGAAAAAGTCGGCGGCAAAGCTGAAGAGCTGGCCTGGGAAATCTTCCGCGACACACTCGTCGAACAAGCCGAGCAGGGCGTTGATTATTTCACCATACACGCTGGCGTCAGACTGCCTTACATTCCGATGACTGCCAAACGCACGACGGGCATTGTAAGTAGAGGAGGATCAATTTTAGCCAAGTGGTGCCTCGCGCATCATCAGGAGAGTTTTCTCTACACCCGCTTTCGCGACATTTGCGAAATCATGGCCGCCTACGACGTTTCATTTAGTTTGGGGGATGGCTTGCGACCCGGCTCGATTGCTGATGCGAACGATGAAGCGCAGTTTGCCGAACTCGAAACGCTTGGCGAGCTGACAAAGATCGCCTGGGAGTATGACTGCCAGGTGATGATTGAAGGTCCGGGCCATGTGCCCATGCATCTGATCAAGGAGAACATGGACAAGCAGCTCGAGACTTGTCATGAAGCGCCGTTCTACACGCTTGGACCACTCACGACCGACATCGCACCCGGCTACGATCACATTACGTCGGCAATAGGCGCGGCGATGATTGGCTGGTACGGCACGGCGATGCTTTGTTACGTCACGCCCAAAGAACATCTCGGCCTGCCGAACAAGAAGGATGTCAAAGACGGCGTCATCGCCTACAAGATCGCCGCCCACGCCGCCGATCTCGCCAAAGGCCACCCCGGCGCGCAGTATCGCGACAACGCTTTATCCAAATCTCGCTTTGAATTCCGTTGGGAAGATCAATTCAACCTCTCGCTCGACCCGGAAGTCGCGCGCGAATATCACGACGAGACGCTGCCGCAGGAAGGTGCCAAGCTCGCACATTTTTGTTCCATGTGCGGCCCACACTTCTGCTCGATGAAGATCACCCAGGACGTCCGCGAGTACGCCGCCCAGAAAGAGATCGACGAACAAGCGGCGTTAGCTGCAGGAATGAAGGAAAAGGCAGAGGAGTTTGTGGCGGCGGGTGGAGAGATTTATCAGAAAACACTCAATTGAAGTAGCTATATGCCCTTTCAATACAAGACTCTGTTTCAATATCCCCCGCCAGACGGATACATTAATCTCCGACTGGTGCGCCGAATTAACCCACTACGCTTGCCACAAAACGTACTCAACAAATAGTCTCTGCCCATGGCTTCATCTGAAGAAATCTTCCGTGATGCTGCAGCTTTGCCGACCGATATTCGCGCCGAGCTCGCGGAGCGAATCGTCGCAAGCCTCGCAGACGATGTCTCACCGGAGATCACCGATGACGATTCCGGCTATGCCGTCTGATGTGCGGTGGCGGCTTTGCCCCACCGAGAATCGCTATCAAGAGCTCTTGGGGCTGCGCCCCAAGGTCGGGCAGAGCCCGAGTCAAAAGAAAGAACGTTACGGAAGGTCATAGACCTTCGGCACATCAGACGGCAAAGCCGTGTTCGGATCACTCGCTGAACGTGGTATCCCGAAGCCATTACTCACCGTTCTGCAACGCCCGCCAAAGCGGGCTTTTGATTTTCGACAACTCGTTCACCCCGCACCATAAATATGCGCGCCTACGGCATTGGGTTACCTCCGCACGCCGGTTACTTGTCGCGCGCCTGAGCCATCCACTTTCATAACCCACAGTTCCATTTTGCCCGTGCGATTGCTTTGGAACGCAATCCGTTTTCCGTCGGGAAACCATGAAGGCGTCTGATCAAGATAAGGCTCAGTGTGGCCTGCGAGTTTGTGCGCTTCTCCCGTTGCGGGTGTGCTGAAATCCCGTCAACCGTCAGCCAATTAGACAGGACTGTGCCTATGAACGAGGACGAACTCACACAGAAAATTATTGGTTGTGCGTATAGAGTTCACAACACTCTCGGTCCCGGCTTCCTTGAGAAGGTTTATGAAAACGCGCTTCGAATTGAACTTGAAAGACTCGGTTTGAGAGTCAAACAACAGGAGCCAATTAATGTCAGCTATCAAGGTCAAGTTGTTGGAGAATACAATGCCGATCTCTGGATCGATGAGTGCCTGCTCGTTGAAGTTAAAGCCGTTCAAACGTTAGTCAAGCAGCACGAGGTGCAACTAGTAAACTATTTGGCCGCCACAAACATTGATTCGGGCCTTCTGCTAAATTTCGGACCTTCGGTCCAAGTGAAACGCAAGTTCCGCGAATACAAACCGAAGGGATCGCTCTCGAACTCCATTCTGTCAATCTTGTAAAACCTGTCTATAGTCCCTTACTCTTCAAGTGTGACCCATACCTCGAAAGCAATAAGCCAATCGCCCAATCTTATTATTCGCCACGGCCAGGCTGAAGATGCTGCATTGTTGGCGGAACTCGGCGCGCGCACCTTCTCGGAAACGTTTGCGCCGGACAACTCGCCGGCGGACATGGCTGCTTATCTCGCCTCAGCGTTTAGTCCCGCACAACAGGCTTCGGAATTGGCCGACGCGACTTCATCGTTTCTAATCGCCGAGACGAATGGTGTCGGGGTTGGTTATGCCATGCTGCGTTCCGGAAATGTGCTGGAGAATGTTACCGGGAAAAACCCAATTGAGTTAGTGCGTTTGTATGTTTCGCAGGAAAGTCTTGGCAGCGGCGTTGGCGCGGCCTTGATGCAAGCTTGTATTCGTGAGGCCAGGCAGCGCGGTTACAAAACGTTGTGGCTCGGCGTCTGGGAACACAACGCCCGCGCGCAGGCATTTTATCGTAAATGGAATTTCACTGAAATCGGCACTCATGTTTTTCAACTGGGCGACGATCCGCAGACTGACATCCTGATGGAACGCCCCCTTTCTGATCCAATACCCGGATGAATAACCTCGACAGGATCAAACTTGTTCTCACTCTTATCAGCGGGATTTGTTGGGCGGTTGTTTACATTGACGGCATTCGCCTCGGTTTCAAACACCACTCCTACGCGATTCCCTTTTACGCTCTGGCCTTAAACTTCGCCTGGGAACTGCTCTACACCTATTACGGATTTCAATCGACCATCAGTGTGCAAGCGATTGTAAACGCGGTCTGGTTAGTCTTTGACATCGGAATCCTTATTACCTACTTCAAGTTCGGACGGAAATATTTTCCTGCACGCGTGCCGGGCTTCACACCTGCGAATGTTAAAGGCAAGACTAGTGCCTTCATTGGTTGGGGCGTGCTCGCATTGATCGCGGCCTTTTGTATCGAGTTCGCTTTTCGCAAAGAGTTTGGCGTGCGCGTCGGCGCCGGGTATTCCGCGTTTTTGCAGAACCTGCTGATGTCAGTTCTGTTTATTGACATGCTGGTTAGACGCTCGAGCCGGGAGGGACAAAGCCTGATCATTGCCGTTGGCAAATGGTTGGGCACACTGGCGCCGACAATACTGTTTGGAATTATCGGCGATGGTGGCTTTCCAAATGGAAGCTTTTTGATCGTGGTGCTGGGAGCACTCTGCTCGGTTTTTGATTTGACCTACATCGGGCTACTGCTGCAGACGAAACCTGCACAAGTGGAGCTGTAAAGCAAACTGTTAGTTTGCGTCGGTTGGCAACGCTTCAAGTTGAGCGGTAACGCTCGACCGCAAACTAACAGTTTGCTTTACGACATCCCTGTCGCCGCACTCATCCGGCGTTTCAGTATCTACTTCATGAGGGTTTGCTGTTCTGATTTGACCAGCCAGCGCCCATCGCGTTTGACGAAGGTGTCAGTGACGCGGGCGCTGTAGGTTCGTCCATTTCTCAGCGTCTGACTTTGAACGTAAGTCAAAACGGCGGAATCGTCGCTGAAACTGCTCAACTGACCGTCAGTAATCTTCCACGACTTTGTATTCTTGTCAGGCTTGGTTGCCGCCAGCACCTGGTTCTTGTTTTGAGTTTTGCCGTCGGCGCCGGTGCCGGAGTAGTCATCGGCGATGTAGGAAGCGAGCGTGGAAATGTCTCCTTTGAAACTGGCCGAGGTTATCTCGCCCTCGATCTTCATCAGTTCAACCGTCAATGCTTCGCGATCGCCGGCAGTGTTTGTGTTGGCGGTTTCTCGCTGAGTATTGGAGTCGTTGCCGGACTTCAGTTTCTCGGAAAGATTGCACAACGATAGCGCTGCGAGAAAAACCATACCGGCCAGGAGAGCTTTCATCGATGTCACCTTTTCCAGTCAGGGGATTAACCAACCGGTGCTTTGTATGCGAATGGCCAGAGCAAGTCAATGCTATTTTAAGGCGTCCAGATCTTTAATTTGTACTAATCTTTGAGCGTCCTCTGTGCGCTCTGTGTCTTGGTGGTGAGCCAAATCGTTAATAGAGATTCACCACAGAGACACCGAGAACACAAAGGTTGCACAGAGAAAACTCAACCCGGGACGCTGGCGGGACATAGCTAATTACCCTTGATCAAACAGATCATTGAGTTCATTGAATGGGGCAGCGTCGGCGAAAGTCTTGAACGAGCCTGTCTCTTTTATGTCTCGTGCCGATCCAATGAACGCGCCCCAGGCGACACGTGCGAGCGCTGCCCCAACTGAAACGCGGCGCACACCCAGATCGGCAAGTTGCGAAACGGTAAAGTCGCAGTTGTTAGTGGACACCAGAACATTAACCGGCTTGGGCGCCACCGCTTTAACGATGGCCGCAATTTCATCCGGCTTTGTGACGCCGGGCGCGTAAAGACACTCGGCGCCCGCACCCGCAAAAGCGATAAGCCGCTTAAGCGATGTGCGCAACGGATCAGGATCGCCAACCAGCCACGCCTCACAGCGCGCCGTGAGCAACACCGGAATTCCCGAAGCATCGATCGCAGATCGCGCAGCCTTAACGCGATCAAGAGCCAAATCAAAGTCGTAAAGTGGCGACGAGTCATCGCCGGTTGCATCTTCGACTGACAAGCCGGCGACGCCGGTCGCGATGCAGCGCGCGACGTTCGCCCCGACGCCTTCCGGATCATCCGCATAGCAATTCTGGAAGTCTGCATTCACCGGCAACGTTGTTGCCTCCACAATTTCGCGTACGTGCGCCAGCACCAAATCCACGGGCACTGCCGAAACCGCATCGGGCAACGCACGCGAGAATGCAAAGCCGGCCGACGTGGTAGCGACGGCATCAAAGCCAAGATGCTGAAGATAGACGGCGGTCCCCGCATCCCACGGATTCGGAAGCACGAAACAACCTGATTCGTGTAAGGCGCGAAATTTTTCAATAGCGACTGATTGGTTGGTCATGGCGAAATCTTACTCGTGCAACAGGCATGTGGGCCAGCTTACCATTCTGAGTACGATGCAATTTGGATTCGTTGCCAGATCATTGTCGATTCACATTAAGCCTTTGGTGGCATGAGGTCAGTACCACCTTGTATGTTGAAGCATGCAAGTTTCTAGGTGCAGAATGAGCAACCTGGAAATGTATTAGCTCGAGGCGCAATAGAACGTTACCACCTTGGTGCTGACAGCCCGTC
>JACCVY010000209.1 GCA_013697915.1 Blastocatellia bacterium | reverse complement strand
GCGCTTCAGCCGCGCCGAGCGCAAGCATTCAATCTCCGCCGCGAGCAATCATCTTAAGAAGCTCGTGTTACGTCTTTCTTCAACTATGGGTCATTGGAATGGTTCCTAGTAAGCGGTCGAACTAGGAAACTGACTGGAATCTGCTAACCGCTTTCAGGCCATTGGTTCAAATTTCTCTTCTCATCCATCATTGATTTGAACTTAACGTAAACTTGGTCAGCGTCGCAAAATGAAAGTTCATCCAAATCTATCAGATGGTATACAACACTGATAAGACCCGGACCTTCCCACGTTCGATGAACCACTTGCCGATAGACCTCTCTACGCCGGTAGGCCTGGCCGCAAACGCTCACGCCCTCACGCCCTCGACCAGCGACAGGTGGGTTTCGGTGGAGAAGACGCGCCGAAGCCGGAACCCTGACCGCTTCAGCAAGTTCTCGAACTCCGCCCGAGTGCGCTCTCGGCCACGTGGCGTCAGCACCAGCATCTCGAGATCGAGGAGTTTGCCGAAGTGCGCCGCGTTACCGGGCGGGATCACTGCGTCGACGATCAGCACTTTCCCGCCCGGGCGCAACGCACGGTGGCAGTTTCGGAGGATCTGAGCTGCTCGCTCCGCATCCCAGTCGTGAATGATGTGCTTCATGATGTAGGCGTCGCCCCCTTCCGGAACGGATGCGAAGAAGTCGCCGCTGACGATACGGCAACGGTCGGCAACGCCGCGGCTCTGGAGCAGCGCCTGCGCCCCGGCCGTCACGTGCGGGAGGTCGAAAAGGATGCCACCCATCTTCCGGTTCGCTTTGAGAATGGTCGAGATCAACAGGCCGTGGCCGCCAGCGACGTCCACTAGAGTGTTGACCCCGGAGAAGTCGTAAGCTGCCGCCACCGCTTTCGACTCGAAGGTGCTGATCGATGTCATCGCCGCGTCGAAGACCGCGGCGGCTTCCGGCGTCTTCGCGAAGTACTCGAAGATAGGCATGGCGAAAACGTGGTCGAAAGCCGGTTCACCGGTGCGGATGCTGTGGCGGAATTCTCCCCACGGCTTCCACATGCTCTGGTGTCCAGTGAATCGCGCATAGCCACCAAGCGCTTCGGGAGAGTCGCTGCGTAGTAGCTTGCCGAGCGGAGTGAGCCGGAATCTCCGTTTGCCGGTCTCGGCGAAGAGTCCCACGCTCGCCAGGGCGCGGAGCAGTCGATAGATGCCGTCTTCCGAAGCGTTCGCCGCGCGCGCGATGTCGACGACGGACTTGGCTCCGTCCTTCAAGAGGTCTGCAATGCCAAGCTCGGCAACAACGGCAAGCGCCTGAGTCACGCATTTGCCGGCAGTCAGGTTCATCAGGGCCATCGGGTCGGAAGCCTTCTTCGCTCGTGCCGGTCTCGGTTTCGCCATATCTCCTCCTCCGCTCAGATCTAACGACGCTCGCGGCTCAGCGGTTCGTTATCCTACCCTATTCCGAGTCCAGCTCAGCCGTTTCGTCAAAAGTGTGAAAGCGCAAGACAAACAAACAGCGCCATGCAAGAGGGGATCGCCCTGCGGCATCGCGCCGTTGTTTTTCCCCAATGTCTCATGTGGGTACCCACGCGCAACAGTCAGGTGTATAGCGCCGCATGTTATGTAAGAGCCGTTCGTCGCGTCAACATTACAAGCTGAAATAAAACAACCGTCAGTCCTTCTTTGACCGACACTTCAATCGTCTACGCGAGATGCTTTTCTAGGTGCCCCACGCAGAACTCTGATGATCTTTGGCAGCAGAAAAATTGAAACCACGACAAATATCAGAAGCAAAACGATCAGCACGACAGGGAGAATAGTTCCCCATTAAGTGCAACCGGAACATCGGAGGGATCAGGCTGCTTAACTTCATACCCTGACTGCGACATTTGGCATCAGTGCAGGATACAACGATTTAGCGGTGTACACCGGGCACGGGTCAACTTTTTTTACATCCGCGCTTAAGGCCGTCCAGCCCTACATTGTACAGAGCACTGTTACTGGCTTCGATGGGAACGGTGATTTCAGAAATCTCCAGCCAGGGACGCATTACTTGTGGGGCTAACAAAAAACAAGGCGAGATACAGGATATGCGGTATGGAATCTTGCTGTGACTGTCAATGCCGGGGAGAACTCCATCACCCTTGATCAAAACATGGCGTCCGTACGCAGAGCGACTTACTTGCGGGCCGTGCGCGCCTTCGGTCAACTAGTGCCCAACAGCAATCTCCGGAGTTGGCTTTTTGTAATCATGCGCAACGCCTGGCTCAATCAGCTTCGCCACGCTCGCAGCGGGCCGCACTTTGAGGAATTCGACGCGGAAGGGGTTGAACTGGAGTCGCAAAGGTAGTCTGGGAGATGATCCCCACGTGGTCTACTTAAGAAAGTTGGAGCTTGAAGATATTCAGATGGCGATCAACACCTTGCCTGCTCTTTACCGTGAGATCATAGTGCTTCGGGACATCGAAGGATTCAGCTATCAGGAAATCGCTTCGATGCTTTCATGTCCGGCGGGCACCGTGATGTCCCGGCTGGGACGCGCTCGAGAAAAACTGCGGCGCTCTCTGGCTCAGTGGCAACCGAGCGCGGCGGCGAGAGTTGGGTGAAATTATTTCAAGTATGACTAAATGCGAAGAAGTCCGTGCCCGGATAACTCTTTATCTGGATGACGAACTGCATAAAGCGAGTGCGGCGATATGGACGCTCACCTCGGAGAGTGTGAGAATTGCCGCACAGCTTTTGAAACCGAGCAACGCTTTCTCTCAATAGTCCGTGAGTCGCGGGGCGTTCGCGTCGCGTCGCCGGAACTTCGCGAGCGTATCGAAAAGTTGTTAGCTAGTGCGTTGCCGGTCCCGGTGGCGCCACCCAAATTGCGACAACGGATCCGCCGTTCGCTGTGGCAGGTCAACTCCCGCGCGCCACGCACTTCGTATGCGCAACCGGCTCTCGCCGTCGCTGTAATGCTCGCCGTTGCTCTCCTAATTGGGGTCTGGGGGGTCTGGCGGCTAAGCAAGAACAACGGGATCCATGTCAGTGGTCCTTCGGACTTTTCGATGATGGCCGCTGAAACGCATCAGCGGCACGTGCGTGGCCAGCTTCCGCTTGAGCTTGTTTCTGATGTACCCGAGCAAATCTCCGCCTGGTTCGGTGGCAAAGTTCCATTCCTCGTCAAACTCCCCAACTATCAGGCGTCATCGGGACAGGAGAAACTTTATCAGCTCCAAGGCGCGCGTTTGGTAGGCTACCAGAACGACTACGCCGCCTATGTGGCCTACGAGATGCGGTCGCGACCGATTAGCCTGGTCGTCACGTCCGATGCCGTAGCTCAGCCGACCGGTGGTGAGCAGATAATTGCAAAGGGCATCACCTTTCATTACAACTCAATCAATGGATTGAAAGTTCTCACCTGGTCCGATCGCGGATTGACCTACGCTTTGGTATCTGACCTGGAGGAGCGTGGTCAGCAGTCGTGCGTAGTTTGCCATCAGGGAGTCAAGGATCGGGATTTCATTGAGAGCCTGAGGCCTAAGTGAGGCGCAGCCAGCCAACAAGACTGAGTCGAGATGGGCCATCCACCGGTTCTGGTAACGGAACGACTTCCCTGCGCCCGCGAGAGAGCAAAGCCTGCGCTTCCTCTTCCTTCATGTGCGTCATCATCGCGCCCTCTCCAATCGCCGATGGGATTATTCAACAAGGCTTCTTATCAAACATATCGCCTGCGCCTACGCATCACTTATGCTTGCTTTACCTGCTGTCGGCGGTCGCATCGGGGCCGCGAGTTTCTCCAAACGGCAGTGTCTTGCGTCCGCTGATGATGCTTGGATGAATGCGGTAGATCGCTACTTTGGTCGCGCGTCCCCAAGCATCAATCCACGTCTGGTTGATCGCGGGCGTGAGCGTCGGGTTCGTCTCGGTGATGTACTGCATCGCCCTCTCTGTGTCTTCCTGTTTAGTAAGCAGTTCGGCTTTGCCGGTGACGACTACGCTGCGCCAGTTCGCCGGGTCATGGACTTCTTCGACCTGCAAGCACACTTCCAGGTTAGTCGAAATGAATTCGGTCTTCATGCCTTCGGTCGTGAAGATATAGAAATCTGCGTCGTCGTAGGCATAGTGAATCGGCACAACATACGGGCGGTTATCACGCGCGCAGCCGAGATGTCCAAAACCGACTCGCCGCAACAAGTCGTGTGTTTCATGCGGTGCCATCTCTTCGATCTCAATCATGAGTCTCCTCCGTTCAAAGTTAGTGAGTTAGTATCGCTTGACGATCTCACCCGGCGCGCGCATAACACTCGCATCGCTCACGAGTGTTGCGCCTGCCAGTAGATTGCGTGCGCGCGCTTCGCCCAACTCCAGAAGCGTCCTTGTTTAACGGTGCCCGGTGCGTCCGACCACAGTTCTCGGTGCAGGTAAAGAGAATCGCCGTTGGATTTAACTTGCGCCCTGCATTCGGGGCACGCCCACACGGGTGTCGCGCTCAAAAAGAGCAGTACGCCTGCGAGCCGAGGTATAAGACTTTTCATATCCTCCTCCTTAATAAAGAAACTCTGGGTGAGATGATCCCACTTACATACTTCCCCGAGTTCTATCTCGCAAACGCATGCTTTACTGTCGTTCCATGCCCGTGGCGACGGGCGTTCCGGTGGCGTTGCTCCACTCGAAGAATGAGCCGTCATACATCACGACGTCGTAGCCGAGATACTTGGCCGTGAAGTAGGCGTGCGACGCCTGCGCGCCGGTACGGCAGTAAGTCACCACTTTGCGGTCGGGTCTCGCGCCCGCCTTCTCGTAGAGACGGCGCAGTTCTGCAGGGGAACGCATCACAGGGTTCTCTCGACTCTCCACGTTCTGCATCCAGAAGACGTTTGCCGCGCCCGGGATGTGCCCGCCACGCGCGACGCCGTCACCCGGCTTGGTTCCCGTGTACTCGTCGGCGGGGCGTGCATCGATGAGCGCCACGTTCGGCGCGGAGACGTTCGCTGCCGTCCAGGAGAGGTCGCGCACCACGTCGAGGTCAATGACCGCGTCCGTTTTAACTCGCGGCGTAAACGTCGCCGACCTGGCTTCCACCGGCTCGGTCGATACCCCGCGGCGTTCGGCGCGCCACTTCTCAAGTCCGCCGTCGAGCAGTGCCGCCCTTGCGCCGTGACCGAGGTAGTCGAGTGTGAAGTAGGCGCGCGCGGCCGAAAGGCCGGAGCTGTCGCCGTAGAGCACGAGCCGCGAAGTATCGCCGATGCCAATCCGTGCAAAAAGTTTTTGCAAGTCTGCAACAGGCGGAAGTTCGTTGGGCACGCCGGAGCGCGTGGCCGTGATCTCGCTCCACGCGACGAAGCGCGCGCCGGGAATGTGCCCCTGATCGTAATGGGCGCGCTCGCGCGCCACGTGCAGGACTATCGTCTGCGGGTCATTCAGCCGCTTGGCGAGCCAGTCGGTCGAGACCAGCATTTCCGAACGCACTGCCCGCGCGGTTGTGTTTGATCGTGATCGTTCTCCCTGCTGTCCACGAGCATCAACAGGTTGACGTGACGACATGCTCATGACCAATAGCAGGCAACAGATCAATGACCTTCCAAGAATCGCGTGAAGGCGAACGAATCTCATAACTCTCCCTCTTCCTTCTCTTTTACGGTTGGCAGCCCCGCCCGCTTCCACGCGCTCATGCCGCCAAGCACGTTGGCGATCCGCGTATGGCCGTGACGAGCCAGCAGGCTCGATGAGACGG
>JACCVY010000203.1 GCA_013697915.1 Blastocatellia bacterium | reverse complement strand
GTCTGATGTGCGGAAGGGCTTTGCCCTTCCGTGCGGCTCTCAAAAATTTGGGCTACGCCCTCATGCAAGGGCGTAGCCCATATTCTTTTTAAAGCTAACGGAAGGCCATAGGCCTTCCGCACATCTGGCGGCACAGCCGTTGAACCAATACGGAATCCGATTACGCCGAAGGCGTTGGATAACTTAGCCCGGCGTAACACGCCGGGTTAGGACCGCGCACGTTCCTACCCTGAAAGGGTTGAATAGATCAATGATGGGCCGATTTCGAACCCTTTCAGAGTTCAAAGATTTTCGGGTGGTGTTGCGATCCCAGGGTAGCGCGCAACGCGCAACCCTGGGCTAGGTTATTGAACGCCTTCGGCGTTCCGGCTCAGCCGTCTGATGTGCGGAAGGGCTGTGCCCTTCCGTGCAGCATCCTAAAAATGGGGGCTACGCCCTCCACCAAGGGCGTAGCCCAAATTCATTTTAGAAGCTAACGAAGGCCATAGGCCTTCCGCACATCAGAAGGCAAAGCCGCAAGTTCCGTAAATCGTAAATCGTGAATCATGAATGGGAAATTGCGAGAGAGCGGCGCGCCGGTGCATGTCTTTCATCACCATTTACGATTTACGACCGTCGTTATTTCGGTGGCGCCACAGCGGCAGTCCCGGGGTTCTTGGCGTTGTAGTACGCGATGAATGCCATGGTGATGTCCGTTTCGTTCTTGGCGCTCAGAATCACCGGCAGAAGCTTGCTCACGTCCAGCACCATAGTAATGCCTCGCTGGGAGGCAAAGACGTCCAGCTCTTTGCCGATGTCCGCGGAGATCGGGCCGACGACATCGCGATAACGCTTCTGCGTCATCGCGTCGTAGTCTTCTTTCTTATACTTCAAATCACGCTCGAGCCGGGCGCCCTCTTCCTGCTTCGCCTGAATCGACTTGGGATCTGCGACCGCAGCCTTGCTCAGAGTATCGATGTCTTTCTGAAGCTGCTGCATTCTCGCCTGGATGGCAAGCATCTCGTCCTGTTTCGGTTTGACTTCGTTCGACAGGCTCCGCAGTGCATTGACGAAACGCACGATGCCGGCTTTTTCATCGCCGAACGCCTCTGTATCAACGAGCGCGATTTTGCTGTCAGGTACAGCCAGGCTAGCGGGCGCTGGTGTAGTTGCCGGCCGCGGCGGCGGCGTGGCGCCTGCCGGGCGTGTGCCCTGTGCGTAGGCTGGGAGAGCAGCTAAGGCTGCAACGATTGCGAAAGCGGCGCCCATGCGAACAAATCTCATACTTCTATCTACTCCTCACGATTGAAAGAAACTTGATGGGTTGTCGTTTCTGATGTCCGCCCCGCCTGAATGGTTGCGGCGCGCCCCGGCGATTAACCAGGGAGGAAGAACTCGAACTCATCAGCGCCGGCATTTTATGGCATTGACCGTGGATTTGTCTCCCCGCCACGGCCGTTCCATTTGACCGCCATCTTCGTCTGAACAAGTTAGCTTTGATTGTCGTAATGTCTTAAACTGACGCCCTAACTCTACTGCTCACCCCGTTCTGCAGTAAGATATTCAATCTACTATTTCCCATCCAAAATATATCCTGCATTTGACATATAGCGATCATTGGCATAGGGTGGGTGCGAACCGAGTCCAGCTTACTCCCTTCTCAGCACCGCTCTGGATCTTCCAGATCAACTGATCATCCACAGCTCACTTACCGAACAGTAAACAGTTAACAGCAAACAGTTAACTGCGAAGAGCGCCACATAAGAGTTAGCGCCCGGGAGTCTGTTTGGGTGAACTTAGAACTGCCAAAGGAAAATAATCAGATTATGACAACGAATATCACACCATTACATGACCGCGTGATCGTGAAACGCATTGACGAAGGCGAACAAATTCGCGGCGGCATCATCATCCCCGACAGCGCGAAAGAAAAACCGCAGGAAGGCGAAGTAATCGCGGCGGGCGAAGGGAAATATAAGGAAGACGGCACGCGCCAACCCCTGGATGTTAAGAAGGGCGACCGCGTTCTGTTTGGCAAGTACAGCAGCTCGGAAATCAAGATCGACGGCGAAGAGCTTTTGATCATGCGCGAGGACGAGATTCTGGGAATCATCGCACGCGCTGGTGCGGCTGCCGGCGGCAAAAAGAAGTAGGAACAGTGAATGGTTAACAGTGAAAAGTGAAAAGTCAGACCGTTGGGGTGCTGAGGAGACTAAGTGGCGGATTGACTGCACAAGAGAGGCCTCAGCTTCTGAACTTTTCACTCTTCACCTTTCACTAGGGTCTTAACTGCATTTCGATTGGAGAAAAGATAAAAATTATGGCAAAGCAAATAACACATGGCGAACAGGGACGCGCGGCAATTCTGCGAGGCGTTAATCAACTAGCCGACGCAGTGAAAATAACGCTCGGTCCGAAAGGACGCAACGTTGTTCTCGGTAAGTCGTATGGCAGTCCGACGATCACCAAAGACGGTGTGACCGTGGCGAAAGAGATTGATCTTAAAGACGCCATGGAGAACATGGGCGCGCAGATGG
>JACCVY010000201.1 GCA_013697915.1 Blastocatellia bacterium | reverse complement strand
TGAAAAATCTTGAACAGAGCAACGAGCATCATTGTAAGGGCGCTAGCTGTTTTCGTCGTAGCTTTCCTGCCTAATTGGATCTGGGAGACAGCGCAGTTGCCATTTTACGCTGCCTACGAAGACCTTTCAGTGGTCCTTCGCTTCGTCCATTGCTTGCCGGCGACGGTGGCGGACGCTTTCTACACGGTCTTAATCTATTGGGCTGGTGTCATAGCACTGAGGGATGAGCGATGGATCACTAATCTGAAACATTTTCGATCCGTCGTTGTCGCTTTCGTTGGAGCGGCAACCGCCATCGTCGTTGAATTCTTAGCTTTGCACAACAACTGGTGGACCTACGCGCCGGCGATGCCACGCGTGCCGGTGTTTGGCGTGGGCCTGCTGCCTGTAATGCAACTTGCGACGCTTCCTTTGATAACCCTTTTATTTACGCGACGCATGTTAAGGAACACATGAAGCTGGTGCGATTCTTCAAGACGGGTGGTCCAAAAATGCTGCGCATGGACGAACGGTTCCGCTTAGAGGACATTCCGGTGGGATCTAACAATTGGCTTTGACCAAAAAGCATCTAAAAGAATAGCGAAACAAGATTTGCACCTCACGCCGATGATGATCCAATCTTTCTGCGAACTTTTCTTATGGTTGATATGCCGCCGAGCACAGTCAGTGCAACCACGACACCATAGACCCAAAAGGGAACGTTCCTGCCAGCGATGATTAGATAGAGATACGCCGACACAAACCAGAATCCAGCAGAGAAGATCGGCAGGAGGATTGATCTGTTTTGTCGGTAATTGCGCACGAGCCAGGCAATCGATGCAGTAAAGAACGGGATTGCGCCGACGTAAATCGCGCCGAATATGAAAGGATTAACGTGGTATTGTGAGCCGAGACCCAGGAACCAATCTCTAATCGAGGCCAGATCCATCTTGCTAACTCCGATTTCTTCAATTTCCCATATGAATACGAGCTGATTGAATCTAAGGCTATGAGTACGCCAGGACACCAGCGTCGTCAGGCACCACATATGCTTCGAACGCACGGACGTGGCCTTGACTGTCAAGGAAGCGCTCAGCATCAATGGCAGCCATGCAACCCGTCCCGGCAGCGGTTACTGCTTGCCGGTAAAACGAGTCCTGCACATCGCCGTACACAAGAGCCGGAAGATTCTTCAAGCCGCGCGTAGTATTGGGTAAACATTGGATCCATCGCCCCGCATCGGGCGACGTTCTCGCTCCCGCTCCTGCTCATTCGCGGCCCTAGCCCCGAAGAAATACGGGCCATATATCTCCCAACGCTCAAGATCGAACCTGCGACGCGCACCACAGTTGGTGTAGACAGGTAGGTCATGTGACCCAAGTGAAAGGCCGGCTGTTATGCCTGTGAAAGCATCCGCGAACCAGCACTCCAAGAAACTCCTTAAGTGGGTCGACCACGCTCGAATTGTTTTCGGTTTGAACCTGATATGGCTCCTGCCAGATCACTTCTCGTATTGCCATTACTCACTCCCTTGGCCACTGTCAGCCTCGCGGGTATCTCCAGAGATCTGGCTATCAGGCAGCGACGGCCCTTACCACGTGCCGGTCGATCATCTGCGCAAGGCCTTTCTCTGATGTTGCTCCAACCAGGCGCTCCGCTTCTTTTCCGCTTTTGAAGAGAATCAGCGTGGGAATCCCCTTGATGCCGTAGCACTCCGAGGTTGATACGTTGTCGTCAACGTTTACTTTGACAACGCGTGCGATGCCCTGGTATTCGGCTGCGACCGCTTCGATGATCGGAGCGACCAGACGGCAGGGACCACACCACGGAGCCCAGAAATCAACCAGCACTGGTTGGTCAGATTGCAAAACCTCCGTCTCAAAACTGTTATCGGTAACCTCAATGACGTGTTGACTCATATTGTTTCTCCTCTTTTTGAATCGCTTCTTGTTCAGCTTGGTTCCTCTGGGCTGCGTTCCCTTTGGGCGTTTGCCTCGGCGGAATAACACTTCGCAGCCTGGCTGTCGATTATCCTGAGTACTCGGACGCGCCTCAGTAATGCGGATTACAACGAGGCCTGTAAGCTGGGTTACATAAGAACCGAGCCACTTTCTCTATGCTGACACTGCGAAAGCTTTGCCACCGGCGGGCGGTGAGGCGGCCAGTTATTGAGGAGTCAGAGCACGTGAGTCAGAACAGAAACAAGCCCATTTTACGGATCTATGTTGGACAACACTGCTGGTCGTGTGAGGAAGCCGTGCGGCTGGCGGACGAAGTTAAGAAGATCTTTTCCAGCTTGAGTGTTGAGTTAATCGATCTGGACGCGAAAGAATGCCGTAATGTTGACGACGTATTCTCGGTGCCTACTTATGTTCTTAACGGACGGACCATTTCACTCGGGAATCCTACGCGTGAAGAGCTCTTCGCGAAAGTGTCGGCCTCATTGGTCTGATAACGCATGGACATCTGACCGATCCGGCGGGACAATGTTTCGGACAACGGAGGCCACAAACATGCCAAACGCATTTTCAAAGCTGACCAAACGCCTGATGAGTGGGCGAACAGCCGCGGCGACCGCTGCTGAGACTGAATATATCGAGGCGAGTGCTTTGCGCGACAAGATTGGCTACCTCTCGATGATGGATCTGTTCCGCGATTTGTCACCCGCAGAGATGCAAGAGATTGATCGGGCGACACGAATGCAGACGTGCACCGCGGGACGAGTCTTTTACATGCCTGGTGAAACGGGAGAGGTGCTCTTCATTTTGAAGAAAGGTGCGGTTCAGATCTATCGCATGTCGCCCGAAGGCCGGAAGCTGGTGATCGCTAATCTGCCACAGTA
>JACCVY010000200.1 GCA_013697915.1 Blastocatellia bacterium | reverse complement strand
GGGCACCATTCCATTCTTGATCGCCGCCCAGTTCCGGTTAGCAATGAAAGCAATCAGAATTAGATGAGTAAAGAGCTACCGGCCAATACACCTCTATCGCATTACCGCATCATCTCAAAAATTGGGGCCGGTGGAATGGGGGAGGTTTATCTGGCTGAGGACCTCAACCTGGGTCGTCAGGTGGCGCTCAAAGTTTTGCTCCATGAGCTGACAGAGAATGAGGAACGGGTGCAGCGTTTTGAACGAGAAGCGCGTGCGGCGTCGGCGCTCAATCATCCTAACATCCTTACCGTTTATGAAATCGGTGAAGCGGATGGCGCGCACTTTATCGCTACCGAGTTGATCGAGGGTGAGTCGTTGCGCGAACGCATCAGGCGCGACCCATTGGAATTGCCCGAAGTCCTGGACATCGGGATCCAGATCGCATCGGCCCTCGTAGCGGCACATGAAACCGGCATAGTGCATCGCGACATCAAGCCGGAAAATATTATGATGCGCAAGGACCACCTGGTGAAAGTTCTGGACTTTGGTCTGGCCAAACTGGTTAACCAGGAACCGTCCGAAGTTGACAATGAAGCAGCTACGCAGGCGTTACTGAAAACGACTCCCGGCGTTGTAATGGGAACGACTCCTTACATGTCGCCGGAACAGACGCGCGGCCAGGACGTTGACGAGCGCACAGATATCTGGAGTCTCGGGGTTGTGCTTCATCAGTTGGTGACTGGAAGAGTACCGTTTGCGGGCGACACTAAAAGCGACGTCATTGCCTCGATATTGAAGACAGACCCTCCGCCGCTGGTGCATGAAGCGGAATCAGTGCCCCGCGAGCTGGAACACGTGGTCAGCAAGGCGCTGCGCAAGAACCGCGATGAGCGCTACCAACATATCAAGGATCTATTGATTGATCTGAAAGACTGCAAACAAGAACTTGAGTTCTCTTCCAAGCTGAGCAGATCCATTCCACCGAATAGCGGCACACAAGCGGCCTGGCAAACCGCCCGGAGCGCTGAACCCAGCAGCGTAACTGGAATCCTCACAACTTCGAGTTCCGAGTACATTGTCAATGAAATTAAGCAGCACAAAGTTGGGTCAATATTGGCTGTCGGTGTTTTGGTTGGTCTGGTAATTATTGGGGCCGTTGTGTATTCACGGTATCTTGCCGGCAACGATCAAACCGGCATCGATTCGCTGGCGGTTATGCCTTTCGCCAACGACACTGGCGATCCGGAAATGGAGTATCTGTCGGATGGTCTCAGCGAAAGCTTAATTAACAATCTATCGCAGTTACCGCGGTTGAAGGTGATCGCCCGAAGTTCTGCCTTTAGATACAAAGGCAAAGACGCCGACGCCGGCGAAGTGGCGCGCGCGTTAGGCGTAAAGAGCATTCTGACTGGAAGAATCCTGCGATACGGCGAAAACCTGCAAATCAGCGTCGAGCTAATGGATGCTCGGGATAAAACGCAGGTGTGGGGCGCTCAGTACAATCGCAGCGGAAAAGATCTGATGGCGGTGCAGCAGGAGATTGCCCTCGAGATCTCGCGCAACCTACGACTCAAGCTTTCCAGCGCCGAGCAAAGCCGCGTCAATAATCTGCACACCGAAAACGCTGAAGCGTACGAGCTCTACCTGAAAGGCCGCTTCTTCTGGAACAAGCGCACCGGCGAAGCGCTAAAGAAAAGCGTCGACTATTTCAATCAGGCAATCGAGAAAGATCCCAGTTATGCGCTGGCGTATGTCGGACTCGCCGATGCCTACATTGTGATTCCGTTTTTTTCCGTGGGAACAGCGCAGGACTCTTACCCGAAAGCAAAAGCGGCCGCCAGACGCGCTTTGGAAATCGACGATACGCTTGCCGAGGCGCACACGGCCATGGCTGCGGTGCTGATCGATTACGACTGGAATTTGCCGGAGTCCAACAGAGAATTTGAACGAGCCATCGAACTCAATCCTAATTACCCCAACGCCCATCATTGGTACGCGAGAGAAAACCTGACAATTATGGGGCAGTTTGACAAGGCTTTGGCGGAGATGAAGCGGGCGCAGGAGCTTGATCCGCTGTCACTTATTATCAATGCCAACTTTGGCAAGGCTTACTTCAACGCGCGTCGTTACGACGAGGCCATCCAACAACTGCGTAAGACCGTTGAGATCGACCAGAGCTTTTTCGTAGCGCACCATTACTTGGGCTCGGCCTATGCGATGAAGGGCGCTTTCCCTGAAGCCCTGGCTGAGTATCAGAAAGCTCACCAACTGAATGACGATCCTCATGTGGTTGCGCTGCTGGGGCGGCTTTATGCCGTAACGGGCAAACGGGCGGAAGCGCTGGCCACACTCGCGCAACTGAAGGAGACTGCCAAACAGCGCTATGTCGCCGATTACAGCGTAGCCCTGATCTATGCCGCCCTCGGCGAGAAGGATCAAGCGTTTGCATTGCTGGAAAAAAGCTACCGCGAGCACACCGTCGATATGCTCACTCTTTACTACGACCCGCTGATCGACAACCTGCGATCCGATCCTCGCTTCGCCGACCTTTTGCGACGCGTGGGATTGCAGTGAGCGAGATGAAGCACTGCCCAGACAACGCCGTCCTAAAGGGAGCCAGCCGGACGGAAGAAACGCTATCTATCGACACAATTATTACTCGTTACCGCATCCTTTCACTCCTCGGCGTGGGCGGAATGGGTGAGGTGTATCTGGCCGAAGATACGCAGCTCGGACGGCGCGTGGCGCTGAAAGTCCTGCACGCAGCATTGAGTAACCAAACGGAGCCGTTACAACGTTTTGAGCAGGAAGCGCGCGCAGCCTCGGCCCTAAATCATCCAAACATCCTGACGATTTATGAAATCGGAGAAGCTAATGATTTGCGCTTTATCGCCACTGAGTATGTGGGCGGAGAAACGCTGCGCGATTGTCTGCGAAGAGATCGACTCACGATTTCGAAAACGCTCGACATAACCATACAAATTGTGGCCGCCCTCGAGGCCGCGCATCAGGCCGGCATTGTGCACCGCGACGTGAAACCGGAAAACGTCATTCTGCGCAAAGACGGTCTGGCGAAACTATTGGATTTCGGCATTGCGAAACTTACGGAAAGGCCGTTTGCAGAGCAAGAGGCCGAAGGCCCAACCCGCGCTTTTGTTAAAACCAGTCCTGGTACGGTGATGGGCACGGTTGCTTATATGTCGCCCGAACAGGTGAGAGGACAAACAGTTGACGCGCGCGCCGACGAGTGGAGTTTGGGCGTGATGCTCTACGAAATGCTCACCGGCCGTTTGCCGTTTGCGGGCGACACTGTGAGCGACACAATCGCCGCGATCCTAAAGACCGAAGCTAAGCCGCCAACCAGTTTTAATTCCGAAATTCCTGCCGAGCTCGAACGGATTGTGTTGAAGACCATCCGAAAAGACGCCGATGAACGCTATCAACATATCAAAAGCTTGCTGATCGATCTGCGCGATTTGAAACAGGATTTGGATTTCGGTGCGAAACTGAAGCGCACGCGCACTCAGGATAATTTGGAGATGCAATTTGCGAGCGAGCAAGCGACCGACGCGCAGCTGCCGAATCAGACCAACACGCCGAACTCGATACACACGACTTCGAGCGCCGAATACTTCGTTAGTGAGATTAACCAACACCGGCGCGGTGCGTTGCTGGTTCTGACGATCCTGTTGCTGGCAATGGGCGCAGCGTATTTTGGTTACTATCATTACTTCCAGACAGTCACGGGCGCGCCTATTGATTCGATCGCCGTCGTGCCCTTTGTTAATCAGAACGGTGATGCGGCCCTGGATTATCTTCAGGACGGTTTGACCGAGAGCCTTATCATCTCGCTTTCGCGTTTGCCGCAGCTGCGAGTGATGGCCCGAAGCACAATGTTTCGCTACAAGGGGCGCGAGGTCGACCCGCAAACTGTAGGCCGAGAGGTAGGTGTGCGCGCCGTGTTAACGGGCCGGATTTTGCAGCAAGGCGACAGCTTGATCATCAGTGCGGAACTGGTCAACGTGGCTGATGGCGCACAACTATGGGGTGAGCGGTATAGTCGTCGGACCGTTGATTTGCTGGCGATGCAACAGGAGATCGCTCGTGAGATTTCCAGTCATTTGCAACTCCGGCTTTCAGGCGAACAACAGCGGCAGCTGAACAAAGGTGGTACCAGCGACAATGAGGCATATCAACTCTACTTGCGCGGACGGTATTCCTGGAACAAGCGGACTGCTGACGACATCAAAAAAGCGATCGAACAGTTCCAGGAGGCCATAGACAAAGACCCAAACTATGCTCTTGCTTACGTAGGCCTCGCCGACAGTTACCTGTCGCAGGGCAGCTTTGCCGGTATGCCTACGACAGAGGTGATGCCCAAGGCCGAAGCTGCCTTGCAGCGCGCGCTTGAACTTGACGATTCCATCGCCGAGGCCCATGCGACGAAAGGATTTGCCTACCTTCAATCGCTGAAGTGGGACGAGGCCCAAAAGGAATTCCAGCGCGCCATCAGTCTCAACCCAAACTACGCGACCGCCCATCATTGGTACTCTGAGTATTTCCGCATCCTCAGGCGGTTTCCGGAGCAGGCCCAGGAGATCAAGCGGGCGCAGGAACTCGACCCGCTTTCACCAAGCATGGGAGCCAATCTCGGGCGCGCGTATCTGAACCTGGGTGACGCCGACGCTGCTGTCAAGGAATGCAAGCGCGCGCTCGAACTCAACCCAAGTTTCCCGCTGGCTCATCATTTTATGGGACTCGCTTACGTCGAGCAGCATCGCTACGACGAGGCAATTGCGGAATTTCAGCAAGCAGTAAATTTCTCGAGGAGGTCCGATCTGTTTGTCGCGGGGCTTGGGATTGGTTACGGCAAAGCCGGAAAGCGGACTGAGGCTCTTGCCGTAGTTCGAGAACTGGAAGAAAAGTACGCGAGAAAGGAAGCGAACGGCTTTGATCTGGCTTTGGTCCACGCCGCGCTGGAAAACGATGACGAGGCAATGGCCTGGCTGGAAAAGGACTTCGCGGCCCGCAACCTGACTGGGCTGATCTATGTGGGGTCCACCGTCATTCACCAGCGACTACGAAACAATCCGCGTTATCAGGATCTCCTGCATCGCATGCATCTTGAGTTTTGAAAGTCTCCGGGTGAACAGCACTGATTTAGCATTACCCTGGGAGGGAATGGTCTTCGATGGCGTAAACTTGGCGCGATCAATTACTCTGATGTAGCAAGATGTGACTGACTTTGACGGCTGCCAGTTCAGATATTTTTATATTTTGCGTCGTCCTTTTTGGTTAACTGTTCGGCAGAATTCATAATCTGTTGAATCGGGTCGAAACCCTGCGGGGGCGCCAAATATCCCTGGGAAAATTGAATAAGGAAATTGAATAAGGAACTCTAGCTTTTAACTGGGGGACACATGACTATTCATCGCTTGTTGAGTTATGCGGCAATCGTAATCCTGTCGATTGTTTCCATGGCAGGCTTCGCGCACGCACAAAAGGCCAGGCCAAACGTGAGTCTGAACCCGCG
>JACCVY010000170.1 GCA_013697915.1 Blastocatellia bacterium | reverse complement strand
GCGAATCTCCTAAAACTTAAAAATTGCTCAGTATGGAGTCGATTTTTTCGGAGTCGAAGTCCAGAGCGTGGAACTCTGGGTGACTGCCAAAGACGATCTTCGCTACTCAAGGGCAGCAGTTCTGTTTACGTCGTTTTCAAATATACCGCAGTTCGTTTCCGGTTCACAGGCCGAACGCCTTCAGATCGGAACTGTGAAAATTCTTTATTCGCACGCTGCAGCCGGGTCGGGTAGTCAAGCATTCCTTAGTTGGATTTCTTAGTGGAAACGTTGCCCGATCTGCTCAGTCCCAAATGTGCCGATGCCGTTTAGGCGAAAGCTGAAGACCATCCGGTTTTCCTGCCGCACACCAACATTGAAAGTGTAATTCTGCGCGGTTACGGCGCAGCAGTCCCAACTATAACCAACGGTTACTGTCGAACTCACCAGCGAGCGGTGATTTCCCGGATGCTCCTGAAAGTCGAAAAAGAACGAAGCGCCGCCGAAGAGTCCGCGTTCACGGTCGCCGAGAAAGAAAGAAGGACCCCATTGCGAGCCGCGCAACGTGCCGGGCTCTTTGCCGCGCGCATCGGCAAACTGTCCCAGACTCGGCACTAGTTCGACGGCCCGCGTGTAGTAAAAGTTTTGAAATATCTGCACCAACGAGCGGTTGATGCCGAACGATGCGGAAAGGGCGCGCAGGCCGCCGCCACGCGTGTCCAGGTCGCTGCGAAAATCGACAAAGATGTCGGCGCGCGGGCGGTAGCGCGCTTCCACGTTCAATGGTGAAAACCGCCTGGGCACGCCGCCATAACTGAATCCCGAAAAGGTGTTGATGGGATAAAACTGATTGCGCTGGCCAGGCATCAGGGCGCCGCCAAAGTACCGGTCAAAGAAATACTTTCCGCGCACTGTAATCGTCAGCGCTTCATAAGGCTGGGTGGCGAGCGACTCGCGGTTGCTAGTCCCCGCTGTCGGCCGTGTCTCTTTCCCCTTGCCACTAACATTCTCGGTCGATCGTTGAGTAAAGAAGCGGTTCGAGATACCAAACTCAATTTCGTTCGTGTCCGCCACTGCATCGATGTAATCAAAGCGGATTACACGATCAAAGTCATTCACTCCCGAAATTTTCCGATAAATAATGTAAGGCTCAATCACATGCCTAAACCAGAATGCGCCGCCGTGTTGAAAGTCCTTCGCCAGCGCCGGCGGTCTGACATCCAGTTCAAACTCGCCGTAACTTCGCGTTATGTTTTTGCTCAGTATCGCGCGGTTGGCGGGGTCAATCGAATTGGAATAGAAAGTGGCGCGCGCTCCCGCGGTGGCCGTCACCGAAACGCCAAAAAAGAAGAGCGGGATTTGCACGCGCGGATGAAAATCGAGTCGCTGAACGATCGACGGTGAAATGATGGGATCGCCGCCGACGTCACGCCTGAAGGCAATCAAGTCATCCACTGTTTCCTTGCGGCTTACGCCCTCGGCGCCGGCTTCATAAGAAAAGTAAATAGGCAGTCTCTTAATGAAGTTGAGCGGCGACGCGCGCTTTTCAAAAGTGACACTGGGCAACTCGCGTATGCGGATGCGCGCGTTAGGCAGATTTGTCACTTGCGAGCGCGCCAGAAAGTTGAAACTAGAGGCGTTGTAATCTTTGTTGACGAAAACCTGCGACCGCTCCTCCGGCGAAATGGCCTGCTGGATGCTGTCGGAAAACACCTGGCGATAGGCGAGATTTGAGGTGACGTTGACGTCAGCGGCCGCGATGAATCCATTGGGGAAATAGTGAACTCCTTCAACGTAAAAACTCGAGCCGCCCTGATCGGGATGATCGGCATCAGCTCCGTGCCCGAGCGCGCGATCCTTCACCACATAAAATCCGGCATTGAGGTATGAGCGAGAATTCGCGCGCGTGCGCAGGTCTGCGCCCAGCCCGTAGCCGCGCTTCGTGTAGATGTCACTGCGCAATGTCACATCGGCGGACCTGCCCAGCGTTTGATAGTAAGCAGTGGAAAGGCGAAACCCTTTTGCACCGGAACCACTGAACGTCGGCGTCAAGAATCCTGAAGCTCGATCGCGCGCCTTGAGTGAGACAGAAGCATAAGGCAGATAGAAGATGGGGATCTTCTTCACTCGCAAGTCCGGTGAATACAAGCGCACGCGATCCCCAGTCTTAATTTTTACGCGCTTGGCATGAAAACTCCACTTGGGAACATCTTCGTCGCAGGCAGTGACCTGCACGTTCGTTGCGATGATGGTATCGAGACTTATTCGATCAACGCGGTCGGCAGTGAAATAGATACGCGTGCCGTCCTGCGTTTGATTGGTGTAGCCGGTAGAGTCGATAAATGATCCGGTCTTGGATTTGTAATTCCATTCGGCACGCGAGCCGGTGATGCGTTGCTGGTCGCCTTGATCGAAAACGACGTTGCCCTCCGCAATGACTTTGTTGGTGCCTTCATAAACCGTCACCTTGTCGGCCTGCAGCCGGTAGGTGCCGATGCGCGCATCGACGTTACCTTCATAAACAAAGACGCGCGCTTCCTTCGGTCCGGAAACCGTCTGCGTGCCCGCGTCAACTTTCAACAGATCCGTAGGCTCGCCTATTTCACCTTGTGCGGCTGTGCGTCGCGGCTTGACTGGCTGATCCTGAGTTACAGGGTTGACGTTGGGCGTGTCGGTCATCGGGTTCGTCACCTTCCGATCGACGGGGTTCGTTTGCTGGGCTGTCGCCGGGAATGAGGCAACACCCGCGAGTGCAATGAAAACTGCAAAGCGAACCAGCGTGGCAATACCACCTGAGTAAATAGCGACGCGCAAAGAAAGTGAAGACCTCCGGGACGTGGCGAGCGAACAATACACAATCGGGGAGAAGCGCGCGCCGGCTTTTTTAGAACGAGAGCGATGCTAACACGAAAAGCAGGAGGCGGTAAGCAGTGGGCAAGGAGCGGTTGGGTAAAGGTAGGGCTCGCGAGTAGAAAGCAAGATTTTCCATTTGTCATTTACCATCAGTACTGTCCCAACGTTAGTTAGCTCGTTGTTCGTAGGTTATTGCAAGTGAGAAGGTTAAGCCCGATGCGCAGAGGGATCGATTTGAAATCAAAACCAGTCCAGCCGATGCTGCTACCACTTTTGGGGCGGCGGAGGGCTGATGAATTCTGGCAAATCGATGCACAACTGATAGACTTTCTTCCTTCCAAGGCTTTTCAACGCTGTGTCAAACGCTATCAGGGCGATTACAAACTGAAAACCTTTTCCTGCTGGGATCAGTTCCTTTGCATGGCCTTCGCGCAGTTGACCTATCGCGAGAGTCTACGCGATATCGAAGCTTGCCTGCGCGCGCAACAGACCAAGCTCTACCATCTCGGTATTCGCGGCCAAGTCTCGCGCAACACCTTGGCCCATGCGAACTCAGTCCGCGATTGGCGCATCTACGCCGACTTCGCGCAAGTGCTAATTACCCGCGCCCGAGTGCTCTACGCGGGCGACAGCTTCGGCGTCGAATTGGCCCAGACCGTTTACGCGCTCGATGCCACCACCATCGATTTGTGCCTGGCACTTTTTCCCTGGGCCAAGTTTCGCAAACACAAAGGAGCGGTGAAACTGCACACGCTGCTCGACCTGCGCGGCAGCATTCCAACTGTTGTGATCATTACACATGGCAAGGTTCACGAGGTCAACATTCTGGATCAACTCAGCTTCGAAGCCGGCTCCTTCTATGTAATGGATCGCGGTTATCTCGATTTCGCACGCCTGTACAAGTTGCACCTGGCTTCCGCCTTCTTTGTCACCCGCGCCAGAAAGCGCTTCGATTTCCAGCGCCGCTACTCACAGCCAGTGGACCGAGCTACGGGAGTGATCTGCGATCAGATCGTGACGCTCGTCAATCCTGTCCCCCGCCAGGGCTATCCCGAGCAACTGCGTCGCATTCGTTACCTCGATGCGCCTACCAACCAAAGACTCGTCTTTCTAACCAACAACTTCAGCTTGCCACCACTGACTATCGCCCAACTATATCGCAGCCGTTGGCAGGTCGAGTTGTTCTTCAAATGGATCAAGCAGCACTTGCGGATCAAGAGTTTCTACGGCACTTCCGAAAACGCCTTAAGGACTCAAATCTGGATCGCCATCTCCGTTTATGTGCTCGTGGCCATAGTCAAAAAGGAATTGCACCTGGAGGTCAGTCTCTACAGAATGCTACAGATTTGCAGTGTCACTCTTTTCGAGAAAACCCCCATTTTACAAGCTCTTTCTTTAGCAGACGATCAAACCAACTTAGACGATCTCTGCAAACAACTGATTCTGTTCAACTAACGTTGGGACAGTACTGATTTACCATTTTTCATTTTTCATGGGCGCTCGAGCAGTTGTTCAGCCTTTCAACTCCACATTTGCGCCAGCAGTGCTCACTTAAATTCGGTAAAAATCAAACTCTCCAGCCTCAAATGGAAAATGAAAAATGGTAAATGACAAATGGAAAATCTTTCTTCGATGGGCCAACGTCCAGCATTTGCTGTCCACTAGCCACTGCCCACTGCCCACTGCCCACTGTTATCATGCGCGCCGATGGAAATGCGACGACTAATGGTTGTGGCGGGCGAAGCTTCGGGCGATGCTCATGCTGCCGCGCTCGTTGACGCTCTGCGCGAGGCCGAACCAAATAAGCAGCTCGAGTTTTTCGGCGCTACAGGTCCACTGATGCGCGCGGCCGGCGTTGAGTCAGTAGTGGACACAGAGGCTCTTTCTATCCTCGGGCTCGTCGAGATTGCCTCGGCGTTGCCGAAGTTCTGGCGGGCATACAACCTCTTAAAACGAACGGCGCTGGAACGAAAACCCGATGCAGTAATCCTGGTTGACTGGCCTGACTTCAACTTGAAACTTGCGCGCACGTTGCATCGTCGCGGTCTCAAAATCATTTACTACATCAGTCCACAGCTTTGGGCCTGGCGCGCTTATCGCGCGCGCAGCATTGAACGCAACGTTGATCTGCTGTTGTCGATTCTTCCGTTTGAAAAAGACTGGTACGCAGACCGCGGCATCGACCAGGTTGAGTATGTGGGCCATCCGCTGGCCGGTGAAGTTCGCGCGCGTTACAATCGCGCGGAGTTTTGCCGGCAAATGAAGCTCGATCCGAGGTTGCCGATCATTTCACTGCTACCTGGCAGCCGTCGTAAAGAAGTGGAGCGCATTCTGCCGCCAATGCTGGAAGCCGCCGCGCTAATTTCTGCCAGGCAACCTGAGATTCAGTTCGTCGTTGTAGTCGCGCCCGGTCGCACTTCGGATGAAATAAGGGACATTGTGCGCGCGCAGCGGGCAACGCCCGAGCCGCTGCCGTCCTGCCTTCATATCGTGTCCGGCCAATCACGGGAAGCACTGGCCGCTTCTGACGCAGCCGCGATTGCGAGCGGCACCGCAACTTTGGAAGCCGCTTTGCTTGGCACACCGATGGTCGTTGTCTACAAAGAGTCGCTGATTAATTGGCACACGCTGGGACGTTTGATAACGGTGGACCACTACGGACTGGTGAACCTAGTGGCAGGCGAACGCGTTGCCACTGAACTGATGCAGGATGATCTCAACGGCGAGCGGCTGGCGAATGAGTTGTTGTTGTTACTGGACAAGAAAACGAACGAGGATACGCGTGAGCGTTTGCGTGAAGTGGCGCATCAACTTGGTGAGGGCGGGGCTTCAGAAAGAGCCGCGGAATGCGTTCTGGTAGCTTTGCGCGAATGGTCGGAGTAACAGATCTGCGTGTTCGCCCACTCTTGTGTGTCACATAAAAAGGGCGGACACATAGGTCCGCCCCTACATCATGTCCGCTACATCCTCTTCTCTACATCCTGAATAACAATCTATCTACCTTCGGACCCCCGAATCTATGGCCCGCTTACGAGGAAGACATCCCAGGCCCAACGCCCAACGTGTGAATGTTTCACATCATCGACTTTCGCCCGGTAACGAAACTGATTGCCATATTGATCAGTCCGTTTCGATTCCTTGTAGTCGAGCGAGATCGATTCGATATTAAGGTCGGCTACAGTATGAAGCTCGTTCGGTTCAGAGATACCGTTGTGATTAATGTCTTGCCAGAGGCGTAGAGAAAAGAATATTGCGTCTCCGCTGCTAAGGATCCCGTCGCCATTCCCGCCATTCTCGAGCTTGTCGTATTCGGCCAGCGCCAGGAAGCCATTTCTTGCTTTGCCCGTCGGAGGCTGCGGCTGCGGCGTAAAGTTGCCAAACAACTCCGCGCCATTGTCTATCGTTCCGTTATCGTTCCGATCAAGCACCAGCCAGGCATCGTCTGAGCCGGCGGTGGTCCAGGCTAACCTTTCCTTCGTGCCGTTCATGTCGAGATCAAAATTCACGCCGCCTGCGAGATTTGTCAGATTAAAACCGTCGCCTGAAACATCGACGACAATCGGGCTCATGCTGCAAGCATCTTCGCTAAGGCAACGGCATTTCCGATCGCACCAGGGTGCGAGACTGTTCTCACAATCCCACGCGTGGGTGCCGTCCGGCGGACAAGATTGCGAACAGGTGTTCGTAAAGGAGCTCCAATGCCAGCCCGCTGAATAGCACGCTTGTTCTGTGGACGGCGGAGGCGCCGGAACACAGGGTGCATATTCACAAAACGGATAGCCCAAAAAAGGTCCCTGGATATAGTCCGGATCGCACGGAGGAGCCGGGGGCCGCGGCGACGGACACGTTACCGCATAACAGCAACCGTTTCGTGGAACTTCACCGAACCCGCAAGTCGGGTTAGATGGATTGGAGCAGTCGGCCGGTCCGATCGCATTTGGATCGCTGCAATATTGACAAGGAGCTGGTGAAGGTGTCGGAGACGGTGAGGGAGTTGGCCCTGGACCAAAACCGCAGTCATCAACGAAGATCGTTTGACAGAGATATCTCTCACCATTGATAAAGCAGTCCCGCGCGCCATAGGCTCGGCACAGTCGCCACTGGAACTCAATCCGGGTCGGTTTTGTGGCGGACAGTTATAGCATACCACCGGAGTGTGAGGCACGATGCCCACGCAATAATCGAATAGGCAATTGTCGCTTGGCATTGCCTCCACTGATTCATTTGAGACGGAAGGTAAAAAATTAGCCGGTACGAACATTACCGGCTTACTTAAGATCCGAGATGTTGTGTTCTGAGCGCTTCGTTCTCCACGCCGCCCGCTTATGTTATTTGGTCCAGCCCGATTCGCTGGCTGTAATTTGTCCTCAAGTTTTGATTGGTGCTGTCCGCGTGGGTAGGGTTTGTTAATAAAGTATCCCGTACCGTCTCCGAAACTTAGCATTTCGAGTTTGGCCTTGATCCGTAATGCCTCAATATGGCTTTTATCAGCAACACCTTGCTCCCAAGCTGGAACCTGTCCAGGATGAATCTTGAACACATAGGTCTCGCCTGGCTTTATTGAACTGTCATCTGATCGGGCCAGAGTAACAATATCCCCTAGTTCAGCGCGACCATACACGAGAGAGAATACAAGTGGAGTACCACCAATTTTGACATCGGTGATTAGGTCGATGAATGCAAAATAAATCGGCTTGTCACCGGTATTTGTAAGTTCCAATTCAAATTCTCGCACCCACTTTTCATTTTTCAAATCCTTGAATGACCGTTCTTTCTCCTTTTTGATTTTGATCTTGATCGGCGCATTCTTAGGTATTGCGTCTTCAAAGATTCGCTCCTGCGTTCCGGCGCTTGTCGAAGGCGTTGAAGCCTTCAGCAACAAGAATGCAGCTGAGCTGAAGAGCAGAGACAGAAGCACTATTCTTAAAATTGTGGTCGAGGTTTTAGTGTCGGATTCCATGAGTTTTCCTTTTGAGGATCGTTGAGGATCGTTTAGAGGATTAGACTATTTTGGATCCCTGAGCCTATCCCTTTTTTTTAACGTTACCCTAGGCAGGCTAATTGCGTTGGCATCGCGTGATGTGGGCAGAGGAGCCGATTGATGATTAGTTTATATGCTTCTGATGTAGCCAAGTCAACCGTGCGCGACGCAGCGGAAGTAAAGCTATTCAAGAGCTCTCACTGTCAGTGAATGGGGACCAACGACTTCGATGTCAATGCAAAATAGAATTAGAACAATATCAACCAGATCGCTTCTTCAATTCGTCTAACTGCTTTTTCAATTCCTTGATTTCTTTGCGCATCTCCGGCAGATGGCCCAGGTGCGCATTCAAGCGCTTGTATTCATCGAGCGGTTGAATTGGAATACCCCACCACACGCCCGGCCGCACAATTTTTCCCGGCAGGATTCCTGCCTTCGAACCAATCACTGCGCCGCTTAGCACTCGTATGTGGTCGCCAAAACCGACTTGTCCGCCAATCACGCAATCGTCTTCGATTGTGACGCTGCCACTGATACCGGTTTGCGCGGCAATCACCACACGCTCGCCGATGTCGCAGTTGTGACCCACGTGGACCATGTTGTCGAGTTTTGTTCCGCGGCCAATTCGCGTTTGGCCCAGCGCCGCGCGATCGACGCAGGTATACGCGCCGAGCTCGACGTCGTCTTCTATCAAAACTGTTCCCACCTGTGGAAATTTGTGATAGCCCAAGTCGCCGCGCACGTAACCAAAACCATCGGCGCCCAGACAAACACCGGCATGCAGAATGTCGCGGTCGCCAATTGTCACATTGTCGTAAACCACGACGCCGGGATGCAACACGCAATCCCGGCCAATAGAAACATGATCGCCGACGACAACGCCCGCTTCGATGCGTGTGCCGGCGCCAATGCGCGCGTCCTCGCCAATCGAAACATGCGGTCCGATGAAGACAGTCAAGTCGATATCAGCAGATTTCGCAATCACAGCGGAGTCGTGGACGAATGGTTCGCGGCGTTTTTGCGGATGCAGAATTTCTGCGATTAAAGCGAATGCGAGTTTGGGTTTTGCGACCTCGATGAAGGCCGAAGCGCTTTCGTTTTTCTGACTTGAAACGTACTCGCGGTTCACAATTAAACAGGTGGCCCGACTCTCTCTCGCCTTGTCAAAAAACTTCTCGTCCTCGACGTAAGCAATATCTCCAGAGCCGGCGGTTTCAAGGTCGGCCACTCTAGCAATATGAAGAGCACCATCGCCGACCATGCGGCCTCCGCTGGCCGCGGCCAACTCTGCGACCGTCAACGTTTTGATTTCACTCATGAGATTCGTTCGCGAAACAAAGGGCCTTTGAGTTGGAAATTGCGTGGCCGATAGTACACTTTTTCTTGCGCCGAAGGTGAATCGCAAAAGGCGGATTCGCGCATTTTACCAAACAAAAACAGGCATCATATCCAGAACCGAACCAGGGAAGGCGCGAGTGTTTAGGCTTGCCATGCCTCGGCAGACCATCTATCATGATGCGGCCGCCGAAAGCTCGCGTGAATAGTGAGTCTGTGCGGCAGTTATTTGCAGTAATACTCAATGTTTCGCTAGCAGGCTGGTGGAATTGCTCCACCGCTTTCTGAGGAGAATTTCTAATTGTTCAGTGATCAGTTTCGCAGAGGTGAGTCAGAAAAGGGCAGGCTTGCTGGAGTAAAGAGCTCCAAGCTGCTCTCGAATCTTTCTGGCGTTGCTTGGAAAGCCTTTCAATCCGTAAACAAACGTCTCCCGGAAGGCGAAGCCATTCGTCCGACCTGGGCGCCTGGACCACTCCTCAAATCTTATGAGAGAAGCGCGCCGCCGCTCGGCTTTCCGCGCGAAACCGACAGCCTTTGTCCGCGCTGCGTGAAAGAGGTCCGCGACGCTGTCATCAGCGGCGAGACTACGCTCGAATCGTTGATGAACGAGCACCCCGGCGAAATCAAGGCACAAATTGTTGAAGAGAACGGACAGGTAGTCATGCGCAAGACTTGTCCAAAGCATGGCGAGTTTGTTGACGTGATGGCAACTGATCCCGCATTCCTCGAGCGCATTGAGTCGCTCTTTTTTGGACGCGACTTTAAGGCTGCCGACGATTCGCACGTTCATCATCACGGAACCTCGAACATCAAGTTTGGCCGTGGCGCTGTGTTGACGGTCGATCTAACCAACCGCTGCAACATGATGTGCAATCCCTGCTTCATGGATGCGAATCAGGTTGGCTATGTTCACGAGCCAACCTACGAAGACACGAAAGCGATTCTCGATCGCGCAGTTTCGTTCAAGCCAAAGCGCCAAATCATCATTCTCTTTTCAGGTGGTGAGCCAACTCTTTCACCCTATTATCTCGAGGCAGTCGCCTACGCGAAGAAGGTTGGCTTCTATCGCATACTCGCAGCGACCAACGGTATTCGCTTTGCCGAAGACATTGAGTTTTGTAAAGCTGCCAAGGCGGCGGGACAGCACGGCGTCTACTTGCAGTTTGACGGCGTCAGCGAAGAGAAAAACAGGCACCGCGGCGTCGGCAACCTGTTTGATGTGAAGCAGCAGGCGATTGAGAACCTTGCCAGCGTCGGCATCAAGGTCACGCTGGTGACGACGATCGTCAACACAATTAACAACGACGGCATCGGCGCGATCGTTGATTTTGCTGCAAAGAATATTGACAAAGTACAGACCATCGCGTTCCAGCCTGTTTCCTTTACCGGCCGCGACGAAGACATTTCCGACGAGTTGCGCATCAAGCAGCGCTACACCCTGGCCGGCATGACTCATGATCTGAAAGATCAATTGCGCGGACAACTCGAACCGCTGCGCGACTGGTATCCGCTTTCGTCCTACTCGGCATTCACCAGCGTGATGGACATGCTGCAAGGCGCCGATGCGCCCTGGGGCTGGTCGTCCTGCAATTGCCATCCAAACTGCGGCATCTTTACCTTGATGGTCGTCAACCGCAAGACCGGCGAATTCAAATCGCTGTTTGAGTTTTTCAATTACGAACAGTTCATGAAAGACATCGCGACGATTACCGACACGGCGCGCGGTAAGAAACTTTCATACGCTCAGCTCGGCATGGCCATCCTGCGAAACTTCAATGCGGAGCAAGCGCCCGAGGGGTTTCCGATTTCGCAAATTCTTAACCTCTTCAAACCGTCGTCGACGAACTCCAGCTCTGACCGCAACGATCGCATGAAGGCTGAAAAGGCTGAAGACCCGAACGACATCTGGCGTGTGCTCTGCGTCGAAGGCATGTGGTTTCAAGACCTCTTCAACTACGACTTTCGCCGCACCGAGATGTGCGTCATTCCTTATGGCACACAGGAAGGCGAGATTTCATTCTGCGCCTACAACACCGGCGTCGGCTGGCGGCAGATCATCGAGAACATGCACAAGAC
>JACCVY010000163.1 GCA_013697915.1 Blastocatellia bacterium | reverse complement strand
GACGGGCTGTCAGCACCAAGGTGGTAACGTTCTATTGCGCCTCGAGCTAATACATTTCCAGGTTGCTCATTCTGCACCTAGAAACTTGCATGCTTCAACATACAAGGTGGTACTGACCTCATGCCACAACAAACACAGAATCAACAGTGCTGATAACGTGACTGCTCAACTTCCGGGTTGCCCGCCTGCATCTTTTCAGCTAAAACAATTCCCTGGTTATCTAAGTATCCCGGCGATGCGAAACTAAGCGACCCTCTTGCGATGACATCCAAGCGCAATTCTCTCGAGCGTGACGCGCGCGTCATGCGGCTTTACGAACAACTGCTGGAAATTGAACAGCGGCTAATCCCCACCGGTCTGCACGTGTTTGGCGCTGCGTCTGAGCTTCAGGAAAAAGCAGATTTGCTGCGCATGGTCGCGTCATTTGACCGGCCGGAAAATGGCTCGCGCGCACTACCAAAACTGGTGGCTGAAGCGCTGCGAATCGAAAACTATGATGCGCTTCTACATGACTCGTCTCCTTCCGAAACCAAGGAACTCATTGATGGCCTCGTCAGCCAGGCGGTGCAGAAGTTTTGTGAGAGCGGTGCCGACTCGGCAGCAGATTGGTTAAATACGCAGGCGGATGTCGACCGCGAGAAATCGCTTCCGACTTTTTTGCTGCTGACAAAGGTTGCGGAACAGCTGGATTCGAATACCGAACTCGATTCGCTATTGAGCGCATTGCGCGGCGAGTACATCGAGCCTGGTCCCGGCGCCGACATCGTGCAGAATCCGATGGTCCTGCCAACGGGTCGAAACACGCATGCCGTTAACCCTTATTCAGTGCCGTCGCAACTGGCGTTCGCACGCGCAAAACACACTGCCGCCGCCTTGCTGCAGCGCTGTTTGGAAGAGCAAGGTCACTATCCGCGCGCGATGGCGCTGGTGCTTTGGGGCCTGGACAACATCAAGACCCAGGGCGACGGCGTGGCCCAGGCCCTTTGGTTGCTGGGTGTGCGTCCGGTTCGCGATGCGCTTAATCGCGCTACCGAAATCGAAGTCATACCTTTGGAAGAATTACGGCGGCCGCGCATTGACGTCGTTCTGACCGTGTCAGGAATCTTTCGCGATTTGTTTGCGCCGACTATGGCCTTGCTCGACAAAGCAGTCCGCCGGGTGGCGATGCTCGACGAGCCGTTTGAAATGAACTACGTCCGGCGTAACGTTCAGGAAAAAATGGCTGCGGGGCCCTGTAATTTTGATGATGCGGTGACTCGGGTGTTTTCAAATGCGCCCGGTAACTACGGCTCGAATGTGAATTTCATGGTAATGGATTCGCAGTGGGAGACTGAGGCCACGCTTGGAGATCTGTTTGTTACCCGCAAATGCTTCGCCTACACGCGTGATTCGAGAGGACGAAGCGTCGAGGGCCGGGAAGCGCAGCACTTGATGAATGATGCGCTCTCACGAGTGGAAGCCACTTATCAAAACATCGACTCATTCGAAATCGGCATCACCGATGTCGATCACTACTTCGAGTATCTCGGCGGAGTTTCAAAGGCGGTTGAAACGCGCAGCAAATCTCGTCCCGCAATTTATTTGTCAGACTCGCTTTCACCACAAGTCAAAGTTCGCACGTTGCAAGAGACGGTCCGGCTTGAGACGCGCGCGAAGACGCTTAATCCCAAATGGTACGAAGGAATGCTGAAGCACGGCTTTCGCGGCGTCGCTGAAATCGAAAACCATGTTGCGAACACCTTTGGCTGGAGCGCGACGGCGGATGCTGTCGATCCCTGGATCTATACGGAAATTTCCAAGACCTTCCTGTTGGATCCGATCATGTTCCAACGGTTACTCGATCTGAATCCGCATTCGCTGCGTTCTCTCATGAAGCGTTTGCTTGAGGCGCACGAGCGCGGCTATTGGAACCCCGACGAGGATGTACTCGAAACTTTGCGTGATCGTTTGGACAACTTCCAACTTGGGCGCGAACAAATAGCATGAACGTTACCATGCTCTATGTGGGATCAAGTTTGCTCGCGCCGCTGAAAGATGCGGAGCGGGAAATCAACCGTGGTTACAATCTCAATCTGCGCATTGCCGCGCATAACTTTGGCGCGCCGTTGGATGACGACGGCTGGCGCGAAGTGGACCACGGTCTGTCGCAGGCAGATGTTGTTTTCGTCATTCACGTAATGGATGGCGAAAACGCTGCACGCCTTTTAACTTCACTCGAAACATACAGGACGCGGCACGCAGCCGTGATTGTCATCAACTGCATGCCTGAGCTTATGCGCCGAACGCGCCTGGGCAAACTGGATGTCTCAAAGTTGTCTGGAGCTTTCGCGCAGAATGGGGAGACCCGCGGGAGCAAATCAAAACGCGCGCTGCGTCTGTTTGGAACTGCCGGCTCATGGATTGGTCGTCAGGCTCGCGCGCATTCAACCACCAGCGCAACCATCAGCGCAAAGAATGACGCAGCCAACGGCAGCGATAACAGGGCAAACAACGGCAACGGTTCTAAACACGGTCACGGACAGTATCTGAAACTGGTTGATCGCTTGCCGGGTATTCTGAGATTCGTGCCGAGCGTCGGCGCGATGCGCGACGTCAAGAATTATCTCAATATCTTCTGCTACTTTCTGCAGCCTACCCCCGCAAACATTCGGGCGATGGTTCTGAGCGCGCTGAAAGAATATGTGCCGGACGCGCGGCTGGCGAAGGCGGAAATCAAAATTCCGGCGCCGGAGCATATGCCGTCAGTTGCGATCTACCATCCAGACGCGCCGCAGCTGTTTGAAACGTTTGCGTCGTATCAAAGCTGGTACGTAACGAAAAGCCCAAAGTCCAAAGTCCAAAGTCCAAAGTCCGCGGAGGCGATTCTCGACCCTGCATCGAGCATTGGTCTGTTGCTAATGCGCCCGCAAGTTGTTAGCAAGACCACGAAACATTACGACGCGCTAATTCGCGCGATCGAAGCAGAAGGCTTGAGCGTTATCCCGGCGCTTTCGACGTTGATGGATAATCGTGAGGCGGTCGGCAAATTCTTCATTGATAATAAGTTTCAAGTTCCAAGTCTCAAGTCTCAAGTTGTAGAAAAAACCAAAGACCAAAGACCAACGTCCAAAAACCAAACAACTGACAACGGACAACTGACAACTGACAACGAAATAACAACTGTCCATTCCCGCGTCAGCCAAATCGTTTCCTTAACTGGCTTCAGTTTTGTCGGTGGCCCGGCTATGAACGACAGCGAAGCAGCTGCCGTATTTTTGTCGGACTTGAATCGGCCTTACCGGTCGGCGGTGAGTTTGGATATGCAGACGATTGATTCGTGGCGCGCCTCGCAAACAGGACTTAATCCGGTGCAGGCGGGAATGCAGATCGCTATCCCAGAGATCGATGGCGCGACGGAACCTTTCATTTATGGCGGATTGCCCGAGCGTGGCGTCGAGCCGGTGCCGCTGGACGATCGGTGCCTGCGCTATGCGAGGCGTCTCAAGCGTTGGAATCGCTTGCAGACAGCACCGCGCAACGAACTGAATATCGCACTGGTGCTTTTCTGTTTTCCGCCCAACAAAGGAAACATCGGCACGGCTGCCGATCTGGATGTCTTTCCGAGTGTCTGGCAGACGCTCCGGAAACTGAAGGACGATGGCTACGACGTTGAATTACCTGACTCCGCCGCTGCGTTGCGAGAACAGGTAATCGGTGGCAATGCGGACCGGTTCTCCTCGACAGCCAACGTCGCGTATCGCATGACCGTGGATGAGTATCGCCGGCATTGTCCGTACGTGCCTGAAATTGAAAGCGAGTGGGGCGCCGCCCCCGGGCGCATCAATTCGTTTGGCGGCGAGTTGCTGATTCAGGGAATTCAGTTAGGCAGGGTCTTCATCGGCGTACAACCAACGTTTGGTTTTGAAGGCGATCCGATGCGATTGATGATGGCGCGTAGCGGCGCGCCGCATCACGGGTTCATGGCGTTCTACAGCTATCTCGCAAAAATTCTGAATGCCGATGCGGTGGTCCACGTTGGGACGCACGGGGCGATGGAATTCATGCCCGGAAAGCAAGTGGGACTTTCGGGCGAATGCTGGCCTGACAGACTGATCGATGAGCTGCCGAATGTCTACCTGTACAGCGTGAATAATCCTTCGGAGGGCACGATCGCCAAGCGTCGCTCCTACGCGGAATTGCTTTCTTATCTCACGCCGCCGATGGAAAACGCGGGCGTCTACCGGGAACTCGCGACACTTAAAGATTTGGTGATGTCGTATCGGCAAACAGACAAAGATGACGAGCGCGAGCGATTGTTTGAGTCAATTGAAGAGTATTCACGCTTGTCAAATTTGCCGGTTGAAAGAGCGGGGGTAAACCACCCTTCCTAACCTGCGAATCTTTTAAGGTAGACGGAGACACCCAAGCATTGAATGCCTCTCAGGCGTCATATTGAGCCTTCATGCATGGTAATCCCTCGGTCAGGAAGGCGGGCATGCCCCCGCTCCGCTGTGCAACCGATCACGAAAAGCCTGTGAAGTTAGCCTGTGCCTGAACGCCTCGACACCATCAATGGTGATGACTGGAATGTCATATTGGTAACGTCTCAGCAACTCGCGGTCGCTTTCAATATTAATTTCCTGGAGCGTATATTCGTTAGCACACCCGGCGGCGCGCATCTCCTGCTGCGCTTCTTCACAGAGATGACAGCCCGGGCGCGTGTACAAGATCACTTGACGTTTTTGAAGGTCAGTTTGCCTATTGCTCATCAATGAGAGCATTCTACTGCATATCAATTAGGCGCTCGACTTAGAATCGGAATCGAATGGCATAGCAGAACTTTCTGGAGGCGAAGATGGCAGGACAAGATTTGGATACGGCAGCAGCGGTTGCTTTGTTAAATGAGATTCTGGAAACAGAACTCGCAGGCGTTTGTAGATACACCCATTATGCGCTAATGGTTTTTGGTCATAGCCGCATACCAATCGTTAGCTGGCTGCGCGGCGAGGCGACCACCTGTCTCGAACATGCCAACCAGGCGGGCGAGCTCGTCACCCATCTGGGAGAGCACCCCTCGTTGAAGATTGGCGGGCTACTGGAAACGCACAAGCATGGCATCAACGACATCCTGTTGGAGTCGCTGGGGGCCGAGAAAGAAGGACTGGAACTCTACAAGCGTCTGTACGAACTCGCGAAAGATCGGTCGGTGCTGTTGGAAGACTACGCGCGCAAGATGATCGCGGAAGAGGAAACGCACCTCGGTGAAGTCAACAAGATGCTGCGTAAGCCCGGCGAGATAACGCAGTTTGCTGGATGAAGAACGGTCAGTTGTCAGTGGCCGGGCAGTCAGTAATCGGTATTAGAGAACCACAGCTCACAACTAACAACCAACAACTGACCACTAACAACTGACCACTAACATTTGCATATGTTCGAACACAGACATGAAAAATTGGCGCCGCTGCCGGTCTTTCTTAGAAGAATGGTCGGATCTGCTGGCTTGGCATTGGGTCTGTTGCTGGTGGTTTTGTTCATCGGGATCGCCGGCTATCACTGGATTGCCGGCCTCGACTGGATCGACTCGCTGCTCGAGGCGTCGATGATATTGGGTGGCATGGGCCCGATCAATCCGCTTACTAACTCGAGCGCGAAAATATTTGCTTCCATTTATGCGCTGTTCAGTGGCGTTGTGTTCATCGCCCTCATGGGCCTGTTGCTCATGCCCGTAGTACATCGCCTGATGCACAAGTTTCATCTGAAGGATTCCGAGTAGAAATAACTGCTGGCAGCACTATGGATGATCGCCGCGCAAAACCCCGGCTGCGAGTCAGCCTCGATGCGATGTGGGACAGCTCAACCGAAGCCCAGAGCGCGCGCGTCACCGATCTTTCGGAAGGCGGCTGCTTTCTAGACTCAGTTGGCGAGGTGAGACTCGGTGAGATTGTTGGCTTTCGCATTCTGCTGCCTGATGATGATTGGCTGTATCTGGAAGGCGAAGTCAGACATTACAGCGTCGGCCGCGGCTTTGGCGTGCAGTTCGTTGAATTAAATGAAGAACAGACAGACAAGCTACTTGCACTGATCAAGTCGGCAATCACAACTAGTGGCCAAAGCTCGCCTATGTCGGCAGATCTGGTTGAAGAGTAGCACTCATAATAATCCAGTTGGCAGACGTCACTCAAGCGGTTCAGAGTCCAAGCTTTAGCTGCGGCCGCCGAAACGGCCAACCTAAGGTTGGACTCTAAACTTTTTGATGTGCAGCGTAGGTCAGTTCAACTTGGCCGCGTTCGGATTGAGGCGTAAAAGAAAGAAATTGCGCTTTACAGGATGCGCTAAGTTCCGACAGCGTGATAGCGATCGCTGTTGCACGATCTCAAAACCCGTCGCCTGAAAAGTCTCACGCCATTCAGCTTCACTGCGAAATGTGCATTCGCCAGTACGTCCCCGCCATTGGCGGTTGTGAATGCTACATAGAATTCGGTCCCACCACGTCGCCGGAATATCTTCGTAAATTACTACCAATGCTTCATCGCGAAGGACTCGCTTAACTTCGCTAAGAATAGAATCGACCTCCTGCGCGTGATGCAAAACGTAGCAGAAAAGCACTGCCTCAAATGAGTGATCGCCGGCAGGGAAGTGTCTGCCATCGTAACGGCGGAAATTCACCGGCGCTTCGGGTTGGCCATGCACATCGATTCCCAAAATGTAACTGCCGAGCAATCCCGCGAGGTGGTGTGCGATGAAGCCATTGCCGCAACCAACATCCAGAATTTCGTACGCGTTCGGGATGACTCGCGCAATCTCCAACGCCATGTCGTAAGCCCGCCCGACTTTGCGCCGGCGGCGCTCGCGACGAAGTCTGCGCAAAAGGCCGGCGCAAATACTACCGCCGCGCTCAGCGTCGGGAACATCGAGCGCTGCTCCGTCACGCGGCAACGAGGGTTCGGTAACAAATGGTGAATAGCCCGACGGCGATGGAGGGGTTAATAATGATGATTCCATCATGCCGCCATGAGGTGCAAGCTCAGTGCCGCACCGTCGAAGTAGAAAAACCGCGCAAATGACTGGCACGCGAAAAGCGGCGCGACAATTTCATGACCGTTGGCTGCAAGAATGCGCGGACACTGCTTGCACAAGAAGTCGAAAATTCATGGTGCGTCCAAAGGTCGAGTAACGCTGAAGGCCTTCGTTAATATCAGCCCGGGTTTGCTTTGAAACCCTGGGTTCAAACATGCCCGAGGAGATTGTTCGCAACCCTGAAGGGGTTGCGCGGTTTTGTGGTTTCAAACGCCGACGCAACTCCTTCAGAGTTGCGCCTTCGAGTAATGAAATGTGTTTTCCCAGGGTTGCCAAAGCGCAACCCTGGGCTGGAATTGGCGAACGCTTTTAGCGTTATTATTTCTGATAAGTCTTCTTAAAAGTGGGTAGCATAAAAACGTGGTCTCCCGCTGGCCGAAATTGTCCGCTATTCGGTATGATCGGAAAATCAAAATCAATTGGGAACATCCTGAGGTAACCTATGAGTAGACTAACAAGTATCGCGCTGCTGTTTAGTTTTTGTGTTTTGGCATTCGCGCAAAGTACGTCTCGCATGAAGAATCCAACGACGCTTCCGCCGGGTTACTGGCCGCTCGAAAAGAGCCAACCGATCATCGACAAGACGCAGACGATCCGTCTCGCGCCCGACTTGTCACAATTAACTGCCGCTGAGCGCAGTGCGGTCGAGAAACTACTGGAAGTTGGAAGAATCTTTCAATCGCTCTACGAAAAGCAGCGCCACCCTGAAGCGCTCTCGTCTTATCGCGATCTGGTCCAGGTGGACAAACGAACGGGCTCGACGGCAACGACCCAGAACTTGCTGAAGCTTTATCGTCTAAACCAGGGACCGATTGCGACGACGCTGGAAAACAAGCGCGAACCATTTCTACCGGTTGCCGGCGTGGAGCCGGGCAAAAATGTGTACCCCTGGGCCGTAAAGAAACAGGATGTCGACGCCGATCTTGCGGCGCATCCCGAGGAGCGCGACAAGATTGTGGATCTGCGTAGTGTGGTGCGTTCAGCCACGCCGCAGAACCTTTCCGAAGATCTGCTAAAGCTCAAAAACTATTCGGTGCTGGCGACGCTTCATCCCGGACTTCAGGATGATTTAAGCGAATTAGCAGGAGCAAAGCTGCGTTCGGGATCGCGCAGGTCGGTGCCGCGAGCGGGTCGGAAGTTCTACGCCATCCCTTATTCGCTTGCTTATGCAGACGAGTTGATGAAGGCGTATGGATTGCTGAACGAGGCCGCTGGTTTAGTGGCGAAGGACGATGAAGAATTCGCCGGGTTTCTGCGCAACCGCGCGCGCGATCTGCTGTCCGACGATTACGAGTCGGGCGACGCAGCCTGGGTTACCGGTCATTTCAAAACCCTGAACGCGCAGATCGGTTCTTATGAAACGTATGACGATGAGCTTTATGGAGTGAAGTCGTACTTTGGTTTTAGTTTGCTGGCAACGCGCCAGCAGGAAACCACCGCGTTACGTCAGGCGATGAAAGGATTGCAGGCGCTGGAAGATTCGTTGCCCTACGATCAACACAAGCGCGTGCGTGAAGACATTCCCGTGGGCGTTTACGACGTGGTCGCCGACTTTGGCCAAACGCGCGGCGGCAATACCGCCACCATCCTGCCGAATGAAAGTTACCTGGCGCGCCGTTACGGTCGCACCATTCTGTTGCGCGCGAATATCATGCGCGACACGAACATTTTTGAGAGCACCTCAAAAACTTTGGCAGCCGCAGTCGGCGAGGAGCAGGCAAAAGACTTAACTAACGAAGGAAATTTCTACCGCACGCTATGGCACGAAGTCGGCCACTATCTCGGCGTTGACCGGACGAAGGACAATCGCGAACTAGACGACGCGCTGCAGGAAGACTCGAGCCTGCTCGAAGAAATGAAAGCCGACCTGGTTTCTCTGTTCGTTGCCGAGGCATTGCGCAAGCAGGGTTATTACAACGATGCGCAACTCAGGAGCGTTTACGCCGGTGGCATCCTGCGAGTCTTGCAGAACAATAAACCGCGTCGCGACCAGCCCTACAACACGATGCAGCTGATGCAATGGAATTTCTTTCTTGAGAACGGACTGCTGACATTCGATCAGTCCAGCCACACGCTTCGCGTTCACTATGATAAGTATCACAGCGTAGTCGGTAAGCTGCTCGCGAAGGTTTTGGAAGTCCAGTACGGCGGCGACAAGGCGGCTGCGGATCGCTTCATCGATCAGTACACAACCTGGGACGAGAATCTACATGGCATGGTGGCGAAGAACATTCGCGACCAGCAGCGCTATCGTTTCCGGTTGTTTAAGTATGCGGCTCTGGGAGAATAAGAAACTATCCGCAGATTACACAGATTACGCAGATTGTTCAGAACTGTAAAAAACAGCAATGTGTGATGAGTAAGTGTCAAGAAGTTCAGAGTCCAACCTTCAGGTTGCTCTTGCGCTGGTAAGAGGCAAGCTAAAGCTTGGACTCTGAACTTCTTGACGCTTACTCATTACTGTTTCTTATTAAAAGGTTTCTGATGTTCTTGAAATCCGCGGAATCTGTGTAATCTGCGGATAGTTTATTTTCCAAACGCGTCGGCGCCGAGGAAGTTTTCGCGAACGTAGCTGACGGTGTCGTGCAATGTCTCGCCCGGATCGCGCGGACGGAAGCCAAGTTCGCGGGACGCCTTGGCACAGTTGAGGTACCAAAAGTACTGGGCCATCTCGATCGCGCCGGGCTCGACCGGCGAGGTCATATCCCATTGCTTGAAAAAAGAGTCGATCAACTGCGAACCCGTAATGGCGAGTCGGGAAGGCAATGCGAGCTTAGGCGCCGCAATCTTTGTCAGTCTTTCCAGCCGGCCAAAAAACTTCGAAAACGTCCAATTGGCCGCGCCGAGCAGATAGCGTTCACCGTGCCGGCCCTTCTTCATGCCGGCGCGAAATGCTTTGGCCGCGTCACGCACGTCGACAAAACTTAAACCACCCGTCGGCACTGCGCTAATCTTTCGCGCCATAAAGTCGAGCACCACTTTCGTCGAGCTCAGCCGCTCATCTTCAGGGCCAAGCAACAGGCTGGGATTCATTATCACTACACGCGCTCCCTTGCCGTTGAATCGTTCGAGGGCGGCCATTTCCTGATAAGCCTTGCTGGCGTAATAAGGCCAGCGCGCAATGATGTCGAGCGGGGTCGGGTACGACTCGTCCGGCAGCAGTTCACCATCTTCGGTGACGGCAATTGTGCCGCTGGTTGAGGCGAGCAAGATAGTCTTCACGTCCGCGGCTTTCGCTGCATCGCACAGCAGGCGCGTTCCTTCAACGTGAACCTTGTACATTTCGCGTGCGTCTTCGCGTTCGCGCGAAACTTTACCGGCCAGATGATAAATCTGCGTGATGCCTTCAACCGCTTGCTTCACATCATTTTCGTCGGTGATCGAGCCGGCGAACGTTTCCACTCCCAAGCCAACCAGCGAATCCGGAATGGACGTCGCCATAACACGAATATCTCTTTCGCCGTCAGCGACCAATTGCTTTACCAGATGCGAGCCGAGGAAGCCGGTGCCGCCAGTCACCAAAGTCGTTGCGCGCGGACGTTTCTCAATTGCCGCACGCCGCTTGGTGTCAGGCTTTGCGGGCGTGATGCGCGCGGTGCGTTTGCTGGAGGGTGTTTTCGTTGTGGCCATAAGAGATGTGCGAAGTGACAGCGTCGCGTACGGTCGTAATAATTCAACGTCCTCGTTCCGTAGGAACGAAACGTTTATAGAATTGGAATTATCAATTGTCTGTTTTGCTTGGCGAAGAATATGCGCTGCGCAAGATTCTTCGCCAAGCAAAGGCTCAACGTAGATAACATTTGTCTATAAACATTGTGCTCCTCCGGAGCGCAGGATAAACCTTGTGCTGCTATCTAACGCGGAAACCGCAAATTCATCAGCCAGAAACTTCTTCGCCGCCTTCGCGTCCATCGACTTGCGTCCGCCGCTCAGCTTTCCATCGCGCTCGCAATTCCTGCGCGTTAAAACTTCGCCGCGTTGAATCTCGCAGATTCTCAACGTCATGTTTGATTCGGGCCGCAATCAGACGGTACGCTTCTGCGCGCGGCATGCCCTGAGTCATCTCTTCAAGTTCCTCGATCGAAACATAGCGGCCGATGCGCGCCCCGATTTTCCGGTTCTTGAGAATGCTCGAACCTTTCGGCATCGCGTCGTGTGTCCCTTCCAAATAAACCGGCAGGATCCCCACTCGCGCGTGCAGCGCGAGGTAGCCAACAATCGGTTTGAATTCCGCCATCTCGCCAGTTAACGACCGCGTTCCCTCGGGAAAAATCAAAGCGTTGTAGCCGCGATCCAAAAATGAACTGGCGTGACGCAGTGATTGTCTCAGCGAGCCGGTGCGTTCCATCGGCACGAGATTCGTAAAGTTCTCCATCACCGCGCGCTTGTATTTGTTGTCGAAGAAATAGTCGGCCGCTGCGAGCGCCACCATATCTTTGCCGGCTTCGCCCAGGGCCATCTTCGTCAGGCCCATGTCCAGGTGCGAAGAGTGGTTAGCGGCGACGATGAAATTTGTGTGGGGCGGAATATTCGAGCGGCCTTCGTAATGCGTGTCGAGAAACCGGTCATAGAACAACCATTGCAGCGCGTCGGCTGCTTTGTTGCCCGCAACGCCGACGAAGGACGGAAGATTAATCTCAGTGCTGTCATCGCGGCCGGCTCCAGTCGCTTTCGCAGTTTCCCTCCGGTCCGCCGCGCCGGGGCGCCGGCTGACTACGCCAGCGAGTTCGCGCACGTCCTGTACTTCATTGAAACGTTCAGGAGCAGAAATTGAACCGCCCGCGTTCTCTACTGCCGCCGCCAGTTCCACAAACATCAGACTGTCAAAGCCCAGGTCTGCGAGTCGCGAATTTATCGAGATCTCGTCGCGCGAACGATTGCTGACGTTGGCGACAATTCCAATCAGCCACTTGCTTTCCGAATCAATGACCCGGTCCGTCGCTTCAGGCACACCGGACTTCTCCGTTTCTTCCAGCGCCTGAAGAATAGTCACCACTTCGGCACGCTTAACCTTGCGCGTAGCCGTCCGTGGCAACTCAATATCGGTGAAGTGCAAAACTTTTACGCGCTTGTAATAGGGAAGCGAAGCGGAAATTTCGCGGAAATGTTCTTCAACTTTTCGTCGCAGCTCAGACCGAGAAAGCGTGATGTCATATTCATCGTCGGCCACGACCAGGCAGGCTACTTTCTCGCCAATGCCGTCCGCCAAACCGACAATGCTCAGCTCTTTCACGTAAGGAGAAGTGTCGTAGACTTCTTCCAGCTCGTCGGGGTAAACATTTTTTCCGTTCGTATCAACGATAATTTCTTTCGAGCGGCCCACCAGAAAAAGATTACCGTCGTCGTCCAGCCTGCCGAGGTCGCCGGTGTAGAGCCAACGTTCAACCAGCGTGCTGCGCGTTGCGTCCTCATCGGCGTAATAACCCAGCATCACATTGGGACCACGCGCAATCACTTCACCGACGCCGCTCGCATCCGGCTCGGCAATTTTGACTTCAACGCCTGGCAGTGGCCGGCCGACACTTCCAGTCAACATGCGATTCTCCGGGCGCGTGACCGTCAGCACCGGAGAGGCCTCCGTCAGGCCATAGCCTTCGAGGACTGTGAAGCCCAGCCCCTGAAAATCCTTTTGCAGTTTTTCGCTAAGCGCCGAACCCCCGCTGATGAAATAACGAATGCGCCCGCCCATGCCTTCGTGAATTGGATAAAAAATCAGCGGTCCAAGATTGAGCGACACTCTATCTCTGAGCCACGCATTCGCCTTGATCATCGCGTCGGCGGTTTTTCCGATCCAATCGCTGTTTTCATAGAGCCTGTTCTTGATCCGCCGATGCAGCAGCTCCCACAACGCGGGCACGCCCACCATGCCCGTCACGTGGCCGTTCTTTATCGCGCGGGCCAGCGCTTCGCCGGTGAGTTCAGGCAGGTAGGTAATCTGGGCGCCACGGCTTAAGGGAGTCAGAAATCCGGTGGAGAACTCAAACGTGTGGTGCAATGGCAAGACGGAAAGAACGCCGTCTTTTGTGCTCATGTCGAAAACCGACGACAGCATCGAGACCATGCTGGTCAGATTGCGATGCGAAAGCATCACGCCTTTGGGCCGCCCGGTGGTTCCCGAAGTAAAGATCAGCGAAGCGACCGTCTGCGCGGTGACCTTTTGCGGCAACAGAGCAATGCGTTCGTCTTCCGTTGCTTCGTCAGGCAGCGTAAATACCTGATCAAAAGTCCAAATGGAAACTGTCAGCCCTTCATTCCGAAGACGTTCGCGCAGTTCAAAGTGCTCCTCGTTGAGCCTTTCGCTGATGATGATGCCGGCAGCCTCACCGGCGCGCGCGAAATTAATGATTTCATCGGTCGAGCTTTCAGCGTCGACCGGAATGCAGCTGGCGCCAGTCTTCAACACGCCGAAATAGCTCATGCCCCATTCAGGCGCGTTGTGACTAATAAGCATTACCCGGTCGCCGGGCTTGATGCCTTCGCTTGCCAGAAAACCTGCTGCTCGTCTCGCCAGTTCTCCGAGGTCGGCATAGGTGTACTGTTCTTTGCGGCCATCACGTTCGATGCGCATAGCGACGCGTGTTGCATGACGCTTGGTGGAAGTTTCGAAGAGTTCGATCAGATCGCGATAGGTGTAGATGCGCTTGGGTTGCGCGCGCATGTCCTCTTCCAGCGTGGGGAAGACCCATTTCTTCAGGCCGGGCAAATGTTTGTTGAGCCAGTAGTCGTACCAGTCAATCTTTTCCGGAAACCAGCCCAGCAGACCCTGTTCGTCTTCGCGGATCCGCGCAAACAACGCCCGCACGTTATCGGAACGGAAGATGTAAGCGTTCTCAATTGTGAACGGGCGAAACATATTAAATGCTTCCGCCGTCTCGTGCGTTATCTCCTCAACGCGGTCCACGCCTGACTTTAAGCGATCGATAACTTCCGCAGCCCGCCCGCCGCCCCACTTTGGCCGCGCTCGTTCAAGTAACGACGAAGCTTTTTTCGCTGCCGAGTTGAACATCGGCACGGAAAGTTTTTCAAAACTTGAAGTGGAAACCGGCCGTGGCTCCATGCGGGCCGCTATCTGGTTGGCCAGTTTGAACCCTGACTCTTTCTCCTGAAAATGTTTGCGCTTGTAGAGACCGACCAGGCTGATAATGCGGTCCATGTTGTTGGGATTAGAATCGCCGGTGGCTGTCTGATGGACCAGCGCCGGTTGCTCAATGCAGGCCTGAGCAGTGACCGCCAGCATCACGGAAGAAACTTGATCGACCGGCGTGATATCAAGAATTAGTTTCTCGCTTGCGGGAATCTTTATCTGCCCTTTCAGGACTAGAAAGATGATGGGCGCTGTGGTAGTAAAGCCTTCGTTCCAGCCGGGAAATGGATAACTAAGTGCGGACTCAACGATGCTGGGCCGCACAATGCTGCGAACAATCCCCGTTTCAGCGGCCACAAGTTGTTCGCCGAGCGACTTGGTGTATGTGTAAATATTTGGCCAGCCCCAAAATGCTGAACGCTCCACACCCAGCTCGGTAAGTCGCGTGCGCGTCCAGACCTTGCGTTCGCGCGCCACTGCCAACCCGAGCGCATCGGGATCGTCAACGTCGCGGCCTTCTTCGTTGAGTCGCTTGCGGGCGAGTTCGCGAAAATGCGCGATCATCATTGCGTCGCGCGCTTCTTCACGCACTCGGCCAGCAAGTTTTGCGCAGTCGCGAATCTCCTCTTCAACTGAAAACTCGACGCCTTTCAGCTCGTCCTTTCGCGGGAAGTAGCCGACCACGGGATCGTTTTCCCAGACTGGCCCGGAACGATTGCCGGCCACGAAGCAAGTTGAGACGTGGATTAGCGCCGGCCGCTTCATGCGTTTGGCAAAGGCGATGACGTTCTGCGTGCCAACTACGTTTGTGCGCAGTGCGCTTTCTAGCGTGGGATTGAAGGTAACGTTGCCGGCGCTGTTCAGAACAACATCGATGTCGTCCGCGATTTGTTGCGCTTGCTCTTCGCTGTAGCCGAGATTCGGATCGCCAATATCGCCGCCAACGACTACAACTTTGTCGCGAATGAAGCCGTCAAGCGCGCTACCGTAACGCTCGCGTAAAGGATCGAAAGGCGGCGCGGTAATTACGTTGTTCCAAAAGCGCGTTTCGGATTCTTCCTGAGAGCGTGCCCGTACGGTTACGTACACTCGGCCCACGTTGGGAAAGCGATGCAGCAACATGCTGAGGGTAACTTTCCCCAGGAAGCCGGTGCTTCCAATAATGAAGATCTTTCGATCCCGGTAAATTTCAGTTGGCGATAAATTCATATTGGGTAGCACAGACTTTAGTCTGTGCTGGTTTGCGAAACGGCACAGACTTTAGGAAGTTCTGATCAAGTTTAATCGGGCTGCTTTTCCAAAACCCGCGTAGCGGGTGAAAGCATAAAGTCTCGTACCCCGGGCTGGATTTATTCATCATGTCTGGCTGTCGCCCGCTTCGCGGGCTCTTGCTCCCATCTCAAAATCCTGGGGTTCCGCTTCGCTCCACCCCAAGGGCGGGGTCCCCAGCCGAGCAGCTCAGCTGGGGTGCGAGACTTTATGCTGACGCCGCGCTTCGCGGGCTTAATACAAACTGTTCAGGGTCTTAATCAGATCTTCCTGAAGTCTGTGCTACTTTTTCACTCCATATCCGCGATGCCGATAATCGGTTGATGCAGCATCGTAATCTCCGCGGAGCTGCCCATGAAGCTGCGTGCCATCGCGATGGCTTCAGTCAAATTGTCGGCGCGGTCCCACCCCATCATCGCCGGCACATGCGCATTCTCCGCGCCGGCCGCTATAACCTTGCCCACATGCTGGCGGCCGTTCTCGCCCCAGTACCACATGAAAAACGGATGCGCGCCGTGATAAGCGTTGCCGCGCCGGTACATCTCGACGTAACTGGGATTGTTGGCAAACTCCCGCTCGTATTTGTCGCGCAGGACAAAAGCATCCCGCGTCTCGGGTAAAAGTCGATTGAAGAATTCGATGTAGCTCGGATGAAATTTGTGATCAAACTCGTCGTAACAGGGGTGATGAATTATCAGCACGCCGCCTTTTTTCAGCAGCGGCTTATTGCGATAGAAGTTGAAGTGATAACCCAGGCCCATCACCTGGACCAGCAGCGGATTCAACACCGAATAGACGTTGTACGGTGAAATGTCCGGAATGCCGGTTATGAGAATGTCGCATTGGCCCCGCACCGGGATGGCGTATTGATCAAATGCTTTTTCAATAATCTTTTCATGCACCGGTTCGGTGTTGCCGGCATGGCAGGCAATCATTTCGTACTGCGCCGGTTTTGAGTGAAGCAGTTTACGCCGCGCCGGCCGCGGCAGTTTGCTCATTGTGTAGCGCATCGCTTCAAACTTCATGCGATCGAAGGCGGTGAAATCGTCTTCATTCTTCAGCAGAAAATCCATGTCGCCTTTGTACATGCGGTTGTTGATGGCTGTTTCAATGTGAAAGACATTCAGGTGCTCGTCAACAATCTTGCCGAGCCGATGCACCTTGTGGTTCAACTCGGACTTTGCCGGATCCATGTAGCTATCTGAATCGCGGATGGTTTGTGGTTCGTGATGCGCGCGCAGCGATTCGTAATCGCATAGGCCCACCGCAACTGATTTATGCCCGCCATCCATCGGCACCAGGTTGATGTTCACGTAAATCAGCAGATCGCTTTCCGCGGCCCGGCGATTGAGCGTTAGCGGCTCTTTGTGTTTCGTCTCACCGATTTTGATCAACCCGTCAAGCCATTCTGCATCGTGGTTGTAGTAACGATCCGGATAGTATTCATCGAAGATCTTCTTCCCAACCATCCGTTTCATCTCCCATTCAGTCATCTTGCGGTGCAGGGAATTGGCAATGATGATGTGAACGTCATCGACGCCATGGCCGGCAAGCATGTCTAAAACTATTTCCAGAACGGTTTGGCGAATGTCCGGAGTTGCCATCGGCGGCAGTGGCAAGCTGATATCGTCGACGGCGACCGTGACCTGCATGCCGGGTTCGAGTTGCGCGAACAAGGGATCGCAGCCATGTGGATGGTTCAGCGCATAACGAATGGCTGCTTCGCGGTTTGGCAGACCCTTGATCGGCGCGTTCGGATAAAGCACGCGTGTGCCGATGGGGAGATCTTCAAGGATGAAGTCCTCGCCGGACGGTATGATTCGTGGCGCGCTGTCGCGATCGATGTAGACAACTGACTCGTGTGTTTTTCGTCGTAGTTGTAGGGCCATAATTTGAAACCGGTAAATGGTGAATAGTAAATGGTAAATGGTCGCGAGCGGGTGACAATAATCTGCCTAACGGATTAGGTTGCCAACGGGCGCGTACCTAAGTGTCGTACCAAACCGGTTATCAGACGACCAATTCTGTCGAGCTCACGGAGAAGTACTTGGAAACTGGGTTCGTCACTTCGAGCTTTTGATGTGGACGCATGGTTGTCAACTCCTTCGAATGAGTTGTTAACCTTTACCATTTACTATTCACCATTTACTTCGCTATTTCAGGTTCAGAATCGGCCAATCGTGATGCAGCGCTGTTTGCCGCAGCCTCATGTCCGGGTTAATCACCGCCGGATGGCCGACGATTGACAGCATCGGCAAATCGCTCATGCTGTCGGTATAGGCGTAGGAGTCGCTAAGGCTAAGACCTTCGCGCTCGGCGAACACTCTGATCCAGGATGCCTTGGTTGCCGCCGCCATTACCGGCGGCAGAAGACGCCCGGTGGCAACGCCGTTGACGAATTCCAAACGGTTCGCGACGTAGTCTTCAATCCCCAGGTGTGCCATCAATGGTTTTACTGAAACATCCAAAGCGCCGGTCACCACCACCTGGCGCAGGCCGTTACGACGCGATTTCTCCAACAGCTCATAGGTCCCCGGAAACACCGCCGGCTTGAGTACCGAAAGAAATAAATCGTCAGCCAGGTAGCGCAGCCGATCTTCCTTCACGCCCTTGTAGCGTTTAAAGTAGAGATCGTTGAAAACCTTGCGACTGTATTGATCGGTAATAGCGAAGACGGGTAGGCTAAGCAACGTCGAAGCACTCTTTTTGAAACTGCGGAAAAGCCCGGGCTCATTCCGGGCATAAAAGCCGAGAGTATGGACCAGGTTCGTACTAACCAGAGTGCCTTCGAGATCGTAAAAAGCCGCCGCTGCCAAGACTGCCTCCGTCGCTTTCGTATCCAAGACCGACTGAATTCCGCCGGGCCACAGTGCGTTGATTTAATGAAGGGCAGTCACTATAACCTAAACTAGCGCTTCCGGGGTAATCAACAAATTATGTGTATAGACAGACCAGACAATCGACTTCTAATTTCAGGAAGGGTTGTGAAAATAGGCGGAAAACGTGGCATGCTGCTCTGCTTCCTGACGACGGTGTTGGCCGTGGCTGTCGGTTCGAGTTGCCGAAATCGTGCGGCTGAACCCACTAAAAGCGGAGGCGCCGCACCAGAAAAGAGCACGAGCGAGAGCATCTCGGAAGCTGATGCCCTTTATTCACAGCGTAAAGATCTCTCGAATGTTCGCCGAGGAATCATTGCCTTGCGACAAGCCAGGACGCGCGACTCGGGAAACTACGAGGCCGCCTGGAAACTGGCAAGACTCGACTACTTTCTTGGTTCGCATGCAAAGGATGAGGCTGAGCGAGACGCAGCCTTCCGCGACGGCATTGACGCCGGGAAGAGTGCAGTGCTGCTTCAGGACAACAAAGCCGATGGCCACTTTTGGTTGGGGGCAAACTACGGAGGCAGCGCGGAGATGAGTATCCTGGCAAGTCTGTCGAGCATTCAGGATATCCGTGCGCAGTTGGAGAAGGTCATCGAACTTGATGAAAGTTATGCCGGTGGAAGCGCATATCTTGGTTTGGGCCAGCTCTATCTGAAAGCGCCAAAGATGCTGGGCGGTGATAGCAAGAAGGCAGTCGAGTACCTGGAAAAAGGTTTACGGTTTGGAAGCAACAATGCCTTGCTGCGTCTGCGGCTGGCCGAGGGTTATCACGCGCTGGGTCGTGACCAGGACGCTAAGAAGCAAATTGACTTCATTCTTAAGATGACGCCCGACGCTGATTATGTGCCGGAGTACGACGATGCAGTAGCCGGTGCGAAGGTGCTGGAAAAGAGAATTCAATTGTAGTTAGACGAGAGTTTTCTGAGATCGGAATCTGGTTTGCGGTGTTCGTCGTGAGGAACGTGTTGGCCTACTGCAAGAGCGGGGGCATGCCCGCCTTCCCGACCCGGAGACTCTTTGACTTGCGCGATTCGTTTTCACGTTGAAAGCCTATTCCGCGCCGATCACAACTAACTCTGATGAGCTCGAGGTTGGGAAGGCGGGCATGCCCCCGCTCTTTTCTCGCGAACCACTTTTTGTGCAAAGCGGCCAGATATCTACGCCGAATCGCCGCCAGTCCATGACCTCTTGGGAAATGCCAACGAGATTACTGACTCTTGACACCTATTCGTTTCAACTCTTCCATCGTCCGTTTGTGCTGCTCCAGTTTTTGGCCGGCCTCACCAAGTTTTCCCTGTGAAGTAAGCCGCTGATAGTCTTCCAATTCCTGAACCGCCTTATTGATTAATTGCTGTGCGTCCTGGCGGGGTGTGGGTGAAGCTCCGGGCGACGCCCCAGGCTGGGCCGGTGCCTCTGCAGGTTTTGCCTGTGGCTCGCCCGGCTTTTGTTCCGCCGGTGGTCCGGTCTCGCCAAAGAGATTTGTCATCGCCTCATCGAAAGTTTTTCCATAGCCCAGACGATCCTGTATTGCCAACACCACCAGACGCAGTTCAGGCATGGGACTGCTTTCGGCTTTCAGATATACCGGCTCGACGTAGAGCAACGATTTACCAATCGGAATAACCAGCAAATGTCCGCGCAACACATGCGAGCCCTGTTGGTTCCAAAGAGTGAACTGCGATGAAAGTTGCGCATTCTGATCGATGCGCGCTTCGATTTGCAGCGGACCATCGATAAGTCGCGATTTGGGAAAGTTGTAGATCAAAAGTTTTCCATAGTTCTCGCCGTCGCAGCGGCCGGCCATCCAACCAATCATGTTGTTCCGGCTCGCAGGAGTGAAGGGCAGAATCAAAACAAACTCGTTGCGGATTTGTTCACCCGGCAATTGCATCAGCACAAAATAAGGATCGATGGCCGTGACCTGCTTACGGTTTTGATCGTCCAGAGAAATTTGCTGCGCCACATTCCAAACGTCTTCGCGCTGGAAAAACACTTTCGGACTTTGCGTGTGATAAAGGCCGTAAATTTCGCCCTGCGCGCGAATCAACGTCTCGGGGTAGCGAACGTGTGCGCGCAGGTCTGCCGGCATTTGACTCGCATCTTCAAACAAGGCCGGAAAGGTCGCGCGATAAGTTTGAATGAGCGGATCGTTCGGGTCGAAGACATAAAAGTGAACGGTTCCGTTGTATGCGTCGATGGTTACCTTGACGCTGTTGCGAATGTAGTTGACGTTGTTTGTTCCAGCCAACTGGTGGCGAGAATAGGGATAAGTTGCCGACTCAGTAAAAGCGTCAAGCATCCAAAACAATCGTCCTTCCGAATTAACGACGATGTAAGGATCATTATCGTAAATCAGAAATGGCGCAATGCCGTTCACCATCTCGCGAATGTTGCGATGGATGAGTACGCGGCTTTCAGGAGTTACATCATCTGAGAACGGAAGCCTGGAAAGATCGCCGAGCGCCCATGCAAGCAACATACGTCGCGCCCGCCCGCCGATCGGAATGCCGCCAGTGCCTTCATAAGTTGTATAGGTATTCGCCTCGCCCTGGGGAAAATCAAACTCCTTCTGTTTGGTCTTTACGTAGACATCGGAATTTGTTTCCTGGCCAAAATAGATTTCCGGCCGGTTTACTTTTATGTCCGGCGCCGACGAGGTGATCGGCATATCGGAAACGACAAAGCGCGGCATGCCTTCGGGCGTGAAGCCGTTCGCCGTGTTCATCGTAATTCCGTAGCCATGCGTGTAGATCAACTTCTCGTTGATCCAATTGCGAGAGGCGTCGGGGAGTTTCTTGAGATCGATCTCGCGCGCTGCAACCATCATCTGCCGCGTCGTACCGGAAAGTTTGTAACGATCGACATCGACGTCGGGAAAATCGTAATAAGTTCTAATCGCCTGAATTTGTTTCAGCGTGTCCTGCAGCGCGTGCCAGTCCCAAAGGCGGATGTTGTCGAGCGTGGGACGATTCGCGTTTAGATCGAGCGCTTCGACGGAGTTGTCTGCCTGAAATTCTCGCAGCTCAACCTGTTCAAGTCCGAAGGCACGGCGCGTCCAGGTAATGTTTTCTTCGATGTAAGGAGTCTCGCGTCCGAGTTCGTTTGGCTTGACGATGAAACTAGTTACATAGGCCGGTACCAGCAACACGCCAACTACGAAGATCGCAACCGGAAGCGCCAAGCCAAACAACAGGAGTTTCAAGCCACGCCTGGTGAAGGCATTTAGCAACGCAATGACCGCGGCTACCAGCAAACCGATGGCCACGAGGCGCAACGCCGGCAATAAATACTGGGCTTCCGAGAAACTGACGCCGGTGAATGTTTGGTGATCTTCCCAGAGATACGGAAAGCGCGAAAGATACGTCTGCCACGCGAGTAAAACCAAAAAAGCGGCGAGCGCGACGGACACGATGCCGAACGATCGCTTGCCGTTCGATTCACCGTTTGCTGTCGTAACTTTCGGCGGGGCCGCGAGTAGCGAATAAATGATCGACGCACACAAAACTACAAACGACAAAGTGATCAGCCATGAACTGATCAGATCGTAAAATGGCAGCGAGAATAAATAAAAGCTGACTGGCTTATGAAAAATTGGATCCAGCGTGCCGACTTGCGCCTGATTGAGATACAGCGCGAAGGTCTGCCAAGCGCCCTTCATTGCCAATCCATAAAAGAGAGCGAACAGGATTGCGATAATCCAGGAAGCGGGCCGCACAAATCGCTCCGGCGAGATTTGAACCGCTTGATTGTTTACAACAATAGTTCGCTTCTCGAGTGCGTGCGACTTGAAATGCCGTTCCAGTAACCAAAAAGCGCCTCTTAACAGCACGGCTGTTGCGACCAGAAAAACGAAGAACAAACCGAGCTTTAGTTTGAAGATGTACCAGTAAACTGATGAAAAGCCGAGTGACGAGAACCAGGCTGCGGAAAGGTAAATGCCAAGCGTGCGCGACAGGATAAGCAGAAGCAAAGCGATTGCGGCCAGCACCCAACGGCGCCAGTGCCGTCGCTTGCCCGGGCCAACGTCGATCACTTCGTTATCCGCCAACCTGAAGCGTTCACTCATCTGCGGCTAGCATACGCTCTATCCGTGGTCCACTCAACAATGGGCAACGTCAGATGGTCGCGTCTCATTCGATTTCTCTGTTGTACGGAGAAGATTTCAAATTAAAATGTTATCCGTCAGACCGCGGCTTCGTTTCTCGCCGGACAAGGCGTGTGTATAATACGCAAGGTTTTCGCGCACTCTTCTGCTTGCACTTAACTCTTTGCGCTAAACCTTCGCTTGTCGTTAAGGTTAAAAACTGGACTTGAAGTTGTATCGAAAGAAGTATCGATGCTCGCTTCCGGATTAGTCCTACAAAACCGCTATCGCGTGATTAAACCAACTCGGCCAGGGTGGCATGGGGGCTGTCTACGAGGAGGTTGACGAACGTTCTCGACACGACCATTGCGTTGAAGGAAACGCTGTTTGCCGACGAGCGCCTGCGACGTCAGTTTGAGCGCGAAGCAAGTTTGCTGGCGCGTATGCATCATTCAGCTGAAGAATTGCGACCGGTCCGTACTTTATTTTCTATTTGAAAAGTCTCCTACTCCCCAAGTCTAAAATCCAACCGCGCGCGAAAGAGGTTCGTATGAAATCGTTCGTTATAAAATTTCTGATCGGCTGCTCGCTGATCATTGGCCTGGCAGGCATTCGTGCGCGGAGTGTGGCGGCGAACACTGACGCACACCCGGCAACGCCTTCGATCATTCGAATCGCACCACTCGCGCCGATCTTTGATAATCAGACGCGGCTGGCGGAATTGACCGCGCGGCGCGCGCGGGTAGTCGAGGCAGTGGGCTCGAAAGGTATTCTCATCTTATTCAGCACCGAGCCGCGCGTTTATACCAACGACGTCGACTACGAATACCGTCAGGAGAACAACCTCTATTACCTGACAAGCCTGAAGCAGAACAACGCGACGGTGGTCTTGTTGCCTGGCAATGAACAGCTTTCCGAAATTCTTTTTATGCCGCGCCGCAATCCGGCTGCTGAAACATGGACCGGGCACATGTATTCCGCTGAGGAAGCGAGCCAGATATCGGGAATTAAAGAGATTTGGGAAGCGAGCGAGTTTGAACCGTTCCTTCGCGCGCTGCGCAATCGCCAACCTTATCGTCCCAAGCCGGAACATATTTTGCTGTCGGCAAGGCCCGCGGAAGCTGGTGCTCTTTCAATGGCAGGTTTTGAAAAATTGTTTGCCGCGGCAGCGAAGAATGAAGGAGAACTTTACCTGTTGGTACCCAGTGAAAGTGAAAGCCGCGAGTACAAACGCGAGCAGCGCTTCGCAGCCGACTGGGCCAGGTCGGCTTCCGGTTTCAGCATAAAAAACGTTACGCCGGTGTTTGATAATTTGCGGCTGAGAAAGTCGCCGATGGAAATCGCGTTCATGCAACACGCGATTGACATAACGACCGAGGCACACGAGCGCGCCTGGGTTGGAGCGGCCGCGGCAAAATGGGAATACGAAGTTGATGCGCTGGTGGCCTACACCTTCAAACTGCGCAACGCGGATCATTGGGGCTATCCCTCGATCGTCGGCTGTGGGCCAAACGCGACCACCTTGCATTACGAAGAATCACAAGGCCCGGTGACGCCCGGAAATTTGTTGCTGATGGATGTTGGCGCGGAATACGAGCATTACTCCGCGGATGTTACGCGGACGTTTCCCGTTAACGGAAGGTTCTCAACCAGCCAGGCCGAGGTTTACCAGATTGTTTATGACGCACAGGAAGCCGGGGCGAAGGCAACAAAACCAGGAGCGCTGATTTCGGACGTGCATCGAGCGGCCACCGAGGTTATCAAAAACGGGTTAATGAAACTGGGCCTCGTTACCGATCGCGACTCAAATCAATATCGCATCTGGTTCATGCATGGAACCTCGCATTGGTTGGGAATGAATGTTCACGATGTGGGGAACTATGGAACGCGGCTGGAACCGGGAATGGTTTTCACCAACGAGCCGGGCATCTATGTGAGGCCGGACGCGTTCGACAATAAACCGTCAGGCATGAGTGACGCTGATTGGGAAAAATTCAAAACAGCGGTGAAGCCAGCATTTGAAAAACACAAAGGGATTGGCGTTCGGATCGAAGATGACATGCTGGTCACTCCCAACGGAGTTAAGTGGATGACCGAAGCGCTGCCGCGAAAAATCGCGGACATCGAAGCGTTCATTGCCAAAGGTCGAGCTGAAGCGCGGCAGAATGGAAACTGAATATCAAGCAGTTCAGAGTTCAAGCTTTAGCTTGCTTCACCAACCAAACAAGCTGAATTCAACCTACAAGTGCAACGTTGAATTTGCTTTTCGCTCCAGAGGAGCGAGATGTTTATAGCTACGAGCGCCGCCCACAAGGATTTCGCTCCGTCAGGAGCGAAACGTATCAGCGCAACGATCGCCGTACGTTAGATTGCGCTCCTATGGAGCTTAAGAGTAAAGAAGAACCGCAGGCTATAGACATTTTGCCCCTCTGGGGCGACGCGACAACCAACGATGTTGCACCTCAAACTTGAATTCGCGATTCCGCCCCCTGCATCTCAATTCTAGACCGTAGCCTTATGAATTCGGCGCTTGAGGCGGTGAATGGTGCGCCGCGCGAGCTTTAGTTGTGCGCGATCGTGCGCCGTTAAAGCCTCGTCACGCTTCTTTTTAACTTCGCGAATCTGCGCTTTGATAGCTGCTTTATCCACACCGACAACGTCGTGATGTTCGTGCTGAATGCCGAGCGCTTTCGAAAGCGCGAGTAGCAGGCGGTCTTTATTCAATTGCGTGTAGCCTTGCAAAGCTTCGTGCTCATTGCCCTTGGCAATGTCGCGTAGCTCGGCGATGGTTTTATGCTTTAACTGTTCAAAGGTGTATTCCATGTTTGCTCCTTTAAAAAGGGTATCGGGTGCCGGGTGCCGGCTCTCAGGATGGCGGGGGACAGGGTGACCTGTGACGAGTCAAGAAGTTGATCCTGCTTCCTTAAATCTTAAACACGACACCAGGCACCTGACACCCAACACCCTTCAGTTCGCAAGTATCTGGCTCAAGTGCTTTTTCATATGATCGACGTAGTCGCGCATGAAAAACTCGAGCGTTACCGGTTCGTCTTCTTTGATCTGTTCCGAGGCAAGTTGATGAAGGTTGTGCCGCTGGCGCAGTTTAGTGCGCGTGTCTTCCGGCGCGTGCTTCATGATGTGGCGGATGTGATGATTGTACAGTTGCCAGAGCTGAACCAGATCGCGCCATGGCTCTTCCTGGAAATGTTCCACGCGCACCCATTCGTTTTGCTGGTAACCGGCAAAGATTAGATCATCAGTAAACTGTGCCCGCACAAAACGCTGATGATTGTTTCCCGCCGAGTCGATCAGGTGCCCGATGATTTGTTTGGATGACCATTTATCCTCGGCGCGTGGAATTTCACTTTGTTGCTCTGAGATGGCCAGTAGTCGCGGCGCGGCATCCGACAGCGTGTCGCTAAACTCGCCAAGAAATGTTTCCCATTCGCCCGTCGTGGATTTTCTAGCTGCAAACATTTATTTGTCTCCTGCTAAATTTCTTTCTCCATGCGAAACGCGGGCAGCGACTCCCCGTCCGGCGTTTCAATACTGATCGGTTCACACTTGCGATAGCCTCTCGCCAAATACAGCGGCTCGCCGGGAAGGGTTGCCGCCAGCTCAACCCGACTAAACCCTGCCAGGCGGGCTGCATCCTCACAGGCGGTCAGAATTTTGGTGGCAATACCTTGTCGTGACCAGCGCGGATGAACATAGAATGCGCGAATACGTGCAGCGTCTTTCTCAGGATCGAGCAGCGAATCAGCAGTCGACTTGGCCTGATCGCCACCAAACAAAGTTTACGCTTACTCCAGCCGCCACTGCCTGCGATTTGGTTGTCAGCTTCGGCCACAAAGTAGGTGCCGTCAAGTATCAACTGCGTGTCGGGCCCGAAAACGTGAGCCAGCGCGCTGGTGATTTGCTTTGCAGTGTAGTATGGCAAGCTTAACACGCTGACTGAGTCGCGTATCAAGTCCGCGACTGCCGGGACATCCTCCATCTTCGCGTGACGAATATTGACGATCATAACAACGATTGGAAGGAGCAATAGCCGCCCGATGCGCAGCGCGAAGCGAATTTGCCGATGGGCGATTGGTCTTCGCTCGACTATGAACAGATGATGGCAGTATAAATAAATCGAAACTGAAAATCATTACAACTGGAACAGGAACTGCCGGGACCAGGCAAGAACGAACGTAGGGGAAAATAAAAATGACGGATGAGAAAATTGAGGAACGAATCACAAGATTGGCATTTGACGGCGACTCGCTTAGATTTCGTGAGTTCATAGCAAAGTTGAAAGCAGGTTTGCCTGATGGAACGGGCGTTGCGCTGCGGGGCAGTGTCGTCACTAACAAGCGCTGGGAAGATGGCGAACCGTTCGATGCTGATGGCCGCGGCACCAGCGATCTCGACGTGACGCTTATCGGCGC
>JACCVY010000130.1 GCA_013697915.1 Blastocatellia bacterium | reverse complement strand
CACAGCTGACGGCCAACCAGCTATGGAAATGACGCCGCCACGGAAAGCGACCAAAACCGTCGCTTCCCAACGCGGCTTGACAAAGTCAGGCCAAAAAGCCGCCTGACTTTCCCACATTCCCACAGCTTCTACTGCTGGAGACGAAATGAACCGATCGGACACTTCACTTGCTAATAACACCGGACATTTTAATTTGCTAACAACAACGAGCTTCGATTAAAGATTCTTGTTGGGTCTGCAGAAAATCTTGTTACGACGATCAAGAAAGTTGTAGGATTGTCGCGCTTCAAGAACACTACCTTGCTTTCGAGACCAACCCTAAGGAGATTCACCTTATGTTGAGTAGAAAACGCATCGCTGGAATTTTAGTGTTGCTCGCGAGCATTGCGGCAATCAGTTACGCCGACCAGCCGCGAATGCAGGCGGCTCGTGTCAACCTACAACAGGCGCGCGCGCAATTACAGGGAGCTTTGCGCAATAAGGGCGGGCATCGCGCGCAGGCGATTATCAACATCAACGCCGCAATTTCAGAAATCAATGAAGGCATCCGCTTTGACCGAAGGCACAATCATGTGCTGCTCGCAATTGTTGGAACGTCGCCGGACCAGCCACGCATGCAACGCGCGCTCGACCTTCTGCGCGATGCGAAGAGCAATCTGGACGCGGCCACTTCCGACAAGGGCGGCCATCGCGCGAGAGCGATTCGTTACGTTAACAACGCGATTGACGAAGTGAAAAAAGGCATTGACGCGGGTGAGTAATGAGCGCTTCCTGGTCTCAGCGCCGGCGAAAGAGCGGGGGCAAGCCCGCCTTCCCAACCACGAGCTTCTCGGAGTTTCTCAGCGCACTAGACTGAAAGGCTTTCATCGCCAGCTAAATCAAACAATTGGACTATCTCTCAGGTTAGGCATAGCCTTGTGCAAAAAAGGTGCTTCCGGTAAGCCATAGGCTTACCGCAAGGAATGCGGCAAAGCCGCGGAAGGTGGGCTTGCCACCGCTGTTTTGATTGTTGTTATTAACGTTTTTCTAAGTCCATAAATCAGCCGGAGCAACTATGCGAAATAAATTCTATTTACTGAGCCTCGTTTGCACGTCTTTATTAGCTACCAGCATTTACGCCCAACAACCAGCTCTCGACGCCATGATCGATCGCAACATCGCGTCGCTGGTGGCAACTTACAAAACGCTGCATGCCGCGCCTGAGTTGTCGCATCATGAGGAAAAAACCTCAACCTTTTTCGCCGCGCAATTACGCGGCATGGGTTATGACGTAACTGAGCGCGTTGGTAAATACGAAAACCCGGCATTGTCCAGCTATGGGGTTGTCGCCATCATGAAAAATGGCCCTGGTCCAACGGTGTTGATTCGCACCGAACTGGACGCGCTTCCGGTGAACGAGAAGACCGGACTTCCTTATGCGAGCACAGTCAAAACAAAAAACGAGGCGGGCGATGAGGTTAGTGTCATGCATGCCTGCGGACACGATGTTCACATCACCAGCATGCTTGGCACCGCAAAGATGCTTTCCGAGTTGAAGGATCAATGGCGCGGCACGTTAATCATCCTGGGCCAACCCGCCGAGGAAACCGTCGATGGCGCGCGCGCAATGATGCGCGACGGTCTTTATCAAAAGTTTCCCAAGCCTGATTTCGTAGTGGCGCTACACGACCATTCTGAATTGGAAGCGGGCAAGGTTGGCTACACTCCTGGGTATTCGTTGGCCAGCGCCGATTCAGTGGACATAAAAGTGCGCGGCCTGGGCGGGCATGGTGCGGCTCCGGAAACCACTAAAGATCCAATTGTGGTGGCCGCAGAAATAGTTTTGGCGCTGCAAACAATCGTGAGCAGGGAGAATTCTCCGTTGGATCCGGCAGTAATTACCGTCGGCTCGATTCATGGTGGCAGCAAACACAACATCATTCCCGATGAGGTTAATTTGCAACTCACTGTGCGCGCCTACCGTGAAGAAGTGCGGCACAGAATGTTGGCGTCCATCGGACGAATCGCTAAGGGAATCGCACTGGCCGCCGGAATTCCCGCTGATCGCGCGCCAATCGTAACGGTCAGCAGTACGCAGTTCACTGCCGCTACTTACAATGATCCGGCTTTGACCGAACGATTGGCTGCAGTTTTCACCAGAGCGCTGGGGGCTGACAACGTAGTCAAACTGCCACCCGCGATGATGAGTGAAGACTTTGGTTACCTTAGTCTTGAGAAAACGATTCCCTCCGTTGATTTTTCGCTGGGCGCCGTTGATCCTGAAAAAGTGAAACAAAGCCGGGCCGCGGGAACACCTTTGCCTTCGCTTCATTCAGCATTGTTTGCGCCGTTGCCGGAACCAACTCTGCGCACCGGTGTGAAGGCAATGACTTCGGCAGTTTTGGAATTGATGAAGAAATAGTGAACAGGTAAATGGTGAATGGTAAATGGTGAATAGAAAAAGCAAGATAACCATTTACCATTAACCATTGACCATTCACCAACCAGATGGACATCGAATCAGTTCGCAGCTTCTGTCTTTCCCTGCCGCACGTGGATGAAAAAGTTCAGTGGGGGAACGATCTGCTTTTCCGCATCGGCGAAAAAATGTTTGCCGTGGTTTCGCTTGAGCCCGCCTCGGACCAGTGCATGTCATTCAAATGCACGCCCGAGAAATTTGCAGACCTAACTGAGCGGGATGGGATTATTCCAGCTCCCTATGTCGCGCGTTATCACTGGGTTGCTCTCGAGCGTTTCAATGCCTTGCCCGGTAGCGAGCTGAAAGCACTGCTGCGCACTGCTTATGGACTTGTGTACGAAAAACTGCCGGCCAAGATTAAGCGGCAACTGGAAACGAAGACACCTGCCGCATCAACCAGGAAGCGCTCCCGCCGTTAAGCGATTCGTCCGACAAACTTTAAGTTTGTTGCAACGATGTAGCATAGACTTTAGTCTGTGCAGAGCAACAAATACCTTTGAACAGACTGAAGGAAGGTCTGAACAAGTAATGGGGGCTAGCAGTTCCAAACCCGCGGAGCGGGCTCAGTGCAGACTTTCACCAACTTGTTCCGAGCTTCCTGAAGTCTGTTCCACTCCCAGGATCCAAACCTCACTGTCGCTTGGCCATTGAAACCTACCGCAAGATTGTGCGTAGATAACAATCATAGTTTCCCTTTTACCACAGGTTTGCCATGCCTTTTCTTGAAGCCATCAAACTCGCGATCTCGGCGATACTGGCGCATAAGCTCCGTTCGTTTCTCACTTTGCTGGGCGTGATTTTTGGCGTTGCAACAGTGATCGTCGTAGTGTCGCTAATCGAAGGTTTTAACGCCTACGTCGATGAGAAGATTGCAAACATCGGCACCAACGCTTTCGCGGTGCAGAAATATTCAATCGAAGATTTCTCGAGCGTGGCCGCGCTCAATGCTGCGCGCCGCCGCAACAAAGACGTAACGCTCGATGACGCTAAGGCCCTCGCTCGCGGTGGCTCGATCCAGGACGTTGGCGCGCAGGAAGACAGCGGCGGTGATGTGAAGTTTGGACCAATAAATCTTTTTCGCGTTCACATTAGTGCGACTACGCCCAACATCGCCGACATCGAACGTATTGAAGCGCGCGAAGGCCGCTATTTCAACAAGATTGATGAAGACGAACGGCGCAGCGTCACTTTTGTCGGCGCCGACGTCGCCGACAAGTTGTTTCCGACCGCGAACCCATTGGGTCAAACCATCCGCATCGACGGCCGTTCGTTCGAGATCATCGGCGTAGGAAAAGCCAAAGGATCTGTCTTTGGGCAGCCGCAGGACATGTACGTCTCGATGCCGTTGTCTACTTTTCTGGCGTTCTATGGTTCCCGTCGTTCGATTAACCTGAGTGTTACTTCGACCAGTCAGGAAACTTATGATGACGCAGTTGAAGAAGCGCGTGTGGTGATGCGAACGCGCCGCAAACTTCCGGCAAGCGAGAAGGACAACTTCGGAATTATTACTCCCAGCGCGATTAATGAACTGCGCGATAAGATCTTTGGCACCATCCAAATTGCAGCGATTGGGATTACTTCCATTTCGCTGGTCGTCGGCGGCATCGTAATCATGAACATCATGCTGGTCTCGGTGACCGAGCGCACCAAAGAGATCGGAATTCGCAAAAGCATTGGCGCGCGACGCACCGACATACTCAAGCAGTTTCTGGCGGAGTCGTCGTTGCTATCGCTGCTTGGCGGCGCGATCGGAATCTCAATCGCATACCTGCTGGCAAAACTAGTTGCGGTGCTTACGCCCGTGCCGACTGTGCTGCCGCTGTTTGCAGTGATGGTGGCATTGGTCGTCTCGGCGACGGTTGGATTGGTTTCGGGTGTTTATCCGGCCTGGCGCGCGGCAAAGCTGGATCCAATTGAAGCTTTAAGGGCGGAATAAAGGAAGCGGTAACCGTAAACCGGAAACTGTAAACAGTGAAAGAAGCCTTCTGACATTCGGTATGTAATCGAGTTAGGTTCAGTCTTTAAGACTCCCAGCTTACATCGACGGTTCTCGGTTGCCGGTTTACGGACGAATGAAATTCTTTCAGAGCAACATTTTCGAAAACCTGCGCATGGGGTTGGACACCCTGTGGCAGCACAAGCTTCGTTCGTTGTTGACGATACTCGGTGTGGTGATTGGCACGATGACCGTGATCGTTATTGCCGCTTTTGTTTCCGGAATCGATGCGCGCGTCTCGAAAGAGATCGAATCCTTCGGCACAAACTCAATCTACATCTACCGCTTTGATCCGGGATTTAACTTCAACCCAACCCAGGAAGAGCGCATGCGCAAGCCCTTGAGTTATGAAGACAACGAGGCCATCGCGAGTGAATGCCCGGCGATTGTTTATTCGGCCGCATTCATGTCCCCGGTGGACTTCTTTGGTGGGCCATTCACGCAACGCATCAACGTTCGTTATCACGACATCGAAATGACGAACGCAGCGGTGCAGGGCGCCTCGCCGTCATATTTCAAGATGGGCGTAACGAACATTGCCGAGGGCCGTTACTACACCGATGCGGAGGACGAACACCACGCTAATGTGCTGGTGATTGGCCGCGACGTTGCCAACACGTTGTTTCCTTTTAGCAATGCAATCGACAAGGACGTTACGATCAATGGCCGCTCCTATCGCGTGGTTGGCGTGCTTGCTGAACGCGATGTTTTCCTGGTAGGCGCTGAAGATCCGAACAACGAAAACAAAGCGGTGTACATGCCGTATCTCACGCTGCGGAAAAGCTACCCGGAAGTAAATGATAATTTTGTGATGGCCCAGGCGCGGCCCGGTCAAATGCAACAGGCGGTAGAGGAAGTGCGCGAGGTGTTGCGGCGGCGGCGCAAAGTGGCGTTTGGCGCGGCGGACAATTTTGGCATTTCTACGTCTGAACAAATTCTTTCACAGTTTGGCGCCATCACCGGCGGCGTCTTTGCTTTGATGGTGGCGATCTCGAGCGTGGGCCTTTTGATTGGCGGCATCGGCGTGATGAACATCATGCTGGTTTCCGTTACCGAGCGAACGCGCGAGATTGGCGTGCGCAAAGCAATTGGCGCGCGCCGCCGTGACATCATCATTCAGTTTTTGATCGAGGCCGCTACGCTTACAGGATTGGGCGGGCTGGTAGGAATTATCGCCGGCTGCTTAATCGCACTACTGATTCAGATGTTCATGCCAACTTACATTCCGCTATGGGCCCCGGTTGTCGGCTTTGTTGTGTCAGTCGGTTTGGGACTGACGTTTGGGCTGTGGCCGGCGTGGAAAGCGGCGCGCTTGAATCCCATCGAAGCGCTGCGGTATGAATAGAGCTGAGCCCACGACTCTAAATCAAGAAGAGCGGGGGTAAACCCACCTTCCCGACCCAGAGCTGATCATGCTTCAGCGCAACCCCGCGCTGGAAAGCCATTCAAGCTTACTAATCAAGGACAAAGTTTAGAGGCGAGATTCCATGCGAAGCCGCGAGCGGCGAGGCAGGCCTGATAATCGCTAGTCTCAGAAAAGGCTCAACGCCGTTTGCCTAGTAACCAGGATTTCAGAATGCCCGGGTTGGCGTTGTCGGTCGCAAAATACTCCTCAATCAATTTGTTATAGAGCTGCCGGCGCTCCACGTTTTTCAACGTCATACCGAAAGGCATCTGCCCGCCTTCAACGAAAGAACTTAGTATTAACGGATCCATGGGCCAGTTGAGCGAGCCAAGTCTTCCCGGGTTATGACACGACTGGCAAGTCATTGCTCGCGAAACATTAGTCGCTGCAAAAGTCTTTCCAAAACGATGATTGCGATCGTCGCCACCGGCCGTGCTCAGCCCGGGTCCTAATTTTGTCTGGTCCAAATAACCTCCCAAACGCGGCGAGCCATAACTGCGAAAACGCGCATTCACAATTTCGACGGCCTCGAGTTCGGCGGGACTGACGCTGCCCGCCGCGGGAAATATCGGCAGGATGCCGCTCTTGTGACACTGCGCGCAGTTGTCGTCGCCTTCACCCAACTCCCAACGTCCCTTAATCGTGATCGAACCGTTGCGAGGATAAGTTCTGAAATAGTCCTTGAAGTAAGCGTCGAAAGTCCCGTTCGCATTTACCATCGCCGATACAACCGACAGATTGCGAGTGGGTATTTTCTGGCCCGGATCGCTGATACCAAACTGCACCCACTTATCAGGAATTCCCAGCGCGGAATTTCCCGGCACAACAATCAGCAGGCGGCGGAAACTGTCATCGTTGTCGGGCGTGCCCAGATGACGCGAGATGTAACTAAAGAAAACCAACTGGCCGGAGGCGGAGCGCGCGGAATTGAGTCGGCGCAGAAACGCTTTCGCTTGATCCAGCGTCTCCCAACGGCTAACAAGTTTGAGAAATGCCGGCTGTAACAAGTAGTCGGGAATTTCGACAAACGAGCGCGTCTCGTCGAAATATTGTTTATCGGGCACGTTGAAACCCAACTCGTGATCCGGCTTTCGATCAAGAGATATCGTTGCCACATACTCGACAAACTCGCGATGGTGATTGATAAAGTCGGCGTCTTCTGAAAGCTTGCAACGCTGTAAGGAGCGGTTAATTCCGTCGAGCACGCGATGATAAGCGGGCAGCGCATCGTCAGATTCATAGGCACTGTGGGCGGTGCGAACTAACGCATCGACCCGGCGCGTTACCCACTCAGCGGTGTCTGATTTGATGTTCGAACATTGCGACGTCTTAGCCGAGGCCTCACTGGCAATCAATAGCACGCACGTGCAAATGCTGAGACATAGTTTCATTTGTTTTCGTGAATCAATTTGACAGCGCGACAATTAGATCTTTCGCTCCGACTATGCCGTCTGCTATGCAACAGGAAAGAGCGGGGGTAAACCACCCTTCTCAACCTTGAGCTGATCACAATTGTATGGAAGTGCCATGATCGAAAGGCTTTGAAGAAAGGCGGTCAACTCAACGATGCCGTCTCAAGGTTGGGAAGGGCGGTTTACCCCCTGCCGTTTCCCTTGCGTCATCTATTTCATTTTCGAAATGATCGCTTCGGCAAACTCGGCGGTCTTGGCAGTGCCACCAATGTCGCGGGTGCGTACTTTGCCTTCCTCGAAGACTTCAAACATCGCGTTTTCGGTTCTGTCCGCGGCTTCGCGTTCTCCCAAATGACGCAACATCAGAATTCCTGATTGCAGCAACGCGGTTGGGTTCGCGATTCCCTGACCCGCAATATCCGGCGCCGAGCCATGCACCGCCTCAAAGACCGCGCCCTGCTCGCCGATGTTTGCGCCCGGCACCAGCCCCAGACCGCCAATTAATCCGGCGCAGAGATCGGAAACAATGTCACCGTAAAGATTCTCGAGCAGCATCACGTCAAACTGTTGAGGCCGCATCACGAGTTGCATGCAGGCGTTGTCGATGATTTTGTCGTCGGCTTCGATCTCGGGGTATTCCATTGCCACTTTGCGGAAGCAATCGAGAAAAAGTCCGTCCGACAATTTCATGATGTTGGCTTTATGACCGCAGGTGATCTTCTTTCGTCCTTCGCGGCGCGCAAACTCAAACGCAAACCGCGACACGCGCGTCGATGCTTTCTCAGTAATGATCTTCAAACTCTCAACCACACCCGGAACGACGATGTGCTCCAATCCTGCATATAAGCTTTCCGTGTTCTCGCGAACAATCACCAGGTCCAGTTCGGGGAAGCGGCAGGGCACGCCGGGAAGCGCGCGAATGGGACGCACATTGGCATAAAGATCGAGCGCTTGGCGCAGGCCGACGTTAACCGAAGTGAAGCCTTTTCCGATGGGAGTGGTGACCGGACCTTTCAGCGCGACTTTGTTGCGTTTGATGGATTCAAGCAATTCTTTCGGCAGCGTCTCGCCAAACTTTTCCACCGCCTGCGCGCCGGCATAATGCGTTTCCCATTCAATCTCAGCGCCCGCGGCTTCGATGATGTGCACAACGCTTGCGGCGACTTCCGGTCCGATGCCGTCGCCTGGAATCAGTGTGATACGATGTTTCATAATTTGTCCGTGGTCAGTTGTTAGTTGTCCGTTGCCGCCCAACGACTAGCCGTCTCCCCAAACCCCGTTTGTATTGATTAAGAGTTTCACCAACAGAATAAAGCCACAACTGACTACTGACAACTAACCACTGACTAAAACCGCAATGAACGCGTTATCAAATACATTTGACGTAGCAATTATCGGCGGTGGTGTCATCGGCCTCGGGGTTGCGCGCGCCCTTGCACAGCGCGGCGTGCGCGATGTGTTGATTGTCGAGCGCTCGAGTTTAGGAGCCGAAGCCTCGTCTGCCGCAGCCGGCATGCTGGCTCCGCAGGCGGAAGCCGACACCGCTGACGATTTCTTTCAACTCTGTTGTCAAAGTCGCGACCTGTATCCCGCTTTTGCGCAATCTCTTTACGCAGAAACCGGCATCGACATCGAGCTCGAAACTTCGGGCACGTTGTATTTGGCATTCACCGAGGAAGACGAACGCGAACTTGTGAAGCGTTACGAGTGGCAAACGAGGGCGGGCCTGGAAGTCGAACAGTTGTCCGCCAGCACAGCAAAGTTGCTCGAACCCTGCATCTCCGAACGGGTGTGCGCGGGTCTGAGATTTCCGCTCGATACGCAAGTGGAAAATCGCAGACTGATAAGCGCGCTGGCGACGGCGAATGAGGCGCTTGGCGTAAATGTGTTGACCGGAGTGTCAGTTGATTCCTTGAATATCAAACGAAATCGCGTTACCGGGATTGAAACCTCGCGCGGGTTTGTCGCATGCGAAAAAGTTGTGATTGCCGGCGGGGCATGGACCAGCCAGGTCATAAACGAAGCGCTGCCAAATCCGCGCATCGAACCAGTCCGCGGACAGATGGTTTCATTCGAAGCAACTCCGCAGATTACGCGACACGTGATCTACAGCCCGCGTGGCTACGTCGTGCCGCGTCGCGACGGGCGTTTGCTGGCCGGTTCAACTACCGAACACGCAGGTTTTGACAAGCGCGTCACCGCGGCGGGAGTTCAATCTATTGTCACGTCGGCGCTGGAGATTAGCGCGTCAATTGCACGGTTGCCGCTGACCTCCACCTGGGCTGGATTACGGCCGCGTGCTGCTGACGGTTTGCCAGTACTCGGTCCTTGTGCTGAAATTGCGGGTGTCTTTTATGCGACCGGCCACTACCGTAATGGCATCTTGTTGACGCCAATCACTGCCGAATTGTTGGTCCGCGCCATAGTTGACGAAGAGGTTTCCCCGCCATTACAGATTTTTTTGCCTGATCGCTTTCAACTCGTGACAGTTAGTTGATATGCAATTGCTGCAAATGAAATTCTCGCACAAAACTTTTCCAACCTTCGTCGCGGTCGTGTTGCTGGCGACCGCAATCGCGCGCGGTCAGTCAGCGCCAACAGCTAATAACTTGTCCGTAGCGCCCGATACGCGACCCGCCAATGTGTTGTTTGCGGAAGCGGACAAGTACCTCGAAAAAAGGTTTGCCCAGTTCAACAAAGAAAAAGTTCCTTACGATGCAAAGCTGGAGGCGAAGACAAAGCAGGAACAAAAAGATCTAGCGGCGAAGTATGCAGAAATTTTGCACGCGCGCAGGGCGTTATCCGAAACGGATCAATTTTATTTGGGCATGCTTTATCACCTCGCGGGCAATGCCGATGGCGCCCTCGAAGCGATGGGTCACTATCTCGGTGGCGAAGCGAGCGGGCAGAACGCGCAACTCGCGCGCGCGGTTGTCGTGCTCTACTCAACTCGCAAAGGTGTGATTCCGGAAGCTGAACGCGCGGTGGCCGCTTATGCGAATGACCAGCCGCAGAGTTTGGCTGAATGGTTTGGAATGGAGTCGCTGGTCACAGAGCTGCTTCAGAAAACGAAAGATTACCAGCGCATGGCGGCACATGCGCAGCAGATGGCAAAGATTGCGCGCCTGGTTGTTCCCAACCAGGGCATAAATACATTCCGGCGGGACGACATGCTTTTCAAGGCCGCTTCGTTTTTGTCGGACGCTTACGTAAATTCGAACAGGAAAGCCGACGCGATTGCCACCGTGCAGGACTTGCGCAAGCTCGCGTTGACGCTGCCGTCGGGTAACCTGTTGCGGCTCGCCAACATTCGGCTCGCCGGACTGGACCGTGCAATTGACCTGCGCGGTGTTTTTAGTGAGTTACCAAAAGATGCGAGCAAGCTGCCGGAAATCGTGGCAACGCAGTGGATCGATCAAGCGCCAGTTAAACTTTCCGAGCTGCGCGGTCAGGTCGTGCTGCTGGATTTCTGGGCGACCTGGTGTGGTCCATGCCGTTACACTTTTCCCAGACTGCAGCAGTGGCATGAAGCTTATAAGGATAAGGGACTAGTCATTCTCGGGATGACCAACTATTTCGGCGAAGCAGATGGCCATAAAGCAACGCGCGGCGAAGAGCTGGTCTATCTGCGCAGCTTTAAGAAGAAGAATCGTTTGCCCTACGGATTTGCCATCGCTGATTCTTCGATCAACGATTTGAACTATGGTGTGTTTACCATCCCGATGTCGTTTCTGATCGATCGCCAGGGAAGAATGCGATACATCTCGATGGGAGCGAGTACCGATGAAATTTCCGCGCTCGGTAAGATGATCGAGAAAGTGATGGCCGAGGAAACTGTAAAGAGCAACGAGACAGTAAGCGTCAAGTAAGATGCAGGATCAAAACATCACAATCGGAATCGCGTTCATCGCCGGCGTGCTGTCGTTTCTTTCTCCTTGCGTTTTGCCGCTGGTGCCCGGTTACATTTCGCTGATGTCCGGCGTCAGTATCGACCGTCTGAAAGAAGGCGGCTCGAGTACGACTGCTCGGCGCGCAGTTATTTTTAACTCGCTCGCTTTCAACGCCGGACTTTCGGTAATTTTTCTGGCGCTGGGGACCACTGCCGGACTGATCGGCGCGGCGATCATCAACAACATCTGGGTGCGCGTTATCGGCGGCCTGATCATTATCGCTTTCGGTCTTCAGCTAATCGGACTTCTGAAAATCGCCACGCTTTACAAAGACACGCGCTTCTTTTCCAACGACAAGCCGCGCGGCGCATTGGGCTCGTTTACGCTGGGCATTGCTTTCGCAGCCGGCTGGACGCCGTGCATTGGTCCCATCCTCGGCGGCATCATCGGGTTGGCTGCAACCAGCGGCGGTTGGCGCAGTGGCTTGATCCTTTCGGCGTTCTATTCGGCGGGTTTGGCTGTTCCTTTTCTGCTAACTGGTTTGGGGATTAATCAGTTTCTCGCCTTCTATGGAAAGTTTCGCAAGCACCTGCACAAAGTAGAAGTCGTCTCCGGCGTGGTGCTGATTGTTGTCGGGCTGCTGGTGATGAGCGGGCAATCGACGCTGCTGACGAGTTCGAAACTGGCGGCATTCCTTCCCAACGCCGAGGGCTGGATAAAAGTGAAGCCACCGACCGCCACCACAGCGACGCCGGCCAATACAAATTTTGAAGCGGCGCCGGAAGTGCACTTTCAGACATTGACTGGCCAGTCTTTTACTTTAGGCCAAGTGCGTGGTCAGGTAGTGCTGCTTAACTTTTGGGCCACCTGGTGCATTCCCTGTCGCGAAGAAATTCCGGTGCTGAATGCAATGCAACATGAACTCGAAGGCAAGGGCTTAAAGATTATAGGCGCGTCGCTGGAAGATACGGCCGAGAGCGTCAATGCGTACCAGAAGGACGTGAGAAAGTTTGAATACCAGGTGCTGGTCGGTGGCGACGACGCGAAAGCGAAGTTTGGCGGCACGCCCCTGCCAACGACTTACTTAATAGACCGCGATGGACGCATCCGCCAAAAGATTATCGGCGCGCGCGATCGCGAAGGCTGGGAAGCGGCCGTGAAACCTTTACTTGATGAGCCGCCGGCCACCGCGCAGATCAAGTGACAGGGTTTCGCGCTGAAGGCGCGAGATATGATAGCCAGGGGCAAGTCCCGATGAATCGGGACGTCGCCCCTGGGAAAAGCTGAAGGGGCGAAAGATACAGCGTCAAAAAAGGAGTAATTCATGAAAGCGTTAGTGATCACTTTCATTCTTGCGTTGCTGTTCATTCCCAGCGCGGCGCGCGCACAGGACGGTCACGAGTATTCCCCGCTGGTGGAGAAAACCGTCAATTACAAGAACTGGACCCTGAATTCTCTAAAGGACAAGAAGCCCGTCGATCTGCGCTCGTTGGTCCAGGGCAAAAAGTTGGTGATGGTCGTTTACTTCGCGCCCTGGTGTCCGAACTGGGGCTACGAGGCGCCGGTGGCGGCGAAGCTTTATGCGAAATACAAGGACCAGGGTTTTCAAGTGATCGGGGTCAGCGAATACGGAACGCGCGACGCGGTCAGCACTTTCTTTGCGCCCGAAGGCGCGACTTATCCAGTGGTTAGTGAATCGGAATTACGCGAAGACCGCGACAAGACGGCGCATTACGGCTACCGGCAATTGACCGGCGACACGCGCAAGTGGGGTTCGCCATGGAATATTTTTCTCGAGCCGGCATCGCTCACCAAGACCGGCGACGTTTTAACTGAAAAAGCGTGGGTTGTGAATGGCGAATTGATTGAAGCCGACGTGGATAAATTCATCGGTGAACGATTGAACACCAAAACCGCAGCGATCGAACCTTGTAAGAACTGAACCTAACTACTCGCAACATTGTCTGGGCGCACCTGCGTGCGCCCTTTTTCTTTGCGATTCTCGATTTCCGAAACACGACTCTGATTGCTAAGATGACCGGCTCTTTTTGGAGTTCCGTCAAGCAGTTCAGAGTCCAAGCTTTAGCTTGATGCTTTCGTAAGAGGCAACCTGAAGGTTGGACTCTGAACTTCTTAAGTCTTGTTAACCTAAACCTATGAAACTTCGTCTCCTGTACCACGGTCACTGCTTCGACGGCGTCGCCTCGGCTGCCGTCTTTACGCGCTTTTATAAAGAACGCATTCACCGGGAAGCGGAAGTCAATTACGGCGGATTGCTGCATCGACCGGGAAACCTGTTCGATCTCAACCTGTTCGATGGGGACGAAAACGCGATCGTGGATTTCAAGTACGCGGCGTCAGACAAACTGACGTGGTGGTTCGATCATCACCAGTCGGCGTTTCTTACTTCCGAAGACGAAGTGCATTTTCGCGCGGACCGCTCGGGTAAGAAGTTTCTCGATGCCACGCGCAAGTCGTGCACGGAATTCATTGCCGACATCGCACATTCGCAATTTGGCTACGACGATGCGCCGGTCAAATCACTGGTCGACTGGGCGCACATTATCGACGGCGCGTTATACGAATCAGCGGCGCAGTGTGTGGAGCTGAAAGAGCCGGCGTTGCAATTGATGCAGGTGATCGAAGCCGATCCGGATGACAGTTTTGTTGAGACGGTAATTCGCGAATTGGCGGTAAAGTCGCTGGACGAGGTTGCCACCAGCGCAGAGGTTCAGCGGCGCTTCAAGCCAATTCTTAAACAGCATCTGGAGACTTTGGAAACAATTCGGCGCAAGGCAATTCTTGAGAATGGCGTGGTGCGATTTGATCTCATCGACGAAGGCTACGAAGGCTTCAACAAATTCATTCCTTATTATCTCTATCCTGACACGACTTATTCGGTCGCGCTCACGCGTGGCTCGCAACGCACCAAGATTTCGGTCGGCTCAAACCCATGGTCCCCGAAACCACGAACTCACAACATCGCCAAAATTTGCGAACGCTACGGCGGCGGCGGTCATGCAGTCGTCGGCGCGATTTCGTTTAGGCCGGATGAGGTTGAACGAGGACGCGAAGTGATGCGAGAGATCGTTGAGGAACTTTCAACATAAGGCAGAAAGCAGTAGGCAGTAGGCAGAGGACAGCGATAGCAAAACAATAAGGCGGCGGGATGTATTTCTCCCACCGCCTTTATTTCTGCCTGCTGCTACTGCCGACTGCTACTGTTATTTCGCCATTAGCGCCTCGATCTCGCCAGGATCTTTCGGCACCTTTGTAGTCAACACACGCGGACCGTTTGAAGTGCACAGCACATCGTCTTCGATGCGCACGCCGATGCCAAGATACTTTTCCGGAATGTCTTTCGTGTCAGGTGAAATGTAAATGCCGGGCTCGACTGTCATCACCGTCCCCGGCTCGAGCGCGCGCGATTGCTTGTCATAGTAATAAACGCCCACGTCATGCACGTCGATCCCCAGCAGGTGGCCGAGACCGTGCATGTAAAACTGTTCGTGCTTCTTTTCCTTAATTAGGTCGGCGGGTTTTCCCTTCAACAGTCCCAGCTTCACCATGCCTTCAGTCAAAATTTCGATGGATCGTTCTTTTAGTTGATCGTGCGTGGTGCCAGGCCTGACCATATCGACGCATGCGACCTGCGCTTCCAGCACCAGATCGTAAATGTCGCGTTGCGCCGGGCTGAAACGGCCGTTGATGGGAAACGTGCGCGTGATGTCAGACGCATAACCTTTGTATTCGGCGCCGGCATCAATCAATAACAAGTCGCCGTCGCGCAACTCACCGTCGTTATTGATGTAATGCAGCACGGTCGCGTTTGCGCCGGCGCCGACGATGGAATTGTAGGATGGACCAGAAGCGCCCTGCTGCCGGAAGATTCTTTCAACCAGCGCTTCGACTTCATATTCCTTCATGCCCGGCCGCACCGCTTTCATTGCTTCCACGTGAGCTTCGGCAGCAATATCCGCCGCTTTTTGCATCAGCTCAATCTCTTCATCACTCTTGAAAACTCGCATCTCGTGGACGATGGTGGCGGGATCGATAATCGTGCGCGGCGGGTGAATCGGCTTGCGGTTAAGTGCGCGCATCTGCGCAATCTTTTGAATAACTTTGTGGTCCAGATCGGGGTACGCGCCAAGGCGATAGTAAAGTTTCTCCGCACCGTCGAGCATGTCCTGAAGTTTCCCTTCAAACTCCTCGATCGGAAAAGATTCGTTCGCGCCAAATTCGCTCTTTGCGCCTGCAACGCCGGCGCGGCGGCCGACCCAGATTTCCTGTTCCGGATCGCGCGGTCGCACGAACAATGTGTATTTGTGTTCTCGAAAAGGAGCGATCACGGCGATCGAGTCGGGTTCATCAAAGCCGGTCAAGTACAAAAAATCGGAGTCCTGGCGAAAGCGATATTGCGTATCGTTGGACCGCGTGGCTTCGCGCGCGCTGGGAATGATAGCTACTGATTTCTGGTCCATGCGGCGCATGAACTCAGCAAGTTGCGGTCGGATCATGAAAGGATGCTCCTCTTGCGAAATTGAAGGATTGTTAGTGCGCATTGTAACCGAGCGCACGGGAAGTAACGAAATGACCCTCGGCCATACTTAAAATTCGACAGGATTAACAGGATTGACAGGATAGAGGCTGAAAGATTTGATGAACCCGGTGCAGTTAGATTTCGGCAGTTAGATTTGGGCGGCCGGGGCGTTACTGAGGTCGGCGTTTCCTGCGGATGCCCGGCGCCAACGAATGATTAGCAAAACCAGCGCGCCGAGACCCACTACGATGCTGATCAGTTGCGATGTTGAAAGGCCCGTGCTGGTCGTTAGGCCAAACACGTCGCCGCGCGGATCGTCCCTTACAAACTCAATCAAGAAACGAATGATGGAATAGAGCAACGCGTAGAACAGGATTACCTGGCCGTTGAAACGCTTGTGCTTGTGCAGCCAAAGCAGAAAGAAGAAAACGATGAACATGGAGAACGATTCGTAAAGCTGTGTCGGATGCAACGGCACGTCGATGGGCACGCCAGTGATTTCGTGGCCCAGCTCGGTGAACTTCACGCCCCAGGGCAGCGTTGTTGGTTTTCCCCAGCAGCAACCGGCGGAAAAACAACCAAGCCTGCCGAAAAAATTGCCCACCGCAATTCCCGGAGCGCACGCGTCTGCGGTTTTCCACCAGGGCAATTTGTAGCGCTTCATCAGGAAATAGCCGGTAAGCACGGCGCCGATGAGCCCGCCATAGAAAACTCCGCCCGAGCGCAAAAAATCCAGCGAGATAAGTTGCAAAGGGTGATCGCGGTACTCAGGCTCCGTGAAAAACATCAGCACCTTAGAGCCGATAAGAGAACCGAGCAACATCCACAAGCTTAGGTCGTAGATCTTTTCTTTCGGCAAGCCATCGCGCGCAGCCAGCTTTACCGTGATCAGGATCGCGCAAAGAAATGCCAACGCCAAAAACACGCCGTAAGTGTTAATGGGGAAATTGCCGATGCGGAAAAGTTCAGGAAACATGGTTAAGAGGGTGACGTCAGTAGTCAGTAGTAGTTAGTAGTCAGTTGTTAGTAGTTAGTAGTTATTAGTCAGATGTTCGTTCAGCCCCATGCTTCTGACAACTGACAACTGACAACTGACAACTGACCACTGACAACTAACTACTGACCACTGACTTCTTCTTATCAAAAACTAAATCAAACGCGAGCAGCAGCGCGCCGATTGTTATGCAGGCATCAGCCACGTTGAACGTAGGCCAATGATATGAATGCGCGTGCAGCACAATAAAATCGATCACATAACCGAGTCGCGCGCGATCCGTCAGATTTCCGGCAATTCCGGCCAGCAGCAGAGCGCAGGCTCCCAACACCCGGTCATCGTTGCGGGGCGTGCGCACGAAATAATAGAAGACCGCTGCCGCTGCGACGATTGCCAGTCCAACAAAAAACCAGCGTGCGAACGCACCGCCTTCCTGCAACTGTCCAAAGGCGATGCCGCGATTTTCCGTGTACACGAAATCGAAAAAGCCTTGCATGATGGTGCGATCGCCCTGGAAGCGCAGCGTGCGCACGGCCCAGGCTTTGGTCGTTTGATCGACCATGTAGATGCCGAAACTGGCGAACAGATACCCGGCGCGCCAGCCCATACGAGTGCGTGCGTTAGTAGTTATCTTAGCGTCGTGAAATCCAGTGTCCATAATTCGTAAGCGAAAAGTGATCTGCGCTCGCGGCTTTGCCGTCTGATGTGCGGAAGGTCTCTGACCTTCCGGAGTCACTTAGGTTAACCGGCTTCGCCCGGATTTAGCGCGCCGTTAGGTGCGCAATGTTTATAGAAGGAAATATTTGCGATTGAAAGAAGGATCCTTTGACGAATTCTCTCCTATAAACATTTGGCTCCTACGGAGCCAGGAAACCTGCGGCACTTAAGCGACTACCCAGGCAAGGTCCCTTCCCGTTCGATTTCTTCCAGCGCCGTAACGCAACGTTCACACACGGTCGGATATCTTTGCGATTCGCCGACGTGAACGGAATAGTTCCAACAACGTTCGCACTTTGCACCTTCCGCATGCTCAACCACAACCTCAATCAACGGTATCGTCCCCGTGGAAATCCCATCCTCTGGCCTCAAGTCTGCTTGAAACAACTCTGTCTGGGAAACGATAAAAATGTAACGCAACTCGTCGTTATCTTGGTACGGCTTCAGTAGGTCGTAAATCTCCCAACTCACAGAAACCTTTATCCTAGCGTCAAGAGGACTACCGATGACTTTAGCCACCCGAGCCGCTTCAAGTTCGCGTAACACCTCTTCGCGAACTTTGAAAATCACTTCCCACCTCCGACCTAATTCCTCATCATGATCGGGCTGTGCCTCGGGGAACATTGCAAGGTGCACAAACTCTGGTCGCTTGCTATCCGCCGGCAAGTTTTCCCAAATCTCATCGGCAGTAAAAACCAGCAGCGGCGCCAGCATCCGCGCCAGTCCATCCGCGATGCGGGCGAGCGCAGTTTGTGCGGCCCGGCGGGCCGGATGACGAGGCGCGAAGGTGTAAAGCCGATCTTTCAGAATATCGAAATAACGCGCCGACAGCGTCACCGTACAGAACCGATAAAGCGCATGATAAGCAGTGTGAAATTCGTAGATGTCGTACGCGGCGCGCACCGTTCTTATGACTGCATCAAGCTCAGCCAGCGCCCAACGATCGATTTCCTGCATCTCCTCGTCCGCAACACCGTCGCGGGCCGGATCGAATCCATGAAGATTGCCAAGCGCATAACGCGCCGTGTTGCGAAGTTTGCGATAGCCATCGGTGACGCGCTGTAGTATTTCTTTCGACGAACGCATGTCATCGAAATAATTTGAAGACGCACACCACAACCGCAGAATGTCCGCGCCAGATTCCTTAATCACTTCATCCGGCGGCACGGCGTTGCCGCCCGACTTGTGCATCTCCTTGCCTTGCGCATCGACGGTCCAGCCGTGTGTGATGACGGCTTTGTAGGGCGCACGATCATGTGCCGCGATCCCGACCATAAGCGACGAATTGAACCAGCCGCGAAACTGATCGCCGCCTTCCAGGTAAACGTCAGCGGGCCAACGCAACTCTTCGCGATTCTCCAGCACGGCAACCGATGACGAGCCACTGTCGAACCAAACGTCGAGAATGTCGGTTTCCTTGGTCCATTCGGTGGCGCCGCACTGCTTGCAGACGTAACCATCAGGCAACAGTTCGCCTGCTTCTTTTATGTACCAGGCATCGGAGGATTCGCGTTCGAAAATGTCCGCCACGTGATTGATCACGGCGGGTTCGACAACGGCTTCGCTGCATTTGCCGCAGTAAAAAACGGGAATGGAAACTCCCCACACGCGTTGCCGCGAGACGCACCAGTCCGGCCGCCCCTTTAGCATGTTGCGCATGCGTACTTCGCCCCAGGCCGGGAACCATTTGACTCGTTCGATCTCGCGCAGGGCTGCAGCGCGCAAAGACGTTTCGCCTTCGGAAAAGTTTTCCGTGAAGTTGCTGCGGTCGCGACCGTCTTCGTCCTTTTCAAGTGTTTCAACCACAGCGCCGACAGCGCGGTCCATCGAGATGAACCATTGGGGTGTGGCGCGAAAGATCACCGGGTTCTTGCAGCGCCAGCAATGCGGATAGCGATGGCTAAAGCTTTCGGTAAACAACAACACGCCGCGCTCGCGCATGAACTCAACGATTTTTGGGTTTGCCTCGAACACACTTTGCCCAGCGAAGTGCTCCACCTCAGGCGTGAAGTGGCCAGCGTTGTCCACCGGACAATAAATTTCCAGCCCGTAGCGTTTGCCGATAACAAAATCGTCGTGGCCATGACCGGGAGCAGTGTGCACGGCACCGGTGCCTGCCTTGCTCGCTGACTGTTTCGCGCGCGCGTCTTTAACGTCGAGTTCGGTTTCGGCGTCGGCTTCGCCACCGAGGGTGACGTGTTCGCCAACCATCAGCAGCGACGGGCGATCAATCCAGGGATGACGACATTCGAGGCGGTCGAGTTTCGCGCCGGGAAAGCGGGCCAAAACTTTTACGTCCCGTGGCCCATCATCGCTTTGGGCTAGTTCACATTTTTCGACGACCGCGTCCAGTAACTCGCTGGCCACGATGTAGACTTCGTCGCCGTTTTCAAACGCAGAATATTGATAATCCGGATGAACAGTGATGCCTAGATTTGCAGGCAGCGTCCACGGCGTCGTGGTCCAAATGAGAACGAAAACTTTGCGACCGGCGAGCGCCGGATCGATCAGCGCGGGATCGCTGGCGAGCG
>JACCVY010000129.1 GCA_013697915.1 Blastocatellia bacterium | reverse complement strand
GACCAGCACGGCGCGCGCGGACAAAGTGCCGAAGTCGATGCCAAGGACAAATTGTTTGCGCCTCGTGCCGGAACCAGAAACGGAAGTCATCGGGGCATCTTGGCAAATCGAATTCGCTCAGCAAGCTGAAAGGAGTCACGACAGCCTAGATGTAGGAGTAGGAGTAGGAGGAATCCACCACAGTTCGCACTCATACTCATACTCTCACTCTCACTCATACTCTCCGGAGGTCTGAAAGATTCAGCCCGCGAACTCGCAGACGTGGACGTCAATGTGTGTCAAGCTAAGGATGAGCCGTTTTTGCCGCTGAGTTCTCAAGTTTACTGTCTTCGTTGGGCGCGTTTTTTTCCGAAATATTTTTCGGCTTTTCGAGGCTGAAAAAAAACTATTTTTTTGGGGGCCTCTTCTCAAAAGCCCTGTCAACGCTCCTGGCAGCCTCTTCCTGACGTCCAAAGCGGCGTTGGATAGGGGAGCGGCCTTGGGGTAATTATCATCTGCGGTAGAGGGATTGTGAGTGTCAAGTGTCTAAATGCAAGAGGCTTATCATTAAAGTGTTGCATGGTTTCTATCCCGCCGCAGTATGTTATTATCCTCGCATGTTACTCGCCTCTTTTCTGAAACGATTCGTCCGCACCTTGATCCCTGAACCCTTTCGGCACCTAGCCCGGCAAACGGGTTGGTCCCGACGCAAAGGTAAAATCGATCCCTTTGAATTCCTCAGCTCTCTGACCTTTGGCCAAATGAGTGCATCGCGTCCGACGCTGAGTTCCCAAGCCCAAAGCCTGGCCGAGCCAGTCACCCGTCAGGGCATCGATCAACGCTATAATCCCGAAGCGGTCAAGTATGTAAAAGCTTCCTTTGCCCATATCATGGCGGAGACTTTGGACTGGTCTCCGGCTCACCCTCAAGCCGAGCAATTGCGCGCGCACTTTAACGCGCTGTATTTGCTCGACAGCACGAGCTTTGATTGCCCGGACAGCTTGAAAGAGATCTTTCCTTCCTGCGGCGGTGATGGCTCGCCAGCCAACATCAAGGTGCTGCTGCGTTACGAATTGATCGCGGGGCGGCTGGAACCACTGCACGTCCTGGAGGGCAAACGTTCCGATCAAGGCCAAGCTCTGAAAGCAGCCGAGCGCCTTCTCAAAGACCAACTCCAACTGCACGACAAGGGATTCCATGACGCCAAGGCCTGGCAGGCTGCTCAGCAACGGGGAGCTTATCTGCTGATGCCCCTGACTCACTCCGTCAGCCTATGGATGGCTGGCGCGGCTAACGAGAAGGAGGAGGAACTGGATTTAGCCGCAGCCTTGGAGGCCAGCGTCGACAACCGAGTGCAATGGCCGGAGATATATCTGGGAAAGAAGGGCCATCGTGCCGGCCCGGTGCGGCTGGTGGCTTTTCGGCTCAGCCCGGAGAGCGCCGCGCGTCACCGGCAGGGCCTACGCGAATCCATGCGCACGCAAGGCCGAACCCCCTCGGCTAAAGCGCTGCAATTGGCCGGTTGGCTCCTGTTGGTGACCAATGCGCCAGCACAAAAGCTTCCCTCTTCGATGATGAGTTACCTCTACCGCTTGCGCTGGCAGGTGGAATTAATTTTCCGTCAAACCAAATCGGTCCTGCGCCTGGACAAAACCGAATGCAACGACCCTTCCAGGGTCCAATGCGAAATTTGGGCACGGTTGATCTGCGCGGTCTTGCTCTTTTTGTGGCATGCGCACGCCAGCGCCGAATGCATCCTGCGTCATCAGTGCGAGGTGAGCTTCGAAAAGCTCATCCGCCTCATGCAGCATTGGGGGCTTACTATTGCGCGAGCTTTCTTAAGTGAACCTCGCGAGCTCTTACAGCTGTTGCGCACCATCTGGAAACAAATCTTGCTCAACGCGCGCAAAGGACGCCAAAAATCCCGCCCGACCACTTGGGAGAATCTGGTTGATCTCTGGTTGAACTCCAACTCGATTCCTGCCTAAGCGAAAGCAGCCCCGCCATCATTGTAACATTGAAACACCGAATCTGACCAACACTTCAAATGCTAAATCCGCGATGCCCCTCCTTACCTCGCCTTGGCTTGACACGCATTGAC
>JACCVY010000125.1 GCA_013697915.1 Blastocatellia bacterium | reverse complement strand
CTTTTCCCGCTCCTCGGATCCAGTTCGTGGACGTAGCCTGCCTGCTCAAACACCACTACGCCGTCGCCGGAGTCGAGTGTCTTCACATCAAAATCAGTGAATCGAGTCAGCTGGGTGAGTTTTTTGGTCCTCGTTTGATACTCCCAGACGTTGGCGACCCCGCTGCGATCCGAGATGAAATAGACTGCATCGTTCAGCCAAACAGGATCGACATCCTTGGAATCGGTCCACGGAGGTGAGACGAGATCGTAGGTTTTGAGATCGACAATCCAGATAGGACGATTCTGTCCGCCGCGATAGTTACGACGCTCTTCGTCCCACGAGTTGTTCATGCGATAGGCGATGTGCGTGGCGTCCGGCGAAATCTTTCCCTGGTAAGCGCGCGGCAAGGTCATCGCTTCTTCCACGCCACCCTCCGCCGCCACGGTCCAGAAGCGCGGAGCGCCACTCGGCGCCCAGGTCGCGCGCGACGAAACAAAGAGAATAGACTTGCCGTCCGGCGTCCACCCCTGCACCAGGTCGCCACCGGGATGCCAGGTCAAACGCCGTGGCTCGCCGCCTTCCGCCGCCACGACATAGACGTCGACATTGCCGGCGTACTCACCACTAAAGGCAATCCATTTCCCATCGGGCGAGAAGTGCGGATTGCTCGTCTGCCCAGGAAAGCTCGTAAGCCTGCGGGCGCTTCCACCAGCGCGCGGCACACTCCAGATGTTGTTGGCGTAAGCAAATGCGATCTGTGTTGTGCTGACAGTGGGTGTGCGAAGCAGGCGAGTCTGTCCGGCGTTCGGCGCCTGAGCGTGAGTCATACAACTCATGAATACAATGATGGCGGATACCGTGAGAGTGTGACAGAAGATCCTCGGCCGACGGTGAGAGTCCGCCGTGAAAGTGCGCTTCGACATTGATTGTCCTCCAGGATGATTAGACGAGTTGGGTTTCTTTTAGCACGAAGGGTGGCTGTTTGAAAACTGTCTCATTCACTCCTGTCGTTAGCACATGATATGTCCGGTGTAATTAACACATGAAGTGTCCGATCTGAGCGGCGAGGGTCAAAGCAGCATGCCAGTATGCGGGGATGCAGCAAATGACACAGGCCGCGGTGGAGCGGGCGATGAAACTACAGGACGTAATGTTACGAGCGATGGCCAAGCGGATCAGCTGGTTTCAGGCAGCGGAGATACTGGGGATCAGTTGCCGGCAGATGCAGCGCTGGCACACGCGCTTTGAGCATGAAGGGTACGAGGGACTCTTCGATCGGCGGCGCGGGGTGCCGTCGCCGAAGCGAGTGCCCTTGTCAACGGTGGAGGAAGTGCTGCGGTTGTACCAGGAGCAGTACTTCGACTTCAACGTGCGGCACTTTCACGAGAAGCTAAGGGAAGAGCACAACATTAAGTTGAGCTACACCTGGGTGAAGCAAGCGTTGCAGGGGGCGGGGCTGGTGAAGCCAACGCGCAAGCGTGGCGTGCATCGCAAGCGGCGACCACGGCGGCCGTTGCCGGGGATGCTGTTGCACATCGATGCGAGTAAGCACCAGTGGTTCTGTGATCATCGCTGGTACGACTTGCTGGTTGTGATGGACGACGCCACCAGCGAGATCTATTACGCGCAGTTGGTAGAAGAGGAATCGACACGCACGGTGCTGGCCGGGTTGCGTGAGGTGATCGAGCAGCAGGGCGTGTTTTGTGCACTTTACAGCGATAGAGCCACTCATTTCTTCCTGACGCCGAAGGCTGATGAGCCGGTTGACCATACACGGCTGACGCAGGTGGGCAGAGCTTTAAGAGAGTTGGGGATTCAGATGATCCCGGCCTATTCGCCGCAAGCTCGCGGTCGCAGTGAGCGAGGCTTTGGCACCTGGCAGGGGCGTTTGCCGCCGGAACTGCGACTGCGAAAGATCACCACGGCGACTGCAGCCAATCAGTTTCTGCGTGACGAGTATGTAAAGGAATTCAATCGCCGCTTCAGCGTGAAAGCCAGTGAGCGCGGGACCGCGTTTGTGCCCGTCAGGCGGAAAGAGTTGGACCTGGTTTTCTCACTGCAACATGAGCGCGTGGTAGCGCGGGACAACACGGTCAGCTTTGCTAATCGCAGTTGGCAACTGGAACGAACCAAGTTCAGAGCTACCCTGGCCGGTTGCCGCGTGACCGTCCATGAACATCTGGACGGGACCGTCTCGATTACTTTTGGCCCACATCGGGTTGGCCGCTACACAGCTGACGGCCAACCAGCTATGGAAATGACGCCGCCACGGAAAGCGACTAAAACCGTCGCTTCCCAGCGCGGCTTGGAAAAGTCAGGCCAAAAAGCCGCCTGACTTTCCCACATTCCCACAGCTATTACTGCTGGATAGATAGATAAATGAATCGGACACTTCACTTGCTAATAACACCGGACATTTTAATTTGCTACCAACA
>JACCVY010000122.1 GCA_013697915.1 Blastocatellia bacterium | reverse complement strand
CATTTTTTATTTTCCATTGAAGAGAAAAACTGTGCCCCCCCTCTCTCTCTGCTCTCTGTCTCTCTTCTTTGTCTCTTACTGTTTGGTTGCCGGGGAAGAGAGCTAAACGCGCCCCATCACTGCTTCTCTGGTTTGCAGAGAGATGGCGGTGCTAGGTCCTCTTTCCAATGGAAAATGACAAATGGTAAATGATAAATGGCAAATCTTTATTTCTTCCGGCTTGTCACAACCTCACTCCTGATAGAATAAAAGCATGGCTGTCAGCGCCCGCCGCAAATCGATAGCGTTTTTCATCACGCTCGGGTCGTGCCTCGTTGCCTTGGCCATCGCGCTCAACGTCGGTTGGATCATCCTCAACTGGCGCGAAGTCGCGATGCTCGTTTTAGGCATTGTCTTTTTCCTGTTGATAATCGTCGGCCTGGTCTTGAACACCACTTTTCTGATTCGCGAGATTCGTCGCAACGAACAACACGACGCATTTATCAATGCGGTCACTCACGAACTCAAAACGCCGCTTGCCTCCTCCCGGCTGTATCTACAGACGCTCAAGACGCGCGAAATCAACGAAGAACAGCGGCAGGAGTTTTACGATGTCATGCTTGCCGACAACGATCGGTTGCTGAAAACAGTCGAGCAGGTGTTACGCGCGGGCCGCGCCGGAGTCCGCGGGCGGTCGCTGCATAAAACTAATATCGATCTCAGCGCAATCGTGAATGAATGTGTAGACATTGCGCGCACGCGTTACAACCTTGATCCGAATTCGTTAAGTTACACCGAATCACTTAATGGACAAGCTGCGCGCGTTCTGGGAGACCCGGACGAGTTACGCGCCGCGGTTACGAATCTTTTGGACAACGCGGTGAAGTATTCGCATAAAGAGGTGAAGTTGTCGGTCGAAGTTGCAACGCTTGATAACAAACAGATCGCCGTGCGCATAGGCGATCGCGGCATCGGCATACCCGCCGCGCAACTGAAACGAATCTTTAAACGATTCTATCGCGCGCCGGGCCGCTTCATGGCGCGCGTAAAAGGAACCGGCCTCGGCCTCTTTATCGTGCGCTCGGTGGTCGAGAAGCACGGCGGCCGCGTGTTTGCCGAAAGCCCAGGACCAGGGCGCGGCAGCACTTTTACTATTCAACTCCCCAGGGCTGAAGCGCGATGAATGTGTTGATTGTTGAAGACGAGCAGCACCTTGCCGATGGGCTGCGTTTTAATCTCGAGGCGGAGGGCTACGACGCTGAGATTGCCGGCGACGGCGAAGCTGCTTTAGCGCTCTTGCTCGACACCAAACAGGAATACGATGTGGTCGTGCTCGACGTTATGCTGCCCGGCAAGGATGGTTTTACGGTTGCTGCGGAACTGCGCGCGGCGGGAAATTTTGTTCCCGTGTTGATGCTAACAGCGCGCGGGCGCGCGGAAGACGTGTTGCGCGGTTTCGAATCCGGTGCCGACGATTATTTGCCCAAGCCTTTTGAGTTGTCGGTTTTGCTGGCGCGGCTGAACGCGTTGTTGCGCCGGCGTCAATGGTTCGATCAAAAGCCGGCAAGCGTCGTGACGACAGAAAAAGAGAGCGGCACACCAAGCGCTGACGCCGTTGCGCAGTTCACCTTCAACGGCCGCACCATCGATCTCGCGAATCTGGAACTGCACACTCCCGAACAAACGATCAGATTAACTTTGATGGAAGCCGAGTTGTTGCGCTACCTGATCCATCACGAAGGAAAAGTGGTTTCGCGAAAAGCGATTCTGGAAGAAGTTTGGAACCTGGCTGAAGACACAGACACACGCGCCATCGATAACTTCATCGTTCGCCTCAGAAAGTATCTTGAAGAAGATCCTGCTAAGCCGACGCACCTGCTCACCGTCCGCGGCGTCGGCTACCGGTTCGTGACTTCTAACTCGCAGTGACGATGGTGGCGCGCACTCCCAGTAGATCTGAAAAATCCTTTGAGTAGATAGCATCGACTTTGCGAACGCGGCTCACGGTTTCGACCAGCTCTTCAATTGAGATGAAGCCGTTTTCGACCAGCGCGATGGCCCAGCCCGGTATGTGCGCGGCCGTGTGCAACAAATCCTCGAGGAAGCCCAGGTATTGTTGCTTGCTTTGCGCGCGCGCGCCCAGCTTACCGGCGCGGCGCTGCTCAAAGCCTTGCCAAAAATCGTCGCCACCTTGCAGCCATTCTTCACGCCACGCGTCCGCAGTCCGTTGGTTTGCATGCGAATCCTCCAGCGGCGGCAAACGCAGGAACATCAGATCGCTGTGACGGCGTTCAGCCAGAAAAGCGCGCACGTCCTGATTAGAGGCTTTGCTGCGGAAAGAATTGTCGTGCGGGTAAGGCAGCAAGTCAGCCAGCCGGCGAAACACGCGCGACAACGATGCGGGTTCACGCAGGTGACGATTAGTTTCAGTAAACGAAAGCACATAGTCGCCGACCAGCATGCCAAGCGTTAACGCGAGCGCGCGTTTGTAAGGAGCATCGAGCCGCTCAGCATTGAAGCGCACCGTGTCAAACCACCAGGCATCAGTCTGATTGAACCAGTTCAACAGCGATGGATTATCGAAACGATCGCGCGGCACGTAGGCGTCTTCAACAACTGTCTCAAGCTCTTCATCGCTAAGGCGGTAGGTGTTGTTCTCCAGCAGCGCGGTAGACTTGATAAATGACCAGGTCATTGGATCGTTAGCGGCAACGCGGACCTGCCAATGCTTGAGTTGCATTCCAAGCTGCGGCTCGCCGGTGAAGGGAAAGGCCACCGAAGCGAATTTTAAACGACGCAGGACGCTCAGCTCGAAATTAAGCCAGCCATTGGAGAAAGTTGCAGGAGTCATTTTGTATTCGTAAATTCAAGTTGGAAGTGGTACAGAAACATGTTTTGTCCTTCGCCCCAGAGGGGCGAGATGTTTATAGCATGGCAGTCATTTCTTTCCCCTTAGCTCCGTAGGAGCGCAATCGCCTTTTCGTACCTGGGTAGTCGTTCCGTTGCCGCGTGTCGCTCCTCGCGGAGCGAAAATCTTTGGGGGTGGGCTCGCTGCTATAAACATCTCGCTCCGCTGGAGCGAAAACGAAGTCCACTATTTCGTTTGTAACTCGGGATTCACCATTAATTTCTTAAGATCCACAGTTCGAGGTGTTATGTAAACGATGAAAACAACCCCGGGCCCTCGTCAACTATCACTGCCGGTTTCGCCGGCCGCGCAAACGAGCGCAGTTCTTCCATGTCGGGAAGTGAAAGAAAGACTCTTACGATACTCGGATCAAATTCAATTGCGGCGCGCTCGATGATTTGCCGGCGCGCTTCGGCTTCGCTAAGCGCAGGTCGATAGGGGCGCGCGTCGGTAAGCGCGGCGTAAGAATCGGCGACGCGCAATATGCGCGCGGCAAGCGGGATTTCATTCTGTCTCAACGCATCGGGATAACCGCAGCCATTCCACCACTCATGATGCCAGCGGACGAGCAATTGCACAGCGCGGTCGGCGCTGGCACGAGCGGCTTCCTGTTCGCCAATCACCGGATGACGAGCCAAATCCAACCGCTCTTCTTCGCTCAGCGAGCCTTCGCGGCGAATGTATTCACGCTCCATCGCCACTTCGCCAAGGTCGTGCATGTGGGCCGCGCTACGCAGCGACAGACGATCCTGCGACGCCAGATGAAAGGCTTGAGCAATCGCGTCGGCAAGTGCAGCGATGCGCACTGCATGCGGATTTTCGTAACGCTCAAAGCGATCGGCGGCTGATGCAAGTTGCAGGTAAGCCTCGCGCGCCAGGCGTTCGTGTTCAGTTTCAACCGGAGCTGTCACCATGATGATTAGTCTTTCGTTAACGCTTTGGACTGCGGCGGCTCGACGCCCCTTTCACGACTCCAAAGAGTTGGCTTTTTTCTTGTACGATTCGCGAGCCTGGCCAAAAGCAGAGTCAAGCCGCCGCACTCCAAAAACCTGCTCTTAACCTGTTCTCCCGGCTTTCTCAATTTTGCGCAGCAGAGCGCGCGCTTTGGCATCGTTTGGATCGATACTCAGCGCTCGTTTCAACTCAGTTTGCGCGCGCCGGTGAAAGTTCAAATCAAAATACAATTCCGCCAACATGGTGCGATACATTGTAGCGGCAGGCTCCAGTTTCACCGCCGCCTGGAGTTCGCTTTCAGCCAGCCGGCGTGTCTGCTCACCCGCGGCGAGGGCGCGCCCATAGTGAGCGCGATAGCGTGCATCTCGAGGGGACAGCCTTGCCGCCGCTGCCAATTGCTTCACTGCTAACTGAAGCTGACCAGCCTGTAGTGCCTGGAGGCCTTCCCGGAAACATTGACCGGCCTCCTGGAACTCGTCGTCAGGCGAACCCACCGCAAATTCAAATCCCTCTGTAGGACCAACAGCACCGCCGGCTTTCGACTTGCGAGATCCGGAGAATTGCCGCGAACGCTCGAGGCCTGCATCGTAGGCCGAGCGCGCACCTGGATCAGTTAACGTTTCATACGCTTGCGTGACTCGCGCGAACGCAGAACTGATACGCGCATGTTGCGGCGTGCCGGATTGTATATGAAATCGATCGGGGTGATAGCGCCGAGCGAGAGCATAGTAGGCCAGTTTGATTTCATTGGCGTCGGCTTCCGGGGATAAACCAATAACTTCGTAGTAGTCAACTGCGTCGCCGAGTCGTGCGAGAAATGTTTCCAGCTCCGCAATTTCTTTCTCGGCTTCAGCGGCCGCTTCAGCTTCGCGAGTTTTTGCGCGTGGCGGCGCAACCTCTCCTGCCTCTTTGCCGGTGGGCGCCTTCTCAGCGCGAAAAGCGTGATGCCAGTACTCGCGCGTGACCATTCCGCTAAGCGCAAGCCCATAAATAATTCGATGAGCATCGAGCTCGCGCAGTCCGCTGAGTTCCACCAGTTCTTGCAACTTTGTTGGTGTATCCAGACGTGACAGCAGAAAACTTTCGTTGGGCAGCAGGTTGTTTCCGCTCGTTTCGCTGCCGATAGCTCGTGAGATCATTTCGTTGGGATTGCGGAAGCGCGCGGAAACAAACTTGAGCGGCAGTCTGTGTCCGGCTTCGCGCAGCAGACTATTGATATCCACCGGCACCTCGATGGGATAGCCCAACCGCGCTCGCTCGTTATAGTCCCAACTTCCGTTTGTCCATAACAAAACTACGCGCAACACATCGGCGACCATTACTGCCAGCAATTGATCGACTTGTTCGCGCGTGGTCAGGCCGGAAGTGCAAACGGCGGCAGCAAGATCTAAATCGGAAAGATCCCGGCTCAGCGGGGTGAGTTCTTTTTCTGAAACGAGCGCGCGTTTTTCCAGATATTCCTTAAGGCGAAGTGAGCGAAGGTTGGAGGCCGCAAAAATCACCTGGCCGTTTTCAAAATAGACAGCCGCCTGGGCGCGGTCACGCTCCAGCCGCAAGGTGCCGGAAAAATTCCGGGAAGAAATCTCGCGAATGAGTTCGGCGAGAGGCTGCTCGCTAAGTGTTCCTTTCATGCGTTTCTGGCGCTCAGACGTTTTCAGAAATGCCTGGCACCATCAGGCACGAGCATGATAACGCACGATTTAGTTAAAAAAGAAGCAAGCCTTTGACACTCGTCTGGAGCAGTCTTATATTGCACTTACCGAAACAATTGAGTTGCGCGACTGCGCGGAGCAACCGAGCTGCGAGGCTACGCTCGATCCTTATCATGTCTGAGAAGGCTGTAACGGAAACAAATAAAACCAGCAGCGAGCCGTCTAACGACGAGCGCGTGGCGCAATTGATTGAGCAACTACAACAGCGAACCGCCGCGCTTGAAGAGGCGAATCGCGAGTTGCGCCACATCTCCCACTATCGTTCCTTATTCCTCGCGCGAATGTCACACGAACTGCGCACCCCGCTGACTTCAATACTCGGCTTTGCTGAAATTCTGCTGGACCAGGAAAAGCTCACTGAAACGCAGCGACGCTTTTGTCAGAAGATTCAGAACTCCGGAATGCAGCAGCTTGCCAGTCTTAATCAATTGGTAGATTTGTCGCGCCTGGAATCGGGGCCGGCGGAGTTGTTCGTTCACGAATTCTCGCTGGCTGACACGTTACGCGACACCTGTGCTGCCGTTGGCCGCCTGGCACAGAAGAATGATGTGACGCTCGAATACCATCTTGCTCCTGACGCAACGACAATCGTTTCGGATCAAGGGCGGTTGCGGCAGATACTCTTTACGTTTCTCTCCTGGGCGGTGAGTCGCAGCACCTCAGGTCAGCACGTGACGACTTACGCGAAATTACTTGATGGACCAACGCTGCAAGTGCAAATCGAAGACGAAGGCGCCGCCATAAAAAATATGTCTCTGGTGTTTGACCCCGAGGAAGCGCCGCGCGCCGGAAAAACCGATCTAAATGAGCTGGGAATCATCGTGGGTCGTCGCCTGGTCGAAATGATGAAAGGCGCCGTGACTTTGCAGAACCGCGAGACCGGCGGATTGCGGACCTCACTGCAATTACCCGCTGGTCCGGTGAAGGTGCCTTGATGGACGGCATTCAAATCCGTGAATGCACCACCATCGACGAATTCGATAGTTGTATCCGCTTGCAGCGAGAAGTTTTCGGTTTGCCCGAACTGGAAATCTCGCCTCGTCGTCATTTAATTGTTTCGCGCCAGGCGGGTGGTTGGACGTTGGGCGCTCTTGTTGCTGAACGCCTGGTAGGGTTTGTTCATCACCTGCCGGCGGTGCACGACGATTCCATCTTCGGTTATTCGCACATGATGGCGGTCGCGCGCGACTACCAGAACAAAGGCGTGGGCGCGCGGTTGAAATGGAGCCAGCGAGAGCGCGCCATAAATGAAGGGCGAAATTTCATTAAGTGGACCTGGGATCCAATGCAAGCGCGCAATGCACACTTTAATCTCAATCGGCTGGGGGTGACGGTGCGCAGTTACGCGGCAAATTTCTACGGCACGGATTACTCGACGAGCCCGCTGTCTGAGGGTACACCGCCGCCGGGAATCGACAGCGATAGGCTGTTTGCCGAATGGCGGCTGCAATCGAACAGAGTAATAAAGTTGGCACAAGGCGCGACGGCATCATTTGCTGTGCCCGCGGCGCGGACGATTCAAATTCCTGCTGATTGGAACGGTCTGTGCACGCAAAATCCGCGCGCTGCCCGGGAGGAACAATTGCGGGTGCGAACAGAGTTTCAAAACGCGTTTGCGGGCGGGTTGCTTTGCGCAGGTTTTGATCGCGCGCTGGACCAGCCACGCTATCTTCTGTACGCAGCGGAAGGCTTAGATTAGTCAAAAACATAAGGTTCGCAGCAGATTGTTTCATTGTTGCGAGACAAGATGTCTGGACTGCTTCGCCCGGAAGGGGCGAGATGTTTATAGCTGATATTGGTATCAAAAATCCTGCGCTCCATAGGAGCGCAATGTGTTCCTGACTATTCGCCAGTAAATTAACGGTAGATCTCGCTCCTGCGGAGCGAAGTTATTTAAAATTGCCGCTGGTCTATAAACATCTCGCTCCTCCGGAGCGAAGACGCAATCGAGGTTGCGCTTCAAACTTGAATCCACCAGTTAGAAACGATCATTCAAAGTCATATGACCTTTTCTCGTTTCGACAAATATGTTGACCGGCACGCGCAGAGTTTTGTTGAGCGTTTGCAGACGCTCTGTCGCATGCCTTCGGTTGCGGCGCGCGGCACCGGCATGCGCGCAATTGCCGAGACGGTCGAACAAATGATGCAGCGCGTGGGCATCGGCACGCGTTCACAGCGCGTCGGCAATGGCTATCCAATAATCTACGGTGAATGCGGCAGCGGGCCGCAGAGTTACCTTCTTTATGGCCACTATGACGTCCAGCCGGTGGGCCATTTAAGTGAATGGTCGGTTGGTCCATTCGCGGCAACGATTCTTGACGGCAAGCTTTACGCGCGCGGCGCCGCAAACAGCAAAGGCGATCTGGTCGCGCGACTCGCTGCTGTCGAAGCCTATCAAAAAACTTTTGGCAAGTTGCCGGTGTCGCTGCGTTTTTTCGTTGAAGGCGAAGATGGGCTGGGCAGCCCAAGCCTTTATCGTTTCGCAAACGATCATCCCGAAATGTTCGCCGCCGAAGGCTGTATTTGGGATGAAGGGTACAAGGATACGAAGGAGCGGCCGGTCATCAGTTTGGGATTCAAGGGCATTCAGTTTGTCGAGTTGCGGGCGCACGGCGCGCGTGCTGATTTGCATTCAAAGTGGGGCGCAATAGTTCCCAACCCAGCCTGGCGACTGGTGCAGGCGCTGGCGACGATCATGTCGCCGAAAGGCGTGATCACCATCGACGGCTTCTCGTCGCAAATTGCACCTATCAGCGCAGAAGATGCCGAAGCGCTCAAAATGATCGAGATTGACGAAGCTGGTTTGAAGCATGAGTTTCGCATCGGCGGTTGGGTGCGTTCGCTGAAGGGCGCGGCGCTGGTGAAAGAGCACATCTTCGGACCGACTTGTACAATTTGCGGCATCCAAACCGGTCACACTGAAGCCGGAATGAAAACAATTCTTCCCAGCCTGGCAGTGGCGCGACTGGATTTTCGGCTGGTCCCGGATCTTACGCCGCCGCTCATAGTGGAACTTTTGCGCGCGCATCTGGACGAGCGTGGCTTCAAAGACATTGAGATTATCGAACTGGCCAGCGCGCCGCTCGCAAAGTCTTCCGCGCAATCGACCGTCGCTCGCGCCGTGATCCAGTCGGCAACAGAAGTTTATGGAAGTACGCCGCTGGTTTACCCGATGGATCCGGCGAGTGGCCCGGTCGGTGCAGTCTGTGGCGCGTCGTCGCCTCCCACGCCGGTCGCATCCTTTGGCATTAGTCACGCGGGATCGAATCCACATGGGCCGGATGAAAATATTCGCCTCGACGATTTTCTTCAGAACATTCGCATGATCGGCCGAGTGATAAACAAGCTGGCCGAGACGAAAAGCAAAACGAGTGGCGCCGCGCAGGTTAGTGGCAGTCATGCCGGCATTTCACAAAGCGGAAAACATTCCTGAGTCTCGACCAGTGGAGATTTGAGTGTGGCCAAGGCGGTTTCAGTTGAACAACAGCTTGAAAAGTTGCGCGGAGAAATTCGCCGGCACGAAGAGCTGTATTACGTTAATGACATTCCGGAAATTTCCGATCGGGAATACGATGCGCTGCTTGAACGGTTACAGACACTTGAGCAACAACACCCCGAATTAATAACCAGCGATAGTCCCACCCAGCGAGTCGGCGGCCGGCCCGTGGATGGTTTTGCGCAAGTGGTCCATCGGCGGCCGATGTTGTCGCTCGACAACAGCTACAACATCGAAGAGCTGCGGGCTTTTGACCAGCGTTGCCAGCGGCTAGCTGATGGAAGAGCGATCGACTACGTTGCTGAACTGAAGATCGACGGACTGTCGCTCGCGCTGCACTACGAAAAGCAGGTGCTGGCGCGCGCGGTTACGCGAGGCGATGGCCGCATCGGCGAAGACGTTACGGCAAATGCGCGCACCATCCGTAGTATTCCTCTTAGACTGCGCGAAAACAGAACTAACTCAAAAACTTCAAATCTGAAATCCCAAATCTCAAGTCTCAAATCTGAGATCGCAAACCTGGAAGTTCGCGGCGAGGCGTTCATTCCGCGCAAAGTTTTCGAGCGCATCAACGGCGAGCGTGAAGAACAGGACGAGCCGCGCTTTGCCAACCCGCGCAACGCGGCCGCCGGAACCATTCGCCAACTTGATCCAAAAATCACGGCCTCGCGACGGCTCGAGATGTTCGCGTACGACCTGCTCACGGGCGATCGAAAACCATTTGCGACTCATTGGGAAGCGCTTAACTGGATGGAACAGGCCGGGCTGCGAATAAATCCTGAGCGAGTGCTTTGCAAGTCCATTGATGAAGTGATCGAGTTTGCTAACCGGATGGAAGCGCGCAGGGACGATCTGGATTATGAAATCGACGGCTTGGTGGTAAAGGTGAATTCAACCGCGCTGCAAGACGAGTTTGGCACCACGAACAAAGCGCCGCGCTGGGCCATCGCCTACAAGTACGCTGCGCGCCAGGCCGAAACCAGGGTGCTTTCGATAGTGGTGCAAGTAGGACGGACCGGCGCGTTGACGCCAGTCGCGAATTTGGAGCCGGTAGTGTTAGCCGGCACTACCGTGTCGCGGGCCACGCTGCATAACCCTGACGAAGTGAAGCGTTTGGGAATTCGCATCGGCGATTGGGTGCTGATCGAAAAAGGCGGCGATGTCATCCCCAAGGTGCTGAGAGTCATTGAGGCAAAGCGCAGCGGCGCAGAAAAGATCTTTCGCATGCCGAGGAAGTGTCCCGTCTGCGGCGGCGAGATTTCGCGTCCGCAAGGCGAAGTGGTTTCGCGCTGCGTTGCCGCCGACTGTCCGGCACAACTCGAAGGCCGGCTGTTGCACTTCGCTTCACGACGAGCGATGCGCATTGAAGGATTGGGCGAGTCGCTGGTCCATCAACTGGTCGACAGCGGAAAGGTCCACGACGCCGGCGATCTTTACAGCCTCAGTTTAGAGGACGTGGCTGGCCTTGAACGAATGGCCAAAAAGTCCGCGTCCAATCTGCTTGCGCAAATTGAAGCCAGTAAACAGCGCGACCTGGCAAATCTTGTATACGCGTTGGGCTTGCGTCATGTCGGGGATCGCACGGCGACCACGCTGGCGCGCCAGTTTGGTTCGCTTGAAGAGTTGAGCAACGCGAGCGTTGAAGAGCTTGACGATGTTCCTGAGATTGGTTTGACCGTTGCTCAAAGCGTGCGCGACTGGTTTGACGATGAAGGCAATAGGGCATTGTGCGAGCGATTGGCGGCGGAGGGCGTGCAGACCAAAATGGAAAAAACCCGCCACCCCACGGACGACAGTTTTGCAGGCAAAACATTTGTGTTGACTGGCACGCTGGCAGATTTCACGCGGGATGAAGCGCGTGCGGCGATTGAAGCGCGCGGTGGCCGCGTCAGTTCGTCAGTTAGCAAGAAAACCGATTTTGTGGTTGCCGGCGAAGAAGCTGGATCGAAACTGGACAAGGCGACTGCGTTGGAAGTTACCGTGCTCGATGAGGAAGCGTTCAAGAAGATGGTAAGCTAACCCTGAGACTACCGAACTTGAATTCTTGACAGGAAAGTAAAATGATATCAAAGCAAACTAATGATCAAAAACTCGAATTGCTTTACACGCTTTTTTGCGATGACGTGCGGCTGGAAGTCGGCAACAAACTTTCGTTTATGGGCGTGTTCCAAAACATCATGGTGCAGCAGTTGCCCGTCTCGCTGATCAAGTTTGCGGTGGTCAATCACTGGCGCGGCGAGGGCACTCATCTTTCCGAAGTTAGAATTCTGACCCCTGATCGGCAACATCCCATCGTCGTATCGCAGCCAACCAGTTTTGAAATAACCCCGGGCGGATTTGCAGACAACATCAGCTTTTTTGTGAACGTCACGTTTCCAGCGGCAGGGCAGTACTGGGTACAGACGCTGATCAATTCAACTCTCTTTGACGAACAGCCGTTGACTGTTTCTGATGGGCGCGAACCTTCGGCGGATAACTCCTCGCAGGCAGTTAACTGAAGCGCGGGTGTATCGTGAATCGTAAATCGTGAATCGTTTTCGGTAGTGGGTCGGTTTTGGGTTGTTATATCGAGTTCGATTGGAACTACGAGCGCGGGAACGCGAAGCGATCTCATTAGCACCGTGGCTTCAGCCCGGTGTTCAAGTTTCTACAAAATGACTCCTTAAACCGTTTCGAACGGTTTCTCCTGATCCTCTCCAACAAAACCCGTTAGAAACGGTTCCTTGTCAATTCCAGTTTGCTATCACCGGGCTAAAGCCGCGGTGCTAATCAGATCGCTCCGCGTCCTCCAACTCAGCAGCTCTCAGTGCCAACTTCTATTTACCATTTACGATTCACGATTTACGATCTTGAGTATTCAATCCCATAGAGTTTTATCTTGACGTTCAGCGTCGTGGGCTTGATGTGCAGTAGTCTGGCGGCGGCGGCGGCGGCCTGGTTTCGCCCGGAGCGCTCGAGCGCGAGCCTGATGAGGGTAATCTCAAAGCGAGTGACTTCGTCGTAAAAGTCGATGCCTTCAGCGATGTTCAGCGTGCGCAACTTATTTGATCTTCGGTGAATGTCCTGTCGGAGGCCAGCGTTTCAGCTTCTCTCAAAAGCATGTGAGCCAGGTCGGCGATACGCTGGACGCGATTACGCGCCGGGCGGTCGCTAATCTTAAACGGCTGCGGCGCACTGGCCCGGAGAGAATTCCGCTCCTGACCGCCCCGGTCCAATTGAATTGAGTCAGCGTGTTCGGCCTTCATCCCTCGCTCCCTTTAACACGATCGAGCTTGAACGCAGTTACTAGTAAAACACCATGACCGCTGCGGGTGTGACATCTTTTAATCAAACGCGAGGAAGGCTGGAGGGTTCCAAAAAGAAAAGCGAGCCCGTTCGGACTCGCCTAATTGCTGCTTAAAATTGGTGCGGATGAGAGGACTTGAACCTCCACGATGTCACCATCACAGGCTTCTGAGACCTGCGCGTCTGCCAGTTCCGCCACATCCGCAGTGTGGAATGCATTATGCGAACGGGCTTGGAGCGTGTCAAGAAACCTAACTTTTCGGTACTGGTTCAGGAAAATGAACCAGTACCAACTTTTCCTCGCGGCGTCCCCGCGCGGGCAGGCCGCGTGGGGGTGGACCGACTCAAATGGTGCTGATGGTCCTGATTAGCGATTTTCGTAAACGCGGTTTCGCCGAGTGCGAATGCGATTGCGCCAAACATCATTCGTATTACGGTTGCGGAATCGATTGCGCCAAATGACGTTTCCTACTCGCGTGCCACGCGGTCCGCGGCCATCAATTCGTCCTGCGCGAGCGTCGTGGCAATTTACAAACTTGCCACACTTTTTACTGTAATTGGGCAGGTTGCCGGTTCTATTTCGCCAGCCTCTGTTTGAGCGATCACGCTCAATGCGATTTGGCAGATCGCCGTTTCGCCAAACGCTAGCCGCGCGATCACTATTGCCTTTGCCGTGACCGCGTCCATTCCCCCGACCCTGTGCTAACGAGGTCGTCGGAATTGACACCGCCAGCAACAAGGCAGCGACCGCACTCAAAATAACTATTCTGGTCTTTGTTGAATGTCTCATAGTTGAATGTCTCATAGATTCTCTCCTGTTTAAATTATTGCGCGATGCTATTGATGCGCGATTTCAACTTCTTACAGCGGGGAGCGCTGCGGTTTGCACATTTTCACAACAATCGACGTGCCAGCCCCCAATCTCGGGCACGACTTTGACACATTAGAACTTCCGGGTGGCTTGCGCTTGATGTTTCCCCCGCGATCACCGGGTGCGGCAGTGGAATTGATCTGATAATGTAAGCCTGCCAACAACTTGAGCGACCTTCTTACAGTTTCATTTCGATTGTGTTGTGACGGGAATGCTGCCGAAACCAGATGCTCTGCAAACGCTGCACGACCGATTCGCGGACTTTCGCACACGAATTGAGACAGCCGCGCGGGCCTGCGGCCGTTCGTCCGCAGAGATAACTCTGGTTGCCATCACCAAAACACACCCAACCGAAACGTTGAAAGCCGCGCTCGCTTTAGGTATGCAGGACCTGGGTGAGAATCGTGTTCAGGAAGCGGAAGAAAAGATAAGTGAACTCGGACGGGACGCTGCTCGTTGGCATTTGGTGGGCCATCTGCAGACGAACAAGGCGCGGCGGGCAGTCAGTCTTTTCGATGTAGTTCATTCGCTTGACTCGTCCGCTTTGGCAGAACGACTTGATCGAATGTGCGCCGAAGAAAACCGGCAATCCCTGGATGTGTTGGTGCAGGTCGACCTCGGCGGGGAAGCGGCTAAGTCTGGAATCGAGGCGGCGCAACTGCCAAATTTGCTTGCGGCGTTGAAAGAGTGCCCACACCTTCGTCTAACCGGACTAATGACGTTGCCGCCTTATTTTGAAAATCCGGATTGCAGCCGGCCTTTTTTCAAAACCCTGCGCGAGCTACGCGATGAGTTGCAAGTGCAGGGACATTTCGCTTCGGCCAAAGGTGAACTCTCGATGGGCATGAGCCACGACTTCGAAGTTGCAATTGAAGAAGGCGCAACCATGATTCGCGTAGGTACTGCTCTTTTCGGCGAGCGGGGGTAGGACCTTCATGTTTCTTCTTGGCAAACTTTACTGGTTCATCAGTTGGGCGTTGATAACGGCGATCGCTGTCGTCATCGTCTTGATCTTATTGCGCCTGATTGCGAATCAGGCAGATCTCAATCCATTTGGCTGGAGTTCAATAACAATTCGCCGGCTGACGGATCCCGTCATCGGTCCCGTGCGTCGTACCCTCGCCCGCATGGCGGTCGATCCAAAGTATGCGCCGTTGGTAGCGATCCTCCTGGCAATCCTGCTCGGGTGGTTCGTTTTGCAGCTTGTCTCGGGTATTGCAAATACCATCGCAGGAATTCTGTTCAGCATTGGCGCTCACTCGGTCATCGCAACCATGGGTTACCTGCTTTACGGCCTGCTTGGCTTTTATAGTTTGCTGATCTTTCTGCGCATTATTCTTTCGTGGGGAACGGTGGGCTACAAAAACCGTATGATGCGATTCCTGGTGAATGTTACTGAGCCATTGCTTGGTCCACTGCGTCGTCATGTCCCGGCCGTAGGCGCATTTGACATCTCCCCGATAGTCGCGTTCATCATTATTTGGCTGTTGCAGGCAGCGGTCGCTGGAACACTTTTGCGCGGTTGGCCAATAGTATTCTTCGCCTAAATCGAGAAATCCGCAGATTGCGCAGATTACACAGATCAAGAAGACATGAAGAAAAATCGAGTTGTCGAATGAGAGTTTAGGAAACTCTGAACAAGTTAATTGGGCTTTCCACAATCCGCGAAGCGGGTGAAAGCGTAAAGTCTCGCACCCCAGCCGAGCTGCTCGGCTGGGGACCCCGCCCTGGGGTGGAGCGAAGCGGAACCCAGGTCAACGGCAGTTAGGAGGACCAGCGCGTGGAGCGTACGATAGCGAGAAGGCTACGCTTTACTCATCATGTGCCGCTGTCGCCCGCGTTCGCGGGCTCATGCATCATATGTCAACGATCCTGGGGTTCCGCTTCGCTCTACCCCAGGCTTTATGCTAACGCCGCGCTTCGCTGGCTCAATGCAAACTTTTCAATACCCTAGTCAGAGGTTCCTTTAGTCTTGTACCTTATTTTCCGCGCAAATGATTAAACGTTGAGGTTTCACCTGATATTCGCAGGGCATTGACAGTTTGTGATTCGGTAATCTGTGAAATCTGCGTAAACGGCGGATATGATTAGTTATTCCGAGAAGGATGGCGGCGTGACGTTTCAGGTTTATGTTGTGCCGCGCGCTTCGCGAAGCGAAATCGCCGGCGAGCACAACGGCGCCTTGCGCGTGCGGCTTGCCGCTCCGCCGGTTGACGGCGCTGCGAATCGAGAACTGATCGCCGTGCTGGCAAAAGCGCTGCATGTTTCTCGAAGCGCAGTCGCAATCAACTCCGGACATGCGTCCAAAACCAAACGAGTCACTGTAAGCCAATGCTTACCGGAAATTTTGAACACCGTCGCAGCGCAAAAGACGCGTTGACAGCGCGGATCGGCAGAGGGGAATATTGAAACCAACATCAGCCCCCGACCGTTAAATAAGTTAAGATTTTTTTAGGCGTTTGGTCGACGACCGCAAGATGGAAAACGAGAGAATTTCCCATTACCGGATTTTAGAAAAGCTCGGAGCGGGCGGCATGGGTGAAGTGTATCTCGCCGAAGATACCAAGCTCGGACGAAAAGTCGCGCTGAAGATATTAGGCGAAGAGTACACCACCAACCGTGACCGGCTCCATCGCTTTGAACAGGAAGCCTGTGCCGCGTCGGCCCTTAACCATCCTAACATTCTCACGATTCATGAGGTCGGCAGCGACGCCGACAAACACTTCATCGCCACTGAATACATCGACGGCGCCACGTTGCGCCGAAAGATTTCAGGCACGCCTATGGACGTTGCCGAGATTCTCGATATCGCCGTGCAAGTGGCCGGCGCCCTGGAAGAAGCACACTCGGCCGGCATCATTCATCGCGACATCAAGCCGGACAACATCATGATCCGCCGCAACGGCTACGTTAAGGTGCTTGATTTTGGACTGGCGAAACTTACCGAGAGTTCGATCGATCGCAGTTCGTCTGACGACGAAGCATCTACGCGAGTTTTGGTGCACACCGACGCCGGCGTGGTGATGGGCACGTCTCATTACATGTCGCCGGAACAAGCGCGTGGCAAGGCAGTTGATGCGCGCAGCGATATCTGGAGCCTCGGCGTGGTGTTGTATGAGATGGTGGCGGGCCGCACGCCTTTCGAAGGCGAGACCTCAACTGACGTTCTGGTTTCAATCACGCAAAAAGAAGCGCCGCCACTCGCGCGCTTCGCCCCCAACGTCCCGGCGGAGCTTGATTGGATTATCACCAAGGCGCTACGCAAGGACCGAGACGAGCGCTATCAGACCATTAGGGAATTGTTAACTGATCTGCGCCGGTTGAAGCAGAAGATCGAATTCGAAGCTGAACTAGAGCGTTCAGTTTCACCTGACACCCTGGGTAGATCGACGATTAGCGCGGCCGGCGCGGCACCAACAATTTCAGATCGCGTGCCGCCGACTGCTGAGCAAACGGCGACACATGCGCCATCGAGCGCGGAATACATTGTCAGCGAAATCAAACGTCACAAGACCGGTGCGGGTATCTTCGCCGCACTCTTTGTCGTGTTGGTTGGCGCCGGAGTCTTTTTCTATTTTCATCACGCGCAGGCGCTTACCGACAAAGACACTGTGCTGCTCGCTGATTTTGTAAACACGACAGGCGAGCCGGTCTTTGATGGAACTCTCAAGCAAGCGCTGGCAGTGCAACTGGGACAGTCTCCTTTTCTGAATATTTATCCTGAAGACAGAGTGCGTGAGGCGCTGCGTTTCATGGGTCGCTCATCCGATGATCGCGTAACCAGAGATGTGGCGCGTGAAATTGGGCAACGACAGGGTTTGAAGGCGATGCTTGCCGGCTCAATTTCGAGTCTGGGCAGTCACTATGTGATCACGTTGGAAGCGATCAACGTGCAAAGCGGTGATGCGATCGCGCGCGAACAGGGAGAAGCGGACAGCAAGGAACAAGTACTAAGCACGCTGGGCCGCGTGGCCTCGCAACTTCGCGAAAAGCTGGGCGAATCGTTGGGATCGATTAAGAAGTTTGATGCGCCGATCGAGCAGGCGACCACGTCTTCGCTTGAAGCCCTCAAGGCTTTCTCTCAAGGGAATGAATTGCGCCAAAAGGGTCAGGATCGCGAAGCAGTACCTTTTTACAAACGCGCCATCGAAGTTGACCCGAACTTTGCGATGGCCTACGCGCGGCTGGCCGTTGCCTTTAACAACTGGGGCGAGACTGAAGTCGCGAAGGAGTATTCGCAGAAGGCTTATGACCTTCGCGACCGGGTCAGCGAGCACGAGAAGTTTTATATTTCAGAGAAGTACCACAGTTACGTGACCGGTAACCGCGACGAAGTAATCAATATACTGAAAGCTTGGGCGCAGACTTATCCGAACGATTACATCCCACATAATAATCTGGCAGTGAATTACACCTTCAGCGGAGAGTACGAAGACGCGCTTAAGGAGTCCCGCGAGGCTGTTCGCCTCAGTCCGACCAACGCTACTGCCCAGAGCAACGTAGTGGATTGTTTTATCAAGCTGGGCCGTCTGGACGAAGCAAAGCAGACGCTCGAGCAGACTCTTGGTCAAAACCCTGATCGAGGCATCTACCGCTCCTATAGTTACCAGATCGCATTCCTCCGTGGCGACGAAGACACCATGAAGAAAGACCTCGACTGGTTCGCGAGCAAGACAACTGAACCTGATTTCTTCGACTTGCAGACCGGAACAGTGCTCAGCCGTGGACAGTGGAGAAAAGCTCTGGATTTCACGCGGCGCTCAACTGAATTGCTGATGACCCGGGATCGTAAGGAAAATGCGAGCCAATATGAGGCCAACGCAGCCTTCGCGCATGCAGTCCTGGGCCAATGCCCGGAAGCCAGGCAGATGGCCACGCACGCCATAGGTATTTCCCGCGGCAAGGTTGATTTGGGCGTCGCCGCTATGGCGTTTGCTCAATGCGGTGATACGGCTCAAGCTCAAGCGCTTGCCGATGAGCTGGCTAAGCGGTTTCCCCAGGAATCAATAAATATCAACATAACGATTCCAATGATTCGCGCTGCGATTGAAAACAGCCGGGGCAACTACGCTCAAGCAATCGAGATATTAAAGCCAGCCAGCCGTTTTGAGCTGGGTGCCGTTGCGGGCTTCGGGATTAACTACGTTCGTGGCCAGGCTTATCTTGGCCAGCGCTCCGGAAAAGAGGCTGCCCTCGAGTATCAAAAGATCCTGGATCATCGTACGGTCGAGATTTTTTCCCTGCTGTATCCGCTGGCGCACGTCGGACTCGCGCGGGCCGCCGCACTTGATGGCAATACGTCGAAGAGCCGCAAGGAGTATCAGGATTTCTTTGCCACCTGGAAGGATGCTGACCAGGATTTGCCCGTGCTGGTCCAGGCAAAGAAGGAATACGAACAACTTAAGTGAGAAGAAGTTATTAGCCGCGGATTAACGCGGACAAGCGCGGATATGAATAGAAAAGCATTCGAGAGGAAAGCAGTACATTGTTGTCTTTTATTCAGATCCTTATATTATCCGGGTTAATCCGCGGCCGCTAATTTCTGTGATATATTCCCGGCCTGCAAAACCTACAGTCTGACTCTTAATTAAGGACTCGAAGCGAAATGTCCGGACATTCGAAATGGCATAGTATTAAGCACAAGAAAGGCGCGCTGGATGCCAAGCGCGGCAAGCTGTTCACAAAATTCATCAAGGAAATAACCGTTGCCGCGCGCTCGGGCGGCGGTGACCCGGAGGGTAACGCCCGGCTGCGCAAGGCTATCCTCGACGCCAAGAACGGCAACATGCCCAACGACACGATCGAACGCGCTGTTCGTCGCGGCACCGGCGAAGAAGAAGGCGTCAACTACGAAGAGATCACTTACGAAGGTTATGGACCAGGCGGCGTGGCGCTCCTGATTGAATCGATGACCGACAATCGCAATCGCACCGTGGCCGAGATTCGCCACGCGTTTTCCAAGAACGGAGGAAACCTGGCGGCAGCCGGCGCCGTCGCCTGGATGTTCGAGAAGAAGGGGTACATCGTGGTGGCCAAAAGTGCCAAGTCGGAAGAAGAACTTTTTGAGATCGTCACCGATGCCGGCGCAGAAGATTTGCGCGATGATGAAGACAACTTTGAGATCATCACATCACCAGGCGACTTTGATAAGGTGCTCGAAGCAATGAAGAAAGCCGGCGTTGAACCGCAGGTTGCTGAAGTCGAAATGGTGCCCAAGGAATACAAGAAGCTCGAGGGCAGCGAAGCAAAGCAGATGCTGAAGTTAATGGAAGCCCTGGAAGATCACGACGACGTGCAAAAAGTCTCAGCCAATTTCGACATCAGCGAAGCCGATATGGCGGCGGCCGGATAACACTACGCAAGCCTGCTCCGCAGGCTGCGGCCAATTAATTTGCAGCCTCATCCACCGGCGGCAGATCGCTATTCGCCGGTCCCTGGATAACTTTGCCCAATGCGTCGTAACGAGAGCCGTGACACGGACAATCCCAGGTATTTTCCAACGAGTTCCAATTAACGATGCAGCCCAGGTGGCGGCAGACTGCGGAAAGTTCATGCGTTGCGCCATCCGCGTCACGATAAACCGCAACCTTGTGCAGCCCTCGCGAGATGACCGCACCCGAGCCCCGCTTAATCTCTGTTTCGGAATCAACGTCCGCTCCGAAGATCAAGTCCTTGTACTGACTTGCGACATTTAGGTTCTCTTTCGCAAACTCGGGTAGCGCCTTCAGCGTAATGCGCGATGGATCGTAAATTGACTCCCAATCGTTCTTGCGACCCAGAATCAAATCAGTCAAAAGCATTCCCGCAATCGTGCCATGCGTCATGCCGTTGCCGGAATCGCCGGTTGCAATGTAAACATTGGTCGAGTCCATCGGGTTGCGACCGATGAACGCCAAACCGTCGATCGGTTCCATGACTTCGCCCGACCAGCGATAATCAATGCGTTCGATCATCGGAAAACGATGACGAGTCCAGCGCTCAAGCGCGCCAAAGCGCTTGCCGGCGTCGTCCTTTTGTCCCGTCTTGTGATCTTCTCCGCCAACAATCAAAACGTCGTAACCAGCCGTGCCTTTACCCAAGGTTTCAATACGAATGTAATGGTAGGGATCGGGCGTGTCCCAGTAGAGCCCGCGAGTAACTGAGCCGCGCGGAATGCGCGCGCCGATAACGTAAGTTTGGTATCCGGCTTGTTTGGTGTGAATCGCGATCAGATCGTTCACCGGACTGTTGGTCGCGATCACCACCGCGTCCGCAGTTACAACTCCGCCGCCGTTCGTCTCCACCCGCGCTTTCTTGCCGCCCTCGATCTCCTTCGCGTGGCTTTCGGTGTAGATGCGCCCGCCTTTTTGTTTTATCGCCTTCGCCAAGCCAGCCAAATACTTGAGCGGGTGAAACTGCGCCTGGCGGGGAAACCTTAAAGCCGGCCCAGTGTCGAATGAATCCCAGGGAACACGCTCCACTTTTTCGATATCGAGCAACCCCGCCCGGTACACTGCTGCTAATTCCTCGTCAAGAATTTTCTTTGAGTCCCGCGGCGGCACAAACAAATAACCATCCAGCCGTTCAAACTCGCATTCGATCTTTTCGTCTTTAACAATCTGCTCGACTTTATCGATGGCCGCCGTGTGACTCTCGGCAGCGAGGCGCGCGCCCTCCTCGCCATGCAACCGTTCTAAGTCGAAGTAACGATCGTCAAGTGCGTTAACCAGATGCGCCGTCGTTCGCCCGGTCATGCCGCCGCCGATTGGTCCATCGTCTAGCACGACGACCGACTTGCCTTCGCGAGCCAACAGGTAAGCGGTGGTCATTCCAGCAATGCCGGCTCCCACCATGCAGACGTCGGCGCTAACTCGTTCGATCAACGGCGTCTCGAGCGGAATCGCGGCGGTGTCGGTCCAAAGAGAAAGCGTTTGCGCTGGTTCTTCCTCATTCGGCTGAACGTTTTTTTCAATTGGTTTATTCATAATTTCAATCCTGCTTGATGCGGCGCTGATCTTCCGGCTCCAATGTAGCTATCCGGTACAAATCGAAAAGTTCGTGTCTCGTTTGCACCTTTAATATCCCGCGTTTGCGTTATTAAGTATGTCGATTGAACAGATAGCAATATCGATGCCTAAGTCAGAGGTCAAAGATCGAGGTCGGGGGTCAGAAGTCAGAGGTCCTCTGATCTCTGACTTCTGACCTCTGACTTCTATCTGCTATCTTTGCGAATATGACTTTGCCAATTAAGCCGCCATTTCCGCCGATGGAAGCGCAGCTCGTGGACAAGATTCCCGCCGGCGCGGAGTGGGAGTATGAACCAAAGTGGGATGGCTTTCGCTGCCTCGCTTTTCGCGACGGCAAGAAGATCGAGCTGCAATCAAAGTCGGGCCAGCCGCTGGCGCGCTACTTTCCGGAAGTGGTCGAGGCGCTGCTGAAGTTGAAAGCAACCAGTTTTGTGCTCGACGGTGAACTGGTGATTCCTGTCAAAGGTGGACTGTCGTTTGACGATTTGCTTCAGCGCATCCACCCAGCCGCCAGTCGCATACAAAAGCTGTCGCTCGCAACGCCGGCCAATTACATCATCTTCGATTTGCTGGTTGATGAGGCAGGCAAAACTGTCTTTGAAGAGCCACTCGTCAAGCGTCGTCAGAAGCTCGAGAAGTTTGCGAAGAAATATTTTGCAAAGAACGCGAGCATCGAGTTGTCTCCCAAAACTGAAGACTATGCGACGGCGCAAAAGTGGCTTTCATCAGCGGGCATAAAGCTTGATGGAGTGATTGCCAAACGCAGCGATCTCGAGTATCGCTCGGGGACGCGCGACGGCATGCAGAAAGTCAAAAGGATGCGCACCGCCGATTGCGTGCTTGGCGGATTCCGCTATGCGTCAAAAGGCAAAGTGGTCGGCTCGCTGTTGCTCGGTTTATACGATGACGCGGGTCTATTGCATCATGTTGGTTTCACTTCAAGCTTTAACGAAGCCGGAAAAAAAGAGTTAACGAAGAAACTCGAACCGCTGATCGGGCCACCGGGTTTTACCGGTAACGCGCCGGGTGGTCCAAGCCGCTGGAGCACCGAACGTTCTGGCGAATGGCAACCGCTGAAAACTAAACTGGTGGTTGAAGTTCAATACGATCATTTCACCGGCGGGCGTTTTCGTCACGGTACGCGGTTTCTGCGCTGGCGTCCGGAAAAGAAACCGAAGCAATGCAACTTTGAGCAACTCGACAGCCACTGAAACGCAGGCGAAAAAGGATCAAATGGTGTATCTCGAATGCGGCCCGTGCACGATTCGTTCGTGGCGTGACAGTGATAAGGAAACACTTCCCCTGCACGCCAACAATCGGAAAATCTGGATCAACCTGCGCGACCAGTTTCCACATCCTTACACAGATGCGGATGCCGAGCGATGGCTCGAGCACATTACCGCAATAACTCCCGGGACTAGCTTTGCCATTGATGTTAATGGTGAAGCGGTCGGTGGGATAGGATTGGTGTTACAGCAAGACGTCGAGCGCTGTTCCGCTGAGGTCGGATACTGGCTTAGCGAGCAGCACTGGGGACGGGGCATAGCGACTGCCGCGCTTGAAATCATAACCGAGTACGCCTTCAAACATCTCAATCTCACCCGCGTGTACGCCGTTCCCTTCGCCAACAACGACGCTTCAATAAGGGTACTCGAAAAAGCCGGCTACACTTGCGAAGGGCGCTTGCGCCGCAGCGCGCTCAAGAATGGAGAAGTCCTGGATCAGTTGATGTACGCAAAGATATAAGACCGTTAACTAACCCTGTCTCGAATCTCGCGCCAAAGGCCTTCCGCCAGGATCGTTTCGAAATAGACCCGCCCAGCATTCCTCCGCAAATTGCCTTTGGTATGAGGGTTGACTACATCATTGGCAGGCAAAGCCGAAAGATTGGCGGCAAACGCCAAAAGCTTCGCATTCATCCCGGCCAGGCTTACCGCAGCGATGTTGTCTCAATCTTTTGGTGTAACCAGGCGGCACTTCAATTCGTACCGGACATACACAGCGCATGTCTTGATTCCATGCGAGATATGCAAACGGCGAGGCGCAGTTGCTGCTATCTGAAACCGGGAGCAAGTGACTGCTGATGACTCAGCCCGTTCGACATACGCCGCTCTGGAAACCCCGCTCGGCTCGCGCGAAATTGTTTGGCACGGGGGATTTGAATCGAACGATGCGCTGTTCCGTAATTGTCGCTCACCCGGCTGATGAAGTAGTAGGCGCCGGTTGTTTGATCTCCAAACTCGTGGACGTCACGGTTCTGCATGTCACCGACGGCGCGCCGCGCGATATGCAGGACGCCAGGGCGGCAGGGTTTGAGGCGCTTGCGGATTATGCGCGGGCACGCAAAGAAGAGTGTCTTGCGGCGCTGGCAATTGCGAATGTCCCGGATAATCGTGTCGTCGAACTGGACATCCCCGACCAGCGCGCGTCGGCCTGTTTGGCTGACCTGACAAAGAAGATCTCAACCTTTCTTCAGCAGGCGGCGGCGGATATCGTTGTTACACACGCTTACGAAGGTGGACATCCGGATCACGATGCCACGGCCTTTGCAACGCATGCCGCCCTGCGCCTGATGAGGCAAAACGGATTCAAGCCGCCGGTGTTATTCGAGATGGGCCTACATCCCAGTGAAGACTTTAAAGCTAAGGTCCCGGACTTTTTGTCGGGCGCCGAGCGCGAGACGACTACCTTGTTGTTGGACGATGACGCCAGGGAAATGAAGCGGCGGATGTTCGCGTGTTTTGAAACCCAACGCGAGAGTCTCGACAACTCGCCAATCGGCCCGGAAAAATTTCGGCAACCGTTGGCTTACGATTTCAGCACGCCGCCCCAGAAGGGAAAGCTTCATTACGAAAAGTTCGACTGGGCGCCGACCAGGGAGGAGTGGCAGTCGCTTGCCTGCGATGCTTTGGCGAATCTTTTTCCGCAAAGCGCTGCAAGTCACTAAGACGGTCAGGGCCAGCGGAAACGATAGAACTCCGATCCCTGAAGCGCATACCCTGCGAATCTGAGATCATTGAAAGTTAGGCACACTCGTTGCAAACGCTTCTATACAACCCCCGTGAGTTTGAAACAGCGAAAACAAAACCGGAAGGAATCAAGAATTATGGGACTCTTCGACAAAATGTTTGGGCACGGCGCGTCTGAATCCGAACAACAACAAGGCGCACAGCAGCGCTTTAATGAATTGAAACAGAAATACCAATCGGTTCTGAACATGGCTGATCAGCAGCAAATTCAATTTCAGAATCTTCACGTTCAGGACAACAAGCTTTTCATCAAGGGCAGTGCGCCATCTGAAGATGCTAAGAATAAGTTTTGGGACCAGATAAAGTTAGTTAACCCCAGTCAGGACGACATTACTGCTGAGATCAATGTCGACCAAGCGCGCGCAGCGGCAGCAGCCGCAGGCGGGGGATCGGGACAAGGGGAAACCTACACGGTCAAGGCCGGCGACAATCTTTCGCGAATCAGCAAGCAGTATTATGGAGATGCAAACGAGTATATGCGCATCTTCTATGCTAATCGCGACAAGCTTCACGATCCCGACAAGATTCAGGTAGGACAGCAGCTAATTATTCCGCGTGCCGAGTGAGGCTTGATTCGAATTTGACATTTCAGGTATGCGCCCACCCGCATGCCAGGAATGCCTTCACTTTCCTGCCTTGAGAACGCAAAGTTCTATGCAAGAAATCTGGCAAGAATTGAAATAGCTCATCGGAAGAAAAGTCGATGCTCGCTGTGGGCGCGCTGTAGTATACTCGCCGCGCTGAGTTCTGAAGTCTAAATCTGTAATCTGAAATTTCAGATCTCAAATCTCAACACGAGTAACGCGGCCGCTCAACTCTTCTAAAGATGCGCGTTTTAGGAATCGATCCAGGTAGCGAAACCACCGGCTGGGGCGTTATCGAAAGCGATGGCCGGGATTATCGCTTGGTCGAATGCGGCACGATTCGATCGCACGCCGGCCAAAGATTTCCAGCCCGGCTATTGAAAATTGCCGATGCGCTTGCGGACGTGATTCAACGTCACAGTCCGGAAGCTTGTGCCATTGAAGATGGCTTTCTTGCTACTAATGTCAAAGTAACATTGAAACTCGGACAGGTTCGGGGCGTAGCCATGCTTGTCGCCGAGCGAGCAGCGATTGCGATTCACGAGTACTCTCCCAGGCTTGTGAAACAATCTGTTGTTGGTCATGGAAACGCCCAAAAATTTCAAGTACAACAGATGGTCAAGACGTTGCTCGCGCTCGACAGCATTCCCGAACCGCACGACGCTGCCGATGCGCTGGCAGTGGCCATCTGTCATTTTCATCATGCCTCTTATGCCCAACGCATTCTCGCCGCACAGGCGGGGGCAGGCAGCAAGTTAACGGCTGCCATTCAAACCCGGCGTCGCGTCTCCCGCTGACCCTGTCGCGCCCGGCAAAATAATTCACCCTAAATAGATCTCATTTTTGTGAGGGCTGTCGTGACGAATCGATCCTTACGCGTCTTCTCAGTAGTTATTTTTTTGTGTCTCAGCATCTTGCCGGCGGCGGTTCTTGCCAAGCGGCGGCCACCGCCGGGCGGACGACTGGCGGTGGTTGCTGATGAGAGATTGTCGGCACTCAGAGCCCGTCCGGAACTCTCGGCAAATCTTTTACGGCGATTGGGACGTGGCATTCTGGTTGCCATTAAGGGAGACAAGCGCAGCCGGGATGGAATTGTTTTTTATAAAGTCAACGTAACCCTGCGCACGGGCGGCTGGATCCAGCGCGACGCAGTGTTCGCGCCGTCGCGTGGCGGCGACGACGCGCGCTTGTTACGGTTAATAAAAGCTTCCGACAGTTTTGATCGTGTGGTGCGGGCGAAAATCTTTTTGGATTACTTCACTGCTTCCGAGCTGCGGCCGGCAGTATTACTTCTCTACGCTTTGGCTGCCGAGGACGCCGCCATTCATCTTTCGCGTGATGCTGCGCGGCGACTTGATGAGAAAGAAATGAACGCCGGCAGCGCTCCGTTGTTTAGTTACTTTCTCAATTTTAATGAATTGGACCGTTACAATCGCCAGGGCATAACTTTTCTCTTTGACCAGAGTGCGAAACAATTTCGCTACGATGGCGAAGGCTGGCAGGAGTTAGTTCATCGTTATCCGCACAGCTCGCAGGCGGCCGAGGCGCGGAAACGTCTGGAAGGGGCGTCGCCAGGGCATTGACGCCTGCCGGACTTGATTGACCAATTGCCGTCTCATACACTTCGCTTCAACCTCAAATTCGCCTGAAGGGGAGTGCCCGATGTCAGTCAAAATCCTGTCGCGCTTTTTTATCGTTCTTACCTTCGCCCTGCTGTTGATCTTTTCGGCTTGCCAGCAAGCCAAGCCACCCGCCAATCAACAAACAGCGACCACAGGCGAATCAAAAGAATGGGATTCATATGTAAACGAGTTTCTTGAAGCATACTTCGTAGCCCATCCTGAGTTCGCGGTGCGCGCCGGACGGCACGAGTTTGACGGCAAGCTAACAGACTGGAGTGCGGAGGGCATTGCGGGCGACGTAAAGCGGCTGCATGCTGCCAAAGATCGCGTCGCCGGTTTCCAGGATGCGACGCTCAACGAGCGACAACGTTTTGAGCGCGACTATGTTTCATCCGTTATCGACGGCGATCTCTTCTGGTTGGAGTCGGCCGAATGGCCCTTCCGCTGTCCGCAGTTTTATGCGAATAGTATTGACCCTGACGTTTATGTTTCCCGCGAATACGCGCCGCTCGATCAACGCCTGCGTGCCTACACTGCTTACGCGAAAGCGATCCCCGTGGCCGTTGAGCAGATCCGCAAGAACCTGAGAACTCCTTTGCCCAGGACTTTTGTAAATATCGGCCACACCACGTTCGGCGGCTTAATCTCTTTTTATCAGAAGGATGTGCCGGACATTTTCGCGTCCGTCAAAGACGAACAACTTCAGAAAAATTTCAAGGAAGCGAACGACGGCGCCATAAAGTCGATGCAGGACATCGATGCCTGGTTTAAAACTCAGGAAGCAACGGCGACGACAAACTTCCAACTCGGAGCGGAAAAATTTAGCGAGATGTTGAAAGCAACTGAGCGCGTCGAGGTGCCGCTCGACAAGCTCGCGCAAGTGGGACGCCAGGATCTGCAGCGAAATCTCGAGGCGTTGAAAACTGCGTGTACTTCTTATGCGCCCGGCAAATCGATTGTGGAATGCGTAGCCCAGGCGCAATCGCATAAGCCTGAGGGCGGTGCAGTTGAGGTGGCGCGCAAACAATTGAAAGATTTGAAGGCGTTCATTCTCGACAAAAAGGTGGTAACGATTCCCGGCAACGAGGAAGCAAAGGTTGCCGAGGCCCCGGCCTATCGCCGCTGGAACTTCGCCTACATCAATATTCCCGGGCCATATGAGAAGGGGCTGCCGTCTATTTATTATCTGGCGCCACCCGATCCCACCTGGTCGCAACAAGAGAAGGACGCTTATGTGCCGGGGCAGGGAAGTCTCCTTTTCACTTCAGTGCACGAAGTTTGGCCCGGCCACTTCCTGCAATTCCTGCATGCCAATCGTTCGTCTTCAAAGTTTGGCCAACTGTTTGTCGGTTATGCATTCTCCGAAGGGTGGGCCCACTACACTGAAGAGATGATGTGGGAAGAAGGTCTGGGAAATGGTTCTGACGAAATGCACATCGGCCAATTGTTGGAAGCGCTATTGCGCAACGTGCGTTTTGTTTCGGCGATTGAAATGCACACCGGAAAGATGACGGTGGAAGAGTCGGAAAAGATGTTTTTGGAACAAGGTTATCAGGATGCAGCCAACGCGCGACAGCAATCGGCGCGCGGCACTTTCGATCCCGCTTATCTAAACTACACAATGGGCAAGCTGATGATTCGTAAACTGCGAGAAGATTGGAGCGCATCACGCGGCGGCAAACAGGCCTGGCAACAGTTTCATGATGAGTTTCTGAAATATGGTGGCCCGCCAATTCCGCTGGTGCGGAAGGCGATGTTGCCGGGAGATACGGGTTCGCTGTTTTAGATTCTGTATGGACAGGATTTACATGATTAACAAGATGCAGCACTGCTAAATCAACGAATCGTGAGAATTCTAATCGCTCCTCTTTGAAAGGCTTTCAAACGTAGTAACCAGGTGAGTAACTTAAGCTAAGGGTCGGGAAGGCGGGCATGCCCCCGCTCTTTGCATTGGTTCCTAACCTTGCTGAAGTGCGAGCACATAAAGAGCGGGGGCATGCCCGCCTTCCCAACCCTGAGGTTAACTCACATCATCGTGATCTTTGCCCGAGTGTCTCCTAGTCGAGAAAGATCCTGAGCGGGCTAATTTTCCAAGATAGCAGCGCAAAGTGTTAATAAATCCTTCTGACGGTCGTTTTACTCATTGGAAACGATTTTCAGGAGGCAACCGTGCAGGCAGTCAGAACCTTGAGACCACTTCCCCAACCACCAAGCGAGCTGGAAACGCTGTTCGAAGCGCATCACGCTCGCGTGTTTCGCACTGCCCAGCGCATTACCGGCAGCCCCGCAGACGCTGAAGACGTGCTGCAAACGGTTTTCCTGCGACTGGTCAAAAGCGGCGAGTTCCACGACCTTTCCGAACATCCCGAGGCTTATCTCTCTCGCGCCGCGATCAATGCGTCGCTGGATCTGATGCGCAGCCGCAGTCGCGCAAAATCAGTGGGACTTACGGATGTTGCTGCCGCGGCGCTCGAGAGCAAGTCGAAGAATCCTGAAGCGCAGCATGCCGATCGCGAGTTACAAACTCTGATTCGGCAGGCGGTCGCCCGTTTGGGAAAAACTGCAGGGGAAATGTTTGCGCTGCGCTATTACGAAGGCCACGACAACCAGGAGATTGCAAAGCTGCTGGGCACGTCGCAGATGGTTGTCGGCGTCGTCTTGCATCGCGCGCGCACAAAACTGAAAAAAGAAATTGCAGCGTATCTGGGAAAGCACAGCACACAGTCTTAACCGTCATTATTGGAAGGCATTTTCGGAGAAACATCATGAAAACGAATCAAGAGTTGGAGAACATCCTCGACCGGGCGACCACTGAAATGAGAAACGAAGAGCTCGATTCAATGGTCGTCAAACAAGCGGCTGAGCGTGTTTGGGCACGTATCGCCGCGGAAAACACCGGCCAGGTCGCAACCGCGAGTCACGCCTCGGAACACATTGAAAATTGCAGTGATTTTCAATCGCTGATCCCGGCCTATTTGGCCGGCGACTTGTCTGAAGCTCGTTCGCTGTTGCTGGTGGACCACACGCACGAATGCATTCCTTGTCGCAAGGCAATGAAGGATGCGCGCGCGTTTCATGTGCTGCCGGTGAAAAAAGTCGCCGGCACGAAGCGTTACAGCATCCAGCCGGTTGTTTTGCGTTGGGGCATTGCCGCTGCACTGATCATCGGCGTTGGTTTGTTGGCGCTGCCTTTGATTCAGCGTTACTCGCCTTTTGGCGGCGAGCTTGAAGCGACTGTGCAGGCGGCCGATGGCCAGGTCTATCAAATTGCCGACACGCGCAGTGCGCAGGTAACGGCAGGCGAGAAATTGCAAAAAGGTGATCGCATTCGCACCGCAAAAGACGCCCACGCCAATATTCGTCTTGGTGATGGTTCAACAATCGAAATGCGCGAACGCTCTGAGTTCTTCCTAACGAAGAACGGTCAGGGGACAACCATTCACTTGAACCGCGGCGCGATTATCGTCGAAGCTGCAAAGCAGAAGAACCAGCATTTGTTCGTCGCTACTGGCGATTCGTTGGTTTCTGTTACCGGAACAATCTTTTCCGTCAACAACGGCACGAAAGGCTCGCGCGTTTCTGTAGTCGAAGGCGAAGTGCATTTGGACCACGCTAACCACGACATAGTTCTGCACAGCGGCGAGCAGGCAACGACGAACGCATCTATCGACAAGATTCCAGTCAAAGACGAACTGGCCTGGAGCCGCAAGGCTGCAAACTATGCCGCAACTCTGGCCAGCCTAACGGCGCTCAACAGGGAATTGAGCAGAGTGCCACAGCCGGGCGTGCGCAATTCAACGCGTTTGCTCGACATGATGCCGGAAAACACAATCGTTTATGCAGCGCTGCCAAACCTGACGTCGACGATTGTCGAATCGCACCGCATCATGCAGGAACGCATCAACCAGAATGCGGCCTTGAAAGAATGGTGGGACAAAGAACAGTCCGGCCATAAGGGTCCAAACGTGGATCAGGTCATCAATTCGATTCGCGAATTCGGCGATTACCTTGGCGAAGAGATCGCGGTGTCGGTTTCGCTTAATGAAAAACAGGAACCAGTGGCGCCGGTGGTGCTCGCGGAGCTGAAAAACTCCAACGGCTTCCGCGCATTTCTCGAACAGCAGGTGGCGAAGTACGCGAAGTCATCCGGCCAGCCTGAAATCCGGTTCGTCGATGACCCGCTGACAGCGACTGCTTCAGGAGAAAAGGGAAAGCAGCTCTTTGTATGGATTCAGAATGATTTGTTTGCTGCTAGTCCCGACTTGCAGCAACTGCAGTCCCTCGCCCGGGGCGGCACAAACGGTTTCACCTCCAGCCCTTTTCATAATCGCATTGCTGAGGTTTACCAACAGGGCGCAGGTTTGGTAGTCGCAGCTAATCTTGAAAGAATCATCGCGCAAACCACGTCTCAGCGCAGCAAAGAACCCAATGGAGTTCGACATGAAGAAGCGCTGAACAAACTGGGTGTGTTGAGCGTCAAGTACCTGGTTTTGGATCAGAACCAGAGCGACGGTAAGACCCACACCAGGGCTTCGCTGTCTTTCAGCGATGCACAGCACGGCATTCCTTCGTGGCTCGCAGCGCCCGGACCGATGGGCTCGCTGGAATACATTTCGCCCGATGCGAATGTAGTTGCTGGTTTTGTCGTTAAGGATCCGGTGAAACTCGTTGACGATCTGCTCGGCGTAATGGAAACAGTTTCGCCTGATCTGAAAAAGAACCTGGACCAGCAGCAGGCAGATCACGGTCTGGACATCCGCAAAGACATCGCCGCGCCGCTCGGTGGCGAGTTTGCTTTCGCGATTGATGGTCCAATTCTGCCGACACCCTCGTGGAAGATGGTGTTCGAAGTCAACGATTCGGCGCACTTGCAAGAGACGCTGGAGCGACTGGTCGGGGAGGTTAACAAGGAAGCAGCCAAATTCGGCAAAGCTGGACTGGTGTGGGACCGCGCTGAAATTAGCGGGCGCCCCTACTACACGCTGCGCTCCGCTGACTTTGGTGTTGAGGTGAACTACACCTACATCAATGGTTATGTGGTGATGGGCCCCAGCCGCGCCATGGTTGAGCGGTCTGTTCGTTCACAGGAATCGGGTAACAGCTTGTTGCGGTCGGCGCGTTTTACTGCCGGACTACCGACAGACGGTAACGCGAATTTCTCGGCAGTCTTTTATCAGAAGCTGGCGCCGCTGGTGCAGCCGTTCGCTGAGCGAGTTGCAAACTCGCGGGCGATGCCGCAGGAACAGCAACAGGCAATTAAGACGATGGCTGCCAACCTGGCGCCGACACTCGCGTACGCTTATGCACAAGGCGACAGCATAACGTTCGCGGCCAACACTGAAGGCGGACCATTTGGATTGAGTCCGGCGACTCTTTTCGGAATACCAAACTCGCTGGAGATTCAGCACGTACTTCAGCAGGGCCTGAAACACAAGTAGGTTCTAAAAGTTTCGAGTTTCAAGTTCCGAGTTCCGAGTCAAAAGGACCAGGAACTCGGAACTTGAAACTTAAAATTGAAACTCGAAACCCGAAACTAAATTTCAATGAAGCTCACCTTTATCTCGCTAGGCTCGTGGTTGCTTGCTCTGTCAATCATCGTGCTTGCTTTCATTTTTATTGAAGGCGACGCCTTAAGTATTTCAAACATTAAGGGCGCCACCCTCGTTTCCCTCGTTATCACCGCACTCCTTTTCTCGCTCGCTTACGCTCCTTCGCTCTTCTGGCTGCGCAACCGCCTCGGTGGCTGCCGGCCCGCTGCTTTATTCCCGCTGGCGTCGGCGCTCATTATCAACGTGCCGGTTTTTCTGATCGGATTTCTGGCGATTGGCAGAACTTTAGCGGCGACGGAAGCGTTTGCTTTCATCAGCGCATTCGTTTTAATGGGCGCAGTCTTTGGTCTTGGTTTTGTTTGGAATTATCAGAACAGGGATATAAAGTCAGCAGCATGGCGATACCCGAACCCATTCACGCCCAGGTCGCCCTCAGGAATCCTGCCGGTTTCGCACCGGTCATAGATCTCAACGACCTCAGCGTGCGGTTCGGCAAGCGCCCAATTCTGCAGAACCTAAAAGGTGAACTGCGCGGGCGCGCTATCGGTCTGTTGGGTCCCAACGGCGCCGGCAAGACCACGCTGATTCACACGCTGCTGGGCTTTCATCCGCCTTCGTCCGGCACCGCGCACATCTTTGGCCGCGACATCACCACCGACGCCAAGCACATCCGCGCGCTCGTGGGTTACATGCCGGAGCGCGATTCGTTTATCGCCAAGATGAGCGCAGTGCATTTCGTGCGATTGATGGCGGAGCTTTCAGGCTTGCCTTCCGACGCCGCGCTCGAACGCGCGCATGAAGCGCTCTTTTATGTTGGCCTCGGCGAAGCTCGTTATCGCAGTCTCGACACCTATTCGCTGGGCATGAAGCAACTGGCAAAGTTGGCCCAGGCTATCGTGCATGGTCCGCGTTTGATTTTTCTTGACGAGCCGACCAACGGGCTCGATCCACCGGCACGCGCACGCATGATCCGGCTGGTTCGTGAAATTCGCGACAGCGGCAAAGCGCACATCGTTTTGTCTTCGCATCTGCTGCGCGACGTCGAGGAATGCTGCGAAGAAATCCTGATTCTGAAAGATGGGCGGCTTGCGGTTTACTGCAACCTGGAAGAGGAACGAAAGGCAAATCGCAAGTTCCTGATGCTGGAGACGCGCGGCGACCAGCACAAGTTTGCCGCGGCGATTGGAGCCCTTGGCTGCGAGTACGCGCTGACGGGCGAGACGCGGGTCAAGGTGGTCCTGCAGGATGGTGTTGAAGTGCGCGACCTTTATCGCATTGCCGCGCAGCAGGACATTCAAATCCGGCGCCTGAGTTACAAGCGCGATTCGTTGGAAGACATCTTCTTAAAAGCGATGGAGAACGGCCATGGCGGTCTATGAGCAGACTTACAAGCAGTATCTTGGGAAGCTGACTCCTGAATGGAGCCGCTTTCTGATTATTCCGCGCCATGCTTTTCGCGACGTGTTCAAGTCGAAATTGTTCACGGCGTTCTTCATTGTGTGCTTTGCGCCGCTGCTGGTCGAAGCGATTCTTATTTACCTCCATCACAATGTGAATGCGCTGGCGCTCCTGAGGATTAATGTTCGCGAGCTAATTCCGATCGACGCGTATTTTTTTCAGACGTTTGTCAACCTGCAAGCCAGCTTTGCCTTCTTTGTCACGCTGTTGATCGGACCGCCGCTGGTGGCGCGAGATCTGCGAAACAACGCCTTGCCGCTTTACCTGTGCCGGCCGTTTTCACGGACTGAATATGTGCTCGGAAAAATGTCGGTGCTCTTGATCCTGCTTTCGGCAATAACCTGGATTCCGCAATTACTGTTGTTTTGTTTCCAGGCATACCTCGGAGGGGCCGGCTGGTTTGTCGACAATCTTTGGATTGCCAGCGCGATTTTCATCGGCAGCGTTGTTTGGATTTTGCTGTTGGCATTGTTGTCGCAGGTTGTCTCGGCGCTGGTGAAATGGCGAGTGGTGGCGAGCGGCGCGCTGCTCGGAATATTTTTCATTCCGTCCGTGTTTGGCGAAGTCGTCAATCAACTGTTTGTCACGCGTTGGGGAAACATCATTAGCCTCGGCGCATTGATGAACAATGTTTCCGCAGGATTGTTTGGAACGTTTGTGCGCACCACCGGGCACATGACGGATTTCGACGGCAACGTTGCACGCGAAATTGTGATGAACGAGCCTCCGTTATGGGCTTCATGGTTCGCTTTGGGTTTGATTTGCATGATTTGCCTGGCGCTGCTTTCGCGAAAGGTGAAGGCTTACGAGGTGGTAAAGTGAATTTCGAATTTCGGATTTCGGAATTCGGATTTCGTGAAGTCAATGAACTGAGCGTTATTTAGGTTTGTATGAGCGAGACGAAATTGGAACACATGGTGACTGATCAAAACGAAATTCGAATTTCGAAATCCGAAATTCGCAATTCCACGATCGTTTTCGCTGATGTCTCGAAGTTCTATGGCGAGATACTCGGGGTGAACCGTGTGAATCTGCAGATTGCGCCGGGCATCACCAGCCTCGTTGGGCCAAACGGCGCGGGCAAGTCCACGCTCATGAATTTGATGACTGGTTTGCTGCGACCAACGCGCGGCCGCATCACGATTCTGGGTATCCCTACCGACCGGCCGGAACACCTTTTCAAACAGCTTGGTTACTGCACTCAGTTTGATTCATTTCCGCGTGGGCTGACGGGAAGGGAATTCATCAACTCGTTTCTGCTGGTGCATGGCTATGAAAAGAAAAAGGCCGCGGAACTGACAACGACCGCTTTGGAACGTGTCAGTTTGCTGGACGCGGCGGATCGAAAAGTCGCGGCATACAGCAAAGGCATGCGGCAGCGTATTCGTCTGGCGCAGGCAATCGCGCATCAGCCTGCGGTGATGATTCTCGACGAACCGCTTAACGGCCTGGACCCGATGGTGCGCGCGGAAACCATTGCACTGTTTCGGAAGCTGGCGGCGGACGGCCTGCACCTGATCATTTCGAGCCACATCCTGCATGAAGTGGACATGATGTCCGATCGCGTGATTTTGCTGAACAACGGTTACGTGGTTGCGGAAGGCAACGTGCACGGAGTGCGCGACGAGATGCAGGAGCACCCGATGCAGATTCTGATTCGCTGCGACAATCCTTCAAAACTGGCAGCGCGTGTGTTTGATAAGGATCACGTTGTCGAAGCCCGACTTCATGAAGATCGGCTGGGCCTGTTTATCAGGACTCGCGACGCTGATCGATTTTATTTACTACTGAATCAAGTGGTAGCTGAAGGCGAAATCAATATTGAGTCGATCGCGCCGGTCGACGATGACCTGAGCGCCGTTTACCAATACCTGATCGGTTCGGAAGGAAGTAGTTCTTAATTTTAAGTGCGGCGGCCCGGCGCCGCTTTGGAATTCGGTGGACTGGCACAGATTCGATTTTTCTTGCGTAGAGCTGGAAGCGATAGCACGGGCCAAAGCGCTGCCAGGCCAGCGCACTCCAAAATATTGACTGGTGGTTTAAGTTTATGAGTAGCTCAACTGTAGACAGCACGCCGCAGAAGGCAATCGACAAGCAACCGTTGCCCTGGTCGCTTTGGTTTCGCCAGACTCGCGCCATCTTCAGGCTCGAAGTCGAGAAGAACTTTCTCGGCCGGCGCTCGATACTGCTTTACCTGTTAGCTTTGCTGCCGATCGTGCCGCTGGTACTGCTCGCGCCGTTCACTCCGCCTGGAAACGGGTGGCGAGATTTCAATCAATACAACATGATCTTCGCGGTCTACTACGGCGGGCTAATCCTGCGCACGGTTGTATTTTTTGGTTGCGCCTGGATTTTCATGAACCTTTTTCGCGGCGACATCATCGACCGCAGCCTGCATTTTTATTTCTTAAGTCCGGTGCGGCGTGAAGTAGTAGTGCTGGGGAAATATCTTGCGGGCTTAGTCACGTCTGTCGTTTTGTTTGGCGCGACGACCATCATCGCGATGTTGCTGATTTATCTACCGCACTTCTATTCCGAGAGCACTCGCTTCTTTCTCGATGGTCCGGGTCTGGGCCAATTATTGACTTACACCAGCATCACCGCGCTTGCCTGCATTGGCTACGGCGCGTTCTTTCTCGTAGTCGGACTCTTCTTCCGTAATCCCATCATCCCGGCGTTGGTACTTTATGGCTGGGAGTGGCTCAACTTCCTGATGCCGCCGCTGTTGAAAAAAATAAGCGTCATCCATTATCTGCATTCGCTGGTGCCGGTACCGGTTTCCGAAGGACCATTCGCGGTTGTCGTCGAACCAACACCGGCGTGGATTGCTGTGCCCAGTCTGATCACCGTCACAGCTCTGGTCCTGATCATCGCCAGCTATCGCATTCGCCGCATGGAAATTCGCTACGGCAGCGACTGAAAAATTCGTAAATCGTAAATCGTAAATCGTCTCCGGTTCGTTGGATTTTGCTAACGAAGAGCAGGCCGCCGACGGTCCTTCGCTGTTACGATTCACGATTTACGGCTCGCTACTGCTGTCCTCGTTTCAGCAACCAGCGCCATCTAGCCGCATATATCGAAAATTCAATGCAAGAGAATTGGTTGGTAGCTGACTGGAATTTTTCGCGCAATTGATGCAGTATCCTCAATGTTCACTCAACCTCGCTACGCTGGAGTGGTCTTGTCCCCTAAAGCCCGGAAACAAAACACAAACATAAGCGAGCCGTCATCACGGTTTGCGCTCGCCGATATTGAGAAGCGCCTGTGGCAGGCCGCTGATGAGCTGCGGGCCAATTCGAAACTGAAATCGGCTGAGTATGCGATTCCGGTTCTGGGTCTGATCTTCCTGCGTTATGCCAGTGAGAAATTTGCGCAAACTGAGCGGCAACTGCAGGAAAAGCGTGGGAAGCGTCGCGAGATTGGGCCAACGGACTATCAGGCAAGAGGCGCAATCTATTTACCTGAGGCGAGCCGCTTTGAAAACCTACTGAACCTTCCGGAAGGTTCAGATTTAGGTGGAGCCATCAACCTCGCGATGACGCTCATCGCAAACAACAATCCCAAGCTCGATGGCGTTCTACCGAAGAATTACCAGGCGCTTGAGGGTGCCCTGCTCGCCACGCTACTGAAGACCTTTTCCACGATTCCGATGATGGAGGGCGATGTCTTCGGCAAGATCTATGAATACTTCCTTGGCGAATTTGCTAAAGCGGAAGGTTCAAAAGGCGGTGAGTTCTTTACGCCCACGTCCCTGGTGAAGCTGATTGTCGAAGTGATTGAACCCTATCATGGGCGCATCTTTGATCCAGCCTGCGGTTCCGGTGGCATGTTTGTGCAGAGCGCGCGCTTCGTCGAAAACCATCACAAGAATCCTAATGCCGAGATAATGGTCTATGGCCAGGAGAAGACCGAAGAGACTGTGCGCCTCTGCAAGATGAACCTCGCCGTGCACGGACTTGAGGGAGACATTCGCCAAGGCAATTCTTACTACGAAGACATTCACGATGCCGTCGGCAAGTTTGATTTCGTGATGGCGAATCCTCCATTCAACGTCGATCGCATCGACAAAGAGCGCCTCAAGGATGACAAGGCACGATTTCCTTTCGGCATGC
>JACCVY010000087.1 GCA_013697915.1 Blastocatellia bacterium | reverse complement strand
GGACATTCAGCTTCGGCATGACTACCTGCTGCGGCCACATCCCGCGTTTGAGGCGTCGGCGCGAATTCTGGGTGAGTTGTTCAACGAGAAAAAGGTGTCGCCCGAATTCTGCACGGAAGCCCTGCGTCGCGAAATCACGCAAGAGGGAATGCCCAAGAAGAAAGAAGAAATTCTCGTCGCTGAGCGAAATGCGGACTTCCCGACAGTCGAAGAATTATTCCGAGTCATCACGAGCAATACACTGACGGCGGTCGTCGAAAGGGAATTGATCCAAAGACTGGAGCGACGAGAGAAAATCACTGGTGACGAATTGCAGGCCGGCAGCGTCCAGATTTGGCAAGACCGCGCACAGGAATGGGGAGTAGCAGACTTTGAGTATATTCCAGGCATGAAGAAATGGACCCTCCCATACGATTCGTTCCTTGGTTACATGGCTGGCGTTTTGCCGCTTGTTGACGGTGGCCAGTCTGGACTCATCATTTGACGGTCTGATAGCGAAAGGCGACCCGATCGCGTATGACTGAAGACGACGACTTCCTTCCCCTGGCCGCCCTCAATGACTTGGGTGTGACCCGCCTTCCGGGTCAAGTCGGGTAAGCTACGCGGCTTGGCAGGCTTGCCATTCTTGGTCATGAAACGCTTTGGTATTGGGATAGAGCCACTCGTTTTCCAGCGCGATGCGGAAATCTTGGAAGGCGGTCCAATCGCCGTTGGTTCGGATCGTGCGCAGGTTCAGCATCGCTTGAGCTCCGGGAATCTTCCAGCGCATGCCGGCCCGTTCCATGCGATCCTTGATGACGTGACGGCAAGCTCCTTCGATCACTCCCGTCGCAATGGGACAACCCAAGCGCAAATACTCGTCGTAACGCATGCGGTGTCGATTTTTCTCCAAGAAGGCGCACAGGGTTCGCAGGTTCTTATTCTTGGCTCCCGTCAAACCTTGAATCGTCGCGGTGCGTCGCCAGGCAGCGATGACGTTGCCGACCTCGCCACGCAGGATCCGCGTCACGTGGCGACGCACGAAGTCGGAGGCCGCGTCGCTCGCTTCGGCATGGAAAACGTGAGCCGCCTCCCACACGCGTGGCAACACATGCATCAGATCCAAAATATCCAACGTGTACGCATCGCTGGGCAGATACTCCTGCCGATCCGTTTCCAACGACGCTTGACCGTCACACAGATGCACCAGCCATTGCTCCGACTGGCGACGCATTTTCACCTCCGCCTGGAGATGTTGAAACACCAGGTCTTGGCCACGAACCTCTTCGCCGTCAAGTTCACGACTGAGTTCCGCCCAGTAACGTTTGTTCTGCGCCTGCGGCGGTTGTTCTTGGGAGCGGTCCGGATCGCGAAACAACGTCGCCACCAGTTGCTCCGGCGTGCGCGGGTGCCGAGCCACCGAATAGACGCAGCCGATGCACGCCATCTGTTTCTTGTTCGCCTTCTCACCTTTGGTCCGATGCGCACCGGCCGGCGTTTCCTCAACAGGCCGCACCATCGGGATGCCTTTGTTGTCTTCGGTGACCACCAACAAGGCTTCCTCTTTCGTCATGTCCACCGGCCCTTGGCTCTCGCGAAACACCGGCGCCGCCTCGGCCATCTGCTGATTGGTGCGTTCGAGCGTGGCCACCGATTGCGTCAAGCGCAGGATCGTCTGGATCGTCTCACGCACTTGTCCGAACGCTTGCTCGACCCCCAACAACTGATCCCATTCCTGCAGCAGATACGAAATGTCGCTGGCGGGCAGTTGCAGACGCTGATCGGTCGGAGCAAACTCGACCTTGGCCTTGTCGTAAGGAGCATAGACCCAGCGCGACACGAAGCATTCTCCGAACACCGTCACCAGCCGTCGCGTGTGCTCTTCCTGGGAGCGATGAACCAGATGACCATCGTCCAGCGACACCGACGGGCCGAAATCTCCGGGCCCCACCAACTTCAAGAAGGCATCAAACAATGTCTTGCCCAACGCCAGCAACCGGTCGAAAAGGCCGCGTTCCACCTCGTGAGCGGCCGTACCGTCGTTGGCCGATTGATAGATCCAACCGACCAGGGCATTCAGGGAAGCATGAACATTTGGCAACTGCCGTTCCACAGAAATCGGTTGGGTGTGATTGCCCTTCGTTGCGAATTGTGCGACCATGTGCAGGCCTCCTTGCCGGGGAATACTTGGTAGTTGACCCCAATTATGGCAACGGAGGCATTTTTTTTGATCCCCAACTTACCCCGGCCCTGCAAGCTATAGCTCCTTGGTTTGGGAAGGCGGGTTACACCC
>JACCVY010000088.1 GCA_013697915.1 Blastocatellia bacterium | reverse complement strand
TCAGGTGAACATTCGCGTCCGATGCACGACAGTGCTGCTGCGTGACGGTATCAAGGTCAGCAAACTCTCGAAGCGTCGGCAGGTAGATCTCGTGTTCGTTCTGCCCGGCCGCGTAAACAGTGAAAAGATCGCGGAAGCCCGTCAGATTCACGAGGAGGTTCTTGAGAAATGTCGACGCGCTCTTCGGCACGCAGGCAATAAAAAGATGCCGGCCAAGCTGCTCCGCCGTGATCTCCGTCGAAAAATCGGAAAGTTTGCTTAGGCCATCGAGCATCGATCGAGAGCTAAATATCGTGTCTGCGATGCTACACGCCGCTCCTGACTATTATCCGGACTTGGGTAACTGGGGCGTCCCAAAGATTCCGCGACCAAGACGATCCAAGCGCAGACGCGAGCGAGTGATTTCGGCCGCAGAAGTAACCCGAGTGCTGACTTGGCTTTATTCTCCCCGGCGGGACGACGAAACAGAGGCGCAGGCAGCGCAGCGTCGAAATGTTGGTCATATATTCCGCACGGCCTTGTTGACGGGCGCGCGCAAGGGCGAACTCTGTAAGCTCCGGTGGGACCATGTCGATTGGGGCACGATGGTCATGCAGATTGTGGAAACGAAGACAGAACACCGAGCAGAACAGACCGTTCGGTATCTCAAGATCACCGACACGCTCGCCGAGATACTCCAGGAAAGGATCGGAGAATCGCGGGGCGTTTATGTCTTCACGAGAGAAGGCGGCGAAGTCACTCACTACTATCAAATTTTCGCTGAGGCTTGTAGGGCGGTCGGCATCGCCTATGGACGAGAGATACCAGGAGGTTTTGTCACGCATGATGCTAGGCATACGGCCGTCACTCGGATGCTGCAAGCAGGCCGAGATCTAGCGATCATTGGATCCATCACTGGCCACAAAGATAAGACATTGATTTTGCACTACGGACACGCATCAACGGAGAGTCGAGACAAAGCCATGGATGTGTTGGAAGACTTTGCCGGCAAGGAGACGCTTGGACTCGGTTTGGACTCGATCGGTACCAATGTGCTGATTTATTCAGGAATGCGTGGAGGTATGGTGCCGGAGGTCGGACTCGAACCGACATGAGTTTGACCTCGCCAGATTTTGAGTCTGGTGCGTATACCAATTTCGCCACTCCGGCTTTCGGGGAAAAGAATAATAAGTCTTGCAGGTTGGAATTCGCAATCGAACGGGCAGCGCCTGGCGCTATTTTGGCACGACCGTTACCGAGGTGCTTTCACTTGCCGAACTTCTTTCCTCAGCGCGTGAATAGTAGCCGTTGTAGCCGTAATGATAATAATAATCGACTCCGGCTCGCATCTCCGCCTTGTTCAGCACCACGCCAATGATCTTTGCGCCGATTTCGTGAAGCATCTGGCGAGCGCGCTTAATCACCTGACGTGACGTCTTGCCTCCATGGACCACTAACAGAACGCCGTCTACCAGCGCGGAAATCAGCACGCCATCGGTGAATGAAGCAATCGGCGGGGAATCGATCACGACGTAGTTAAAGTTACTGCCTACGACCTCCAGCAACTGCTTCATCTGCGAAGAGCCGAGCAGCTCGGCGGGGTTCGGTGGAATGGCGCCAGAGCTCAACAGGTAGATGTTCGTATCCTGATATTTTCTGATCTTAGAAAGAACATCCGCCTCGGTCATATCACTCGAGAGAAGAGCGCTTAGCCCGTCGTCGTTGCTCATGTCCAACACCTGGTGCATACGTGGGCGGCGCATGTCAGCGTCGATTATCAAGACCTGGGCGCCAGTTTGAGCCAGCACGGTCGCGGTGTTGATTACGGTGGTGGTTTTTCCCTCGGCAGGCACGCTGGACGTGACCAACAAGCTCTTTGGTGGCCTGCCGGCGGTCGATAAGAGAATCGAAGTGCGCAAGTGCTTATAGGCTTCGGCCTGCACGGTTGAACCAGTGTTATTGATCAGCAACTCAGGGCTGGTGCCGTTGCCATTCGTACGTTGCAGCGCATGGGGCATCGGCAGGAACCGCTGCCGTGATTTGCCGGCGATGGGAATAATGGCCAGCGAGGGCAGCCGCAAACCGGTTTCAACGTCGCGGGAATCCTTCACAGTGTCGTCCAGATATTCAAGGAACAACGCCAGCGCAATTCCGAACGCTATTGCCAACACCATTGCCAGCGTTACGGCCTGCATGCGCCTTGGACCCACTGGCACTTTGGGAATGGCGGCGTAATCGACCACGTGGATGTTGTTTGGCGTACCCGCCATGGTCACGTCATTCTCTTTTGAACGCTGCATCAAACCTGCGAGCAAGCCTTTGTTCGTTTCAATTTCCTGCTTGAGAATGTTGTAGTTAATGGCCGCCTGGTTCTGCGCCACCGTTTCCGCGCGCTGTTTGTTAAAAGAATCGCGCAGAGTTTTCTCACGTTCCAGAGCTTTCCGATAATTGACTTCCAGGTTGGTGGTAATTACCTGCCTGGCACTGCCGCGCGTGTCCGCGAGCTGTTTCTCGAGCGTAGCAATTTGCTGCGTTGCATCCTTGACCTCTGGCGACTCTTCGGTATCGGTCAGCAATAACTGCGCCCGTTTTTGTCGCAGCTCGCCCAGCCGCGACTTGAGTTCGGCAATCTGCTTATCGCTAACTTCAGCATTTGCTTCCGTGGCTCCCGGCAGTTGGCTGGTGCGAAACGCGGCTTCGGCGAGACCTCTATCGTTCTCTGCTTCCAGCAATTCTTTGTTCAGTCCCGCAAGCCGCTCAACAACTGTGTTCTGGCTGGCGTCAAGGGAGAGGATCTCGTGGCTTTGCGCGTAGTTAACCAACTGCTCTTCGCCGCTGCGAATCTGTGATTGCAATTCCGCAATGCGTTTTTGCAAATACGAGCCGGCTACGGTGTTCGTCTTGGTTTTGACTTCCAGATTCCACAACGCAAAGGCGTCGGCCATGGCGTTGACCACCTTAGTGGCAACAGCCGGATCGGTATGCGTAGCTCGAAGATCAATTAAATACGTCTTCTTCACTTGCTCGACGTCAACCATTCCCTGGAGCGATTCGACGTAAGGCGTTAGCCGCTCAACTTCCGCCGGATCGTCTGCGGAGAAACCGTTGCTTGCGAGTATGGGAGTGCTGGTGTTGGGCAATCCCACGTTTTGATTTTTCGGCGCCTGCGGTTTTTGCCCAAAGCCAAACATGCTCAGAAGGCTTTTCCAGGTTGAACGATTTTCAGTTCGTCCATCCAGGAAAGACCGGTTATGTTCTAGATCAAGATTCTTTGCGACCCTTCGCAGCAGAGTCGGACTGGTGAGAATCTGCACCTGAGTATTGAAGAACTCAGGCTCCATGTAGCTGTTGTCGGGATAATAAGATTCGCCTCGGGACGCACCCAGCGCCGGGCTGTAAGTCTCAGCACCCACCTGCACCCGCGCATGCGCCTGATAGATGTCCGGTTGCCGAGCCTGCCGCAGCGCAGTGATGGCTCCGACGATTAAGGCCAAACCAATGATCAGCCACAAACGCTTGCGGATCGTTTTCCAGTAATCACGCAAGTGTATCTCGCCTTCAGGCGAGGCTTCTTCGCCGTAAGTAACGATCGGAGGATTTGCATGGCCATTGCGCGCGGAACCGTTCATCTGCTCCAGCGCCGAACTCTTTAGGATAATTTCGAGAGCTTTGGATAAATCTGAAGGTTCTTTCATGGGGCGAAAATATCTGTTCTTATTAATCTTAAAACCGATGATTTAGCGGAATTCCTGAGACCCGGCAATGCGAGCTGGTGAGCTTATCTTTGCCGGATTTTGTGGAACACCGGACTGCGGTTAAGTTGGCTGCTGAAGTTTACACGCAGAGTGGCGCAGAGCCAAGCGCGAGCGACCGAGGCGGCAGATCGGCCAGGCACGGGCTTTCTGCCAACTTCGTACTCAGTCAATCAGAATCGGGGGAACAATCTTTTTCATGAGTGGCGGCGGCAAGAACGCCAAAGGGAAGGAACATGGTGCTGTACGCGAGGTACAATAACCCTCCGCCCAGCAAAGTGCCGACAATAACGGGAAAGGCCTGAACTAAAGCACAACGCAGCCACAGCGACGCCCGCGACTTCATGGGCAGCAGACCCAGCGCGATGCTTAGCAAAGCCATGCTGGCGGTGATAACCACGGCCGCGTGAGGTAACAAATACTCAAAGCGAGTGAGTCGACGGCCAGCGTCCAGCGGCGCAAAGCCTGCCGGATCGTAGAAGTAAAACGGCAAAGTGATGGCGGCGAAAGTAATAGAAGTCAGGCCCATCCACTTCACTGAATTCTTCCAGCCGTAACGTTTTCCCAACCAGCCAAAAGCGAGTGGAATCAGGAACAAAAAGTTTGCGCGCGATGAAAGCGCGACGCCCCAAAGTATAGCCGGCAGAGTTTTGTCCCTGGCGCGAATGAGCCACCAAAGCGTCAACATCGCGTAGATAGCATTGCTGACGTGCTCGGTCCCCGAAACCAACTGATGTATGACGACGGGACTCAACAACAACATCACCAAAAACCAGCGCAGTGCCGCAAAAGTCTCAGCCAATTCCCTGCGCAGCACGAAAACTAACAGCCCGAACCAGAAAAGATTTTGCAGCGCACTGGTGCCTAGCAGCACAAACGGCGCGGCAATTATTAAGGCGCCAGGCAGAGCATGAATAAGGTTGTCGAGGTACGTACGCTGGTAGTAAGGATAATGCCCATGCAACAACGAACGAACAGCCAGGTTCAAAGCATCATCATCATCGCTCCCTACATAGGGCTGATGCGTGTTGGCGATGGGATAAACGATCGCAAAGAGCGCGATCAACGCCGCGAATGTCAAGACAGCAAATAGCCGCGCGCGACGTTCACTCACTTGAAACTTCAGGAAAGGCAGAACCGCAAGCACGATTGCGGTTACTACAAAATAGATCACGAGGATTGTTGTTCCCAGAAATCGCTGGATGACGTACGCGGAAGGCAAAACCAAACAAAGCCAGAGTGCGGCCGAGGCCGCAACGTGCTTCAGACGCCCGCGAGCAGATTGGCTTTTAATGGTTGATGATGTCATTCCGGGGCTTGATCACTCTGTGCTAATAGAAAGGTAGTGTCCTGGTCTCGGCCTCCTCTGTGCGATTTCTAAATTAGGACACCACCTAATAAAAAGCCAGGGTTGTAAGACGCGCCTTACAACACCTGGCCAGGTTTGTTGTCCTTAAAGTCCTTCGATAATTCCTAACAGTTACTGACGCCCCTACGCCGCTATCTTACGCGCATCGTAGGGTCGCCAAGCAACATCCAGGTGCGGCGCACATCGAGGTCCGAAGTTGCCAGCTTCGCTTCGCGTGCGGCCTCGCCCAGGCGAAGCGGCTGCCCGCCAAACAAGAGACGATAGAATTGCGAATTCATCGCAAACTGCGGCGCCGTTGGCGTGAATCCCGATGAAGCCCAAACCGCAACCGCGCCACCGTTCGGCGCTTTCAACACCGATTCGCCGAGGCTGTCGATGTAGGCGTCGTGCGCATAACCATTCAGGCAGGTCATCATCAAATAGATCGACGACCGGTTGGTATTGGTCAGCGTGTCGGCGAGCTCTGAATCGAGCACGCCGGCGCCGGTCCATACTCCCACCGAGCCATGACCGTAGAAGTTAACGATCATCGGTCCCTGATTCAGCGCATCCAGCAACTGGCCGCGCATTAGATCATCGTTGCCGATGTCGGCGCGGTTCAGTGACTTGGTCGCCACGCTTGCCGGCAACAGCGCTTTGGTTTGTGCGCTCTGCGTTTCAAAGCCATTGTCGGCAACCATCACTGCGTCGCGCAACGGCACGTTCAGTTCCCGCTCCTGCTCGTAAGCCGTGATCTTGGAAACCATCAAACTAATTTCCGCCGCGGTGCGCCCGGGCAGCCGGCCCATGGCCATATCCGCCTGGCCCTGACCAGTGAAATCCACCAGCCAGTCGTCAGAAGCAGTTTCCATGTAGTCCGTGTCGATCAGTTTTGTCGGCACGAAATCATTGGCGCCCTGGTCCATGTAGTTGCGCGGATCCCAACTGCTGTCTCCGACCAGCAACAGATAGGCAGGCTTGCGCGCCCAGGTTCCGGCGGCATTAATTAAGAATGCCTTAATCGCCGACGGCGTATGCGCGCCATAGCTAAATTCGTCGTAGACATCTTCTGCATTAACCACGGCGACGCTCATACCCTGGCTGCGACGTAAAGTAGCCAGCGGTTCGATTGCCTGACGAAAATCCTTGTGCGTAATGATCACCAGGTCCGCGCCGTTTGTCCTCGCGTTCCAGTTAGAAGGCTTGTTCGCGGTGATTGACGCCGGATGCCACGTCAGGTCATCGGCAAACGCCATCAACGTGCGCGTATCGTTGCCGAGCGCCTGAACCTTGACTGAGTAACCCGCGCCCGACGGGCTGCCGGAAGTGGCCAGCTCCAGTGGCGAATTCGGATCGGTAATGTCAACCACGCGAATGTTCGCCGTGCTAAAGCCGTCAACGCGAACCACCCCGCCAGCGGGCACGCTAAACCTCAACGCGTTGTTGTCGGCCGTGTATTGATGCGCATAAGTCAGTCGCAGATAGTCGACGAAACTTATGTCAGAGTCGCCGTTACCGCTGGCCAGCGAAACTGTGTTGTCGCCTTCACGTAACAGGGAACGGTTGACTGCAAACGTTGCGGTTGAATGTGCGGAAGCAGCGAATGTCATGCTGCCAAGGTCAGCGCCGTTGAGCATGATGTGAACTTCATGGCCCTGTACGGTCAGACCCTGCAACGCCACTTCCAACTGGACTTGCGTTGCGGCCTCGCGGTCGAAATTCTTGACCGCCAGAGTTTGCTCCGTGGGATCACTGAAGATCAGCGCGCCGAAAATGTTCTCAGCATCGCCATTCAAGAGGCGCGGCGCATAGATAAGTTTGTCGCGGCGCTCGACGGTAAACTCAAAACTGCGCAGACCCGGACTTTCCGTCCAGTTCTGATCGCCAGCCTTGATCTTGTTGCGCTTGGCGCTGATGCGCTTGCCGGCTGT
>JACCVY010000083.1 GCA_013697915.1 Blastocatellia bacterium | reverse complement strand
GCCGCTGGGCGCAACTATCGAAATCCGCCCGCCCAGAATCGCTTCCGCAAGGGCGTCTCCGGCAATCCGAAGGGACGACCGCGCAAACAGCCCGCTTTCGTGAGCACTAAAGTCGGCGGCAAACCGGCATTGGATTGGAAGACCGCATCAAAACGCTCGCAATTGAGGAAGCCTACCGGCCGATTACGGTCCGTGAAGGCGACCGAACGGAAAGGATCCCGGTCATTCAGGCGATCCTTCGCAAGGTCGCCGTCGCTGCCGCCAATGGCAATGTACGGGCGCAGCAAAACTATCTGAACCTGTTGATCGGCGCGGAAGCCGCCCGGCGCGAAGCTACCATGGAGATGTTCAATGACGCTGTCCAGTATAAGGAACACTGGCATCGCGTCCTGGCTAAACGCGCCCGCGATGGCGTGACCGGCCCGGAGCCGGTTCCTCATCCCGACGACATCATAATCGACGGTACGACTTTCGAAGTCCGGTTCGCAGGCCCCGTAACGGAGGAGCAAAGGCAAGCGCAGGATTGGTTGCGCGCCAATTGGCTGGACTTCGAGAAGTCGCTGAACAAAGTCAATTCAATGCTTCAGTCCGATCCTAACAATCTGGAACTGCTCGAGTGGAAGGAAACTTTGACGAAGATGCTCGAATGGGTCCGCGAAGACTCTTTGAAACGGGCGATTCGAGATGCCAGAATGGGGACCAACAACAAGTCATCGAAGAATTGAAGCGAAGGTGTTGTCACGTTGCCAAATACGGCACGCAACAAACCTGCTGGCACATTAGGCTCACGCCGCAGCGACGACTTCACGCCACGTCTGCAGGGCCGATGCTCTGAAGGCTCGGTGTGTTCTTGCTGAGGTGAAATGACGCTGGACGTTGAAAGTGTTGTGGGCTGCGGCATGCATTGAGAGAAATTTTTGCGCCGATCTCACGCTCTTGAACCCTTGCCGGCATTGTCTTTGATCATGTCGAGAGCGGCCAGCAAATCGAAACGGATCGTGAAACGGCCGTCGCCACTCTCCGGGAATTTGGCGCCGAGCGCATCGCAGAGGCATCCGTGACCGAACTGGTCCCGCTAAAGTGTAACCATCCGGCGAGCGCCGCGGATCAGACCGTAGTGCTGTTCAGTGCGGGCGATCTGTTCGCTGGGCTGCGAGTTGCGGTGCTCGGCGGCTTCGTCGTTGGTGGGTAGCAATAGGGTTGGCTGTAGCCCGCTTCATCACCGATCAAACATGATTCGTCGAGTCCTGAGGCAGCGGCGCTGTCGCGTAGTCTCGCGTGTCGTGGGCGGGTGACGCAGAAGGCCCCCGAGTATCTGAACCAGAGGAGACGATGATCCATGTCGCACCATTATTCCGGTCCGGAGTGGGGGTTCCCCCGTGGCGACGCCCGCCTGGACCTCACTGACCTCTATGCCTTTCCCAAGCCCATCGGCCTCGCCGGGCCCGCGGCCGTCATCATAAAGGATGGCGGCGCGGATCTGCGCAATCTCTCGCTGAGCCTGAGCGGCGGCCGGCTGACAATCGAGGGGCGCGCCGGCTCGAAGCTCGATCTCAAGGCGATCGCCCGCGCGGTTCCATTGTCAGCCGCCGACATACTCGCAGGACGTGCGCGACGCCGGCATGACGGCGCTGATGGCCGATGCGCGGATGAAGACGCTCAAGATGCCGTTCGATGGCCAACGGATGAACTTCGGCGGCTTCTCGCCGATCGTCGAGAAGGAATCGGCCAAAGGCACCAGTTATGCCGACGGCTTCGTTGTCCCGGTTCAGGCCGCCAATCGCGACGCTTACACAGCGGACTCTGACTCCGTTAATCTTGGTTCGAATCCAGGTCCCCAAGCCAGTTATTACGTACTTGATATTACAGTTGTTTTTGTTGTTTGGGTGAGCCCGATTTTGTCGGGAATTCACGGGGTTTCCTGGTCTCGCGTTTAATACGATTTGCGGCAGAGACGGTTTCACGCGCGATTTCGGCTGCGGCCGTTATGAAAATCTCTCCGGCGCCCTTTCGTGGTTGACTTTTTTCGCGGGCGGAGCAGCCAACGTCAGGCGAAGCCGAAGTGTTTGGAGCG
>JACCVY010000074.1 GCA_013697915.1 Blastocatellia bacterium | reverse complement strand
ACAATCGTTGCCGAATTGATTTTCAAGATTTTTGCCGCTTGTCGAAAACTCCCTTTCTCAGCGCAAGTCAGAAAAACCCGCAGATCATCCCATGACACGGATCGTAAAATTTCCGAGACATCGCGATGCGATATTGCACCGGCACGACGCAAATTTTGGGACATGACATTGCTCCAATGAGGCGTTAATATTATTTAACCACAAATGTTATCTATCATTATCGGAACCCGAAATCAAATGCCGATTAATGCCGAACAATCTTTTATCGCAACATCGCAACGCTTGGATTTGGATCATTTACCCCCAAGCCGGAGATTTTCGGTCGCTCCGGCGGCTGACGAAGACCTACCCCATCTGGCCACGATGACGGCTCGGCACATTCCGAGCCTGCAAGGAACCTATCTGGCGCTTGAGCGGGTGCAGCGGTATTCCCACAGCATCCTGGCAATCAGAAACAGACATGAACTCGTCGGCTGTTTCGCTGCCCTGTTACTAAATCACGCCGGTTTTGAGCACCTCCTTGACGGCTGCCTATCGATCGCAGACCCGAGCCAATCGCATCTGGTGCGACCGGGTGAAACAGCCGCGGCCATCTACGTATGGGCTTTATGCATACCCAGAATGGCTGTGGGAGCCACAGGAAATGTCATGCAATGGCTCAGGCAAACTACGTATGCGAGAGCGGATCTGTACGCCCGGCCTGGCACACCGAAGGGCAGGACGTTCATGAGCCAGGCGGGGTTCCGCCTGCTATCAGGCTCCGAGGCAAAATCCCTTTGGGTTTATCGCCGTCCAACGTGAGTAGGTAAAAGACATATGGAGAACTCAGTGAAACATAGCGGACCAAACGAGACCGCCGCACCAAACGCAATAAGTCTAGCCGGGCGCCGTAACCGGCGGCCTCAAGTGCGAATTGCCCGTGGCCTCGATGATCTTCTGATGGTCTATACGATCCGCGCGGCCGTCTATATGGCGGAACAGGATTGTCCATTCGCCGAAGAGTTCGATGGCAACGATCATTGCGCGACGCATTTTATCGGCTTCATTCAGGGGGAACCCGCCGGATGTTTACGAGCGCGATTTTTTAATGACTTTGTTAAGCTTGAGCGCCTCGCGGTGCGTAAGAGTTTCCGGCGGTCCAGCCTCGCATTCGACTTGGTTCGCGCCGGAATCGACTTTACCCGACGCAAAGGGTTTACCCGCATCTACGGCCATTCCCGTGAAGGGCTAGATTCCTTTTGGGCGAGATTTGGCGCAAAGCCCTTGCCAGACCGGGAAAAATTCGTGTTCTCGGATCATCGCTATACAGAAATGGTGATCGATCTCGAACCGATTGCCGATCCCGTATCGCTGAAGAGTGGACCCATGGTGATTCTGCGTCCAGAAGGCGACTGGGATCAGCTTGGAGTTCTGGAATATTCGAGCGTACGCATAGCTCGCAAACAGAATGAAAATTCGGTGACAGAATGCTTGCCGATGGCGCCAGCGGCATGACGGTCTAATCACTCCCACTCGGCATGCCAATACCGCGTCCGAGTTGCTGGCGGCTTTCCAGTTGCGCTTATTTCACGATGCAGTTTAGATGCATGCGATCAAGCACGACCTCGTTGTCCGCAGGTCGAAATAGCCGTAGATGGTGCCCTTCGAGGGCAGATCCCATGTAATTCTTTTCGCCGAAATGCATTAATCATTATCAATAATCTTTAGTTATGATTGTTGCTAACTATTAATGATAATATAACGAATCTGCATTTGGACAATAATAAGCCATGATGCCATGACGCACATAGTTTAGTCTCTTCGCTTACAAGTGTTTAATTTTTAGGAAGCGTTGACTATGCGGGACAACCCTAGTGAGGTCGTCGATCAGGCGATTGCGATAAATGAGCAATTGCTCGCTGACCGCAAGATATCTTGGCTTACTTCGCGCCAAAGCCTGACCATCATCCTGAACGACCTGATTGATCAATCTCCAAGCCACCCGGCGGTAGGGCGCCTGCGCGAATTCATCGCTTGGCACGACGCTCGATCAAGCGACGGGAAAGA
>JACCVY010000086.1 GCA_013697915.1 Blastocatellia bacterium | reverse complement strand
AGAGGTTCAGTTATCAGGTTCAAGCGGAAGGCCGGTTGAAAGTGTCACCATCTTAGCCCCATCTCGATTTACGGGGCTTAGGTGAGGTTGAGGGCTAAGACGATGGAAGTCGTTGTAACAGTAAGGTTAGAAATGGTGCCGAGGGCGGGAGTCGAACCCGCACGACCTTACGGTCAACGGATTTTAAGTCCGTAGCGTCTGCCATTCCGCCACCCCGGCACGGCAGTCAAAATACCACGCGCGGACAAACGCGAACAATCCGTCTGGTATGAACCGGATGTAGATGACCCTTTCCCAAGTTTCCCGGACGATAGCCGATAGAGTAGCTCACCGCCGTAGGTTGGCGTGGCTCAAGGTTGTCCTTCGGGCAGTCCTTCTTTTCTTAAGACCTTTCTAGCTTCTTCAATCCCTTGCTGAAACTCGGTGACTTCCCGCTGCTCCGGTGCCCGACCTCTGGACTGCCTCATTGTTCGCTGCTTAAAGCCCTCGGCTCTCCACTGGGCCACGCGTTCGATTAGATGTTGATACGCGTCAACAGGCGTGGGCCCGCGGGGAGTGGCCAGCGTCAGTAGCGTCCCCAGCGACTCCGCGTTGTTCACCCGCGCGCCCATGTCTGGAATGGTTCCATCCGGCCGCCGGCAGAATCGCAGCAGGATCGTTTTGATGATTGAAGTGTGGTCGAACACCTTGTGGGAAACCTTTCCCCGTTCGACCCAGGGTGAAACGACGATGGCCGGCACGCGCACGCCGTAACTCTGAAAGGTTGGATGGTCGTCGGCCGCGTTCTCAGGCTGCACATGATCATAAAAGCCACCATGTTCGTCGTAAACAATTACAAGCAGCGTCCTTGGCCAGGCGGGGCTATTGACGACAGCGTTGTAAAGTTTTAAGGCCAGGTCTTGTCCGGCCATCACATCTGATGGTGGATGATCGTCATTTGATTCTCTTGGACCAGTGACTGAGTAATCGACAAAGTTCGGATCGATCCAGGAAACCGAAGCGAGATCGCCGGAAGCTGCGTGGTCGAGAAATGTGGTTGGATTCACCAAGGTGCGCCGGTCAAACCAAAAAAAGTTTGAGCCGTGGCCCACGCGATAGCGACCGTCAATGAGCCGTAGGGTCGCCATGTCATGAGCGTACCAGCGCCATGACACTTGGGCTGAGTCCAAATGTCGCACAAACGAAGGATAGTCGTAGATCGGGACTCGCTTGTTGTCTTTGCTCGGGGATTGGCCCGTCAGCGAATAGAGCCGATTGGGCCAGGTAGCGCCGGGAACGGAGCAGAACCATGAATCACAGACACAGAAGTGGCGCACGAGATGGTCGTAAACCGGGACAGCCGACGCGTTGTGGTAACCCATGATCAGTCCCGGGTCGTCCTCGGCATGGATGCTGGCATAGTTATCGACGAAGCCGCCGTTGTTATTACTCAACTGAGCAGCGACAGCGTCTCCCTGGTGTCCCGGGTCGTGCTCGAAGACAGTTTTCGGGAGGTGATGCATAGGATAAGAGGCAAGGTTGTGGGTATTTGACATCCCTGGCTCGAGGCCGTTGACTTCCGGGTTGGCGCCTTCAAGTTTCAGGTAGCCCAACATGTGATCGAACGAGCGGTTCTCCATCATTAGCACGACGATGTGATCTATTTTTTCTAAGTTATCGTTAGGCACGCCCGGAACAAACCTAACCGGAGCAGCTCGGGCAACGGCTGTCTTCGTTGAACGACTCCGCGCAGTCTTCGCCGCACTCGCCCTAGTGCCACGCGCTGTAACTTTCCTGTTTGAACGAGGGGCTTTGGCGACTGCCTTACGCTTCGCGGTCTTCTTTGAAGCGCGGGCTTGCCTGGATTTTTGGGGCATATTGTTCTCCCTTTCTATTGGAGTTGGGATTGTCTTTGCCTAGCTTTCTTCAACTATGCGCGCGTTCGATTGACCGTAGTGTTGGTACGCTCCCCAGGTGGATCCCGAACTGAAGATTCCCCGGCGCGCATCGGCGAGGGAGTCACCCAGTAACTTTCCGTCCATCGCTTGTTTGTAAAATACTTGCGCAAACTGTACCGCCGCCGCGTCGTCTACTGCCCAGCCGGTGCCGATGTAGTTTTGCACGCCGCGTTCGAAAAATGCTTCTGCGAGTCCCGCGAGTTTTCGATTTGCCTGTTCGACCGAAGGTTCCTGGCCGCCGTTGGTGACTGCTGAAAAACAGGCATTGGCGAAGACGACGCGAGGTACCTGTCGCGCGCGAAAAATCTCTCGAGCAGAAAGTGTGACTTCGTGACTAAATACCCAGCCGCTGTTGTTTGGCTTATCCGCGTCGAAGGTGGCATGCCCGGAATAATGGACGATGTCGAACGTCTCATTCAGAATCAGCGCCAGGATTTTTATCGGGTCGCATTCTTCAGGACCGAGGCAAGAGACGATCTCGATATCTAACTGGCCCTGCAGTCGCTGCTGATACTCCGTCAAAATCTTAACTACTTCCTCACCTTCCCGGAGCGCTCCTGCGAGCCTCAAATCCCCATCCGTTGCAGGATCAGCGATCACCAGGACGCGTAAGCTCTTATTGATGGGCGGGGCAATGCCGGGTGCGCCGGAGAGCATTGTGCGAAACTGGCGTGTCAGTTTTAAATCGGTACCGAAATAGGTGCGGTGACCCTTGGGTCCATAGCAAGCCATCTCCCAGGGAAGTGCCGCCGTATCTTTATCAACGACCAGAGTGAGCGATTTCCCGTCGTCAATCATCCGCTCGAAATCTTCAGGGAAAATATATTTGTGAAGCAGCAGCCCGAATTTCTCGTGGCTCTCCTCGCTCTCGCCTTTCCTTAATTGCGTGGCAATGCCTGCGGTAAAAAAAGGCTGCACGTCGACCTTACGGACGGGAACGACCGCACTATTCGTCAAAGCGGAAAAGCAGTAACCCTCTTCGCCACGCTCGATGGTAATGCGATTGACGAAGCTGGAAACTACTGGCCGCCGGCCGGCGAGCGGAGTAACAACGGCGTGTTTGCCCTTCCCAGCACGAACTACCTCCTCCGTCAGCGTGAGGTCGATGTTTGGAATGCGTTCTTTGTCAATCACATCTTTGAGAATATTTACGATCTCCAAATAGCGATCCTTATCGTATTCCACCAGGCGGAAGACCTCGACACGTTCCTTTGGATCGACGTGATGAAGAGCATCACAGAATCCGGAAAGCAGTCCCTTCACTGCCTCCTCGTTTTCAAGGTTACCCGCTCCTGAGCCGATCAAGACACTGGCGAAACTCTTCAGTTTGAGGGCCGAAACCGCGTAACAGATATTCATGCCAAGGTAGCAAAGATCGTTGTAATTGAATTTTCCGTACTCGCCCATTCCGGCGACTATGATCGAACGGGCGGCGATCTCTTTGTGCAACACCGGAACGAAAAAAACTTCACCCAAACCGCCGCCGATCATGCCGTGGTCGCCCGCGCGCGTGATCCAATGCAAGAGCGCGTCATCGAGAGCTTTTAGTGCGCTGGCGGGAGCGATCCCTTTGTATCCGCCGACGACGACAACTGGCGCTTTGACATCGGTGATGCTACCTCGCGTCGCCACGACGTGCAGTTTTGGTTTGCCGCCGGGCTCGCTCTGTTGGTTGCTCTTTTGTTCTTTCGTTTGCGAAGCGACGACCTGTTCCATGGAATGTTCCTCTGCCCGGGCCAAGTTTCTTTGTTTCACATCTCCGCCGGGCTTTAACAAACGAGTCGAGCTAACTGATAGCGCACATCAACGAAGCCCTGGAGCGACGCAAATCACTCCGTCATCATCGCGGGCGCTGAATTGTTGATAACTTAGGTGAAAACCCGTCTGTTCTTAGATTCGTCTGTGCCTTCGAGTTGAGGTACCTGTTCGTAGTTTTCCCCCGCGAGCAGCGAAACCAACCTCTCATGCAGCTCGGCATAGGTGAGATTGTAGTTGGCGTCGGTGATAGCTTTGATGGCGTGGTAGCTCATCGCGCCATGGTAGTCGTTGTTGATGTAGGCGTCGGTGGAAGTTTGATTGCTCTTGCAACCACTTAACAGGATCTCCTTCATGCCTGACTCCGGATACTTTTCCTTTTTTCCCCGCGCTGCTTGAAGCTGATCAGGTGAAAGTTCTTTGCCTCCAAAGACGCAGGGGCTAAGTTGCCGGCTGCGACGGTACTCATTCACAGTAGCCCGGGTAACAGAGCCGGAATGGCAGGAATCCGAAATAACGGAAAGTCGAACGCCGTCTGGGATTTTCTTAAACAGCTCGCGCAAATCGTCATCAACCAGCAAGCGGGAATCAGTGTCATGCGGACAGATGGCCTCGTCATATTTGTCCTCATCGCCATCAGTGTCGGCCAAATAGGTCCCATGCGAGGCGTTCGTGAATACCAGTATGTCGCCGGCTGCCGCTCCAGCCAGTAGGCCTTTGATTCCGGTTACGATATTCGCTTTGGTGGCGTCGCCATTCAGCAATTGTTTGACGTCGGTGAAGTGGAAATGAGTTTTGAGTAAGCTCGCCCAGTCGTTTGCGTCGTTCACGCAACCTCTTAGATCATTCTCATCGCCGAATGGGTAGTCGTTGATACCTACGCAGAGTGCTTTTTTTGTCATGTCTTCTTCCTTTGTGGCTGAGGTTAGTAAGAAGTGGTATTTATCGGTCCCTTCATTCAATGAGGGCTCGGATGTGTAACACCCGAATAACGGGAATCCTTCGCACTCAAATTCAAGCAGCTTTCCAGAGTAGTTTAGCGAGTGTGCAGAAGCAGAGGCTCGTGAGAAGTCAGCGTATAATGAGACGCCGGGACGATATTCCGGCTACCAACGAAAGTCAATAGATTTCTTCCTGACCGGCCGCGTTAAACCTGTTAAGTCCGTCGCTTCTCTCATTCCGTCACCCGGTCACGTTCCCAAAAATAGCAATCGCGCCGCCAGGCAAACAAATCTTCTCGTCAACCGGCAGCACCCCAGTCTTCACAGTGGTCGTTTCGAAGTGTAGAATCGGTTATGAAACGCGGTAAGTCTGCAACCAGGTTCGCCCAGATAAATGACTGAAGAGCAGGAAGTTTTTCTCCAACACATTCAGAAGAAGGGGCTCAAACGCACAGCGCAGCGCGATTTGATTCTCGATATGTTCCTGCGCACTGAGGACCATCTCTCCAGCGAAGATCTCTACCGTCTCGTCAAGAAACAGGATCCCACGATCGGCCAGACCACGATCTATCGCACCTTGAAACTATTAACGGAAGCTGGACTCGCGCGCGAAGTTCGCTTTGGCGATGGCGTCACCCATTACGAGCACAACTACAAACATCAACACCACGACCACATGATCTGTTCCGAGTGTGGGCGGATTATTGAATTCTTTTCCGCCGAGCTCGAGGCGATTCAAGACGCGATGGCCGCAAAGCATCGTTTCCAGGTAACGCAGCATTTGCTGCGCATCATCGGCCTCTGTGCCGAATGCCGTCGCGCGCTGCGGGAGGCAGAAAAAAGCCAAACTACCGCGCGGGTTGGTGCGAAGCAGGCAAGCGCTCGGGCCCGCTAACTTGATTCCAAAACCGTCGCAACTATCCTGGAGAGCCGAATACGTTTGAACGTTCTCGGCTCTCTTCAGTTTTGTCTTTCATGCAGAATAAGGTAACTTTCGTTGCACAAGAGATTGCTGGACGGCAGCGAGCTGAACCCCAAATAAAGCTCAAGCAACAATGATTGGTATTCAAGACGACACTCATAACTTTCAAACGCGCACCGCAAGGTTCGTTCTTGCGCTGTGCCTCTTACTACTTGTGCTGGCGGGCTCCGCCTGTCCGAGAAACGACAAGGGTCCGGGACCGCGCGTAGGCGTTTCTGAGCAGCCGGCGGAAACCAAAACACCGGTTTCAGGCGCGACGGCTTTCAATGGCGAGCGCGCCATGGACCATGTACGCAAGCAGATGGACTTTGGACCACGGGTCGCCGGGTCAGCGCAGTTAGGCAAGACACGCGACTACATCATTAGCACATTTAGGGACAGCGGGATAAAAATCATTACCGACGAGTTCAACGCAGCCACACCCATTGGCGACCGAAAGATGGTCAACATCACGGGCGAAATTTCCGGCGAGTCGAAGGACGTCATCATCATCTCAAGTCATTACGACACGAAACTGTTCACCAACATGCAGTTTGTCGGCGCCAACGATCCCGGCGCTTCTGTGGCCACCCTGCTGGAGATTGGCCGTGTGTTAGGTGCGAACCAACAGAAACCAAAGTTTACTTATTGGCTGGTCTTTTTCGATGGCGAAGAAGCTTTCTGCGAAGGTTGGGATCAATGCGGCAAGCCGGACGCGCCGGACAACACTTACGGCAGTCGTCGTTATGTGACTCAACTGCGCAACAGCAATGAACTCGGTCGCATTCGCGCGCTGATACTGCTGGATATGATGGGCTATAAAAATCTCGAGCTCGGACGTGACGACATGAGTACTCGCTGGTTGCAGGATATCGTGTGGCGCACGGCGCACGATCTTGGTTACGGCAAGTATTTTGTGGATCGACCTGAAGGCGTTGGTGATGACGATCACGAACCGTTTCTGCGCGCCGGGATTGATGCGCTCGATTTGATTCAACTCAGCGGCTATCCCTACTGGCATCGTGCCGACGACACCGCGGACAAAGTTTCGCCGCAGAGCATGAAAATCGTCGGCGACGTTGTACTTGGCAGCGTGCCTCGCATCGAGCAGTACCTTGAAAGCAAGGGCCGCTAATTCCTACCTGATCAATATGACGGTAAATAAAAAACGCATAGCGGTCATTCCCGGTGATGGCATCGGTCCGGAAGTGATCGCGCAAGCAGTTCGCGTGTTACAGCGAATTGAGGAAACGCACGGCGCTTCGCTTGAGTTGGTCAATTTCGATTGGGGCGCCGATCGGTTTCTGCGTGACGGTGTTTCGCTGCCGCCGGACGCTTTGCAAATGCTCGCGAGTGAGTTTCACGCAATTCTGGCCGGCGCGTTTGGCGACCCGCGCCTTCCCTCAAACAAACATGCGGAAGACATTCTGCTGGGAATGCGCCGCGGACTTGACCTGTACATCAATCTGCGTCCGGTTCGCCTGCTCGATGCGCGTCTGACTCCGCTGCGCAACGTAACTGTTGATGACATCGACTTCGTAGTCTTTCGTGAAAACACGGAAGGGGCATACTGTGGCGCGGGTGGCTTTCTTAAGAAGGGAACTGCAGACGAGATTGCCACACAGGAAGAGTTGAACACGCGACGCGGCGTTGAGCGCATCATAGTTGCCGCATTTGAATACGCGCGCGCGCAAGGACGACAGCGCGTAACGATGGCCGACAAGTCAAATGTGCAGCGCTTTGGCGGCGACCTGTGGCAGCGCGTTTTCAAAGAAGTCGCGGCCGACTATGCAGAGATTGAGGCGAACCATCAATACGTCGATGCCATGGCGATGTTCATGGTGCTCAACCCGGTGCAGTATGACGTTATAGTGAGCAACAATTTGTTTGGCGACATATTGACTGATCTGGGCGCGGCGATTCAGGGTGGCCTGGGTTTGGCCGCGTCAGGCAACATTCATCCCGGTCAGGTTTCGTTATTCGAGCCCGTTCATGGCAGCGCGCCGGCGCTGGCAGGCAAAGGGACGGCGAATCCGGTAGGCGCTATTCTGACCTCGGCCATGATGCTAGAATACCTGGGCCACAAGAAAGCGAGTGAAGCAATTGAGAAAGCGGTGCGCGAGTCGATCGTTAATAACGAAACGACACGCGATCTCGGCGGCCAGCTTTCCTGCGAACAGGCCGGCGAGGCCATTTCCAAACGGATCATGGCAAACTAACTCAAGCAACGAATGAGACGATGAAGCGATTATTTCAACCTGGACTGGAGCGCGTGATGAATCGCGACAGCGGTATGCTGGCACAGAAGCTTGTGGCCTTAATGCTGGTCGTGGCAATGCTCGCGGCGGTTCGTGTTCCCGCACTCATTATCGTTGCTATTGTCGGTGTTGGCGTACTCATTATGATCGCGGTGCGTCGCTCGCAGCGTCGCAAAACGGATCAGATTTTCGCCTTTTATATTGCTGCCGACGAAGTGCTGTGCGACGAAGAGCGCCGATATCGATTTGAAGTTGCTGATGCGATTAAGGCCGGTGAAAAGGTCGTTCGTTTGCTGCCGGATCCGCCGCCGCTAAGTAGTTTTGCCTTGGGAGCTTTGTATTACTCCGTCGACGATCACAACGCCGCGGTCGAGCATCTGGGGTTGGCGGCGGAAGAGCAGATTCTGAAAGATAGCATTCACAAAAAGCCATCGCGCCAGCTAAGACGTTACGTCGCGAGGTTGCGCCAAATTGAACGTGCCCCGCAACGCTTCGCGCGAGTAAATGCCGCGATTCAAAATCTTGAGCGACTGCATCGCGAGACGGGCGCGCGCTTGTTAGCCGAAAGTCAGCGTCATTTGAAGAAGCTGGTCGAGGCGTACGCCAATGCCACTACCGAACAAAGTAAATTGCCGCAGCCTGACGGCGGAATGATCTCACCGTCGCGCCAGTTGAATTCAATTACGGCGCCGCCGCCGATCTCGCAAGTCCTGAATGAAGTTTATCAGGAAGAAGCGACCTCTTCCTGAGAGCTGACCACCTCTTGCTCGAAACTCTTACAGCCGAAATCATCGCCATAGGGTCCGAGCTTTTGGCCCCCGACCGCACCGACACCAATAGTCTCTGGCTCACCGAAAAACTTAATAGCATCGGCATCGAGGTTAAGCTGAAAACGATTGTCGGCGACGACGACGCGCGTCTGGAAGAAGCAATCAAAGATGCCGCGCGACGATCAAAGATTGTGATCACCACCGGCGGACTGGGGCCGACAGAAGATGACGTAACTCGAAAGGTTGCGGCGCGCGCGCTTGGCCGCAGACTGTCGTTGAATGAAACTATCCTGGAGGAACTGCGACAAAAATTTTTAAGCTTTGGTCACGCGATGCCCGAGCGGAACTCGCGGCAGGCGATGGTTATTGAAGACGCGGAAGTGCTTCCAAATCCGAACGGCAGCGCACCGGGAATGTTTATTGAACACAAGGGCGCCGCGATTGTCCTGCTCCCGGGGCCCCCGCGCGAAATGCGGTCAATGTTTGAAAACCACGTGCAGCCAAGGCTGGTTAGCAGAGCGGGTTCGGTGAAAGTTTTACGGCGATTGTTGCGCGTCGCTGGGCTCGGCGAATCTGCTGTCGATGAAAAGATCGCGCCCATCTATACGCAATACGAAAACCCGCAGACAACCATTCTCTTTAATCAAAGCGAAATTGAGATCCATCTGACAGCGCGCGGCAGAACTGATACAGAAGCCAATGCGTTGCTCGATCGTTTGTCTGAACAACTCGAAGAGCGTCTGGGCAATGCAGTGTTTTCGTTTGCTGGTGAAACAATGGAACAAGTCGTTGGATTGAAGCTGGCGGTGGGTGGTTACACTTTAGCGGTTGCGGAAAGTTGCACCGGCGGATTGATCGCACAACGCCTGACAGACGTTGCCGGATCGTCGAAATATTTTATTGAAGGCGCGGTCGCGTACGCGAATGAAGCAAAGACGCGCACGCTGGATGTTAAGCCAAAGCTACTGCTGGAGCATGGCGCCGTGAGCGCTGAAGTCGCCGAAGCAATGGCTGTAGGAATACGCAAGCGCGCCGGCACCGATTTCGGCTTGTCAGTTACGGGAATCGCCGGACCGGGCGGCGGCAGTGAAGAGAAGCCTGTCGGTTTGGTTTACATCGCGCTTGCTGATGACGTGCAAACCAAATCTCGCAAGCTGCAGATTCCCGGCGACCGTCAACTTGTTCGCTGGCGCGCTTCGCAGGCCGCGCTGGATCTCTTGCGGCGAAGATTGATTTGAGGCGATGTTTAAGTCGTTGTTCATCGTCGCGCTCGCTTACTTGCTTGGCTCAATACCATTCGGCTACCTAATCGTGCGCGCGTCGAAACGTGCTGACATTAGGGAAACCGGATCAGGCGGAACTGGAGCGACGAATGTATCGCGGCGCGCGGGCAAAGCGGCTGGCGTATTGACGCTGGTGCTTGACGCCTCGAAGGGAGCGGCGGCGGTGGCGATCGCCAAGGGGGTTTTGGGTCTGCCGGTTTTCGCGGCGGAGGGCGGGCTGGCGCTCAATCAGTTAGCGAACAGCAACTGGGCCATCGAAAGCGCATATTGGTGTGTCGCTGCGGCGGCGATTGCCGCGCTCGTGGGGCACATCTTTCCTATCTGGCTTGGGTTTCGTGGTGGCAAGGGTGTCGCAACCGGCGTCGGGGTCTTTCTTGTTCTGAGCCCGTTTGCAGTTGTGATTGCCGGGGTGGTTTTTCTCGTGATTGTTTTGTTAACTCGATACGTTTCTCTTGGTTCGATCGTTGCCGCTGTAACAATACCGTTGCTGGTCCTAATTCAGAATTACATCACGCCGCGTATTGATTGTGGCCCGCTGATAACTGCCGCAATACTATCCGCGGCGCTGATCGTTTTTGCGCACCGGCAAAACATTTCAAGACTTCTGAATGGGACAGAAAGTAAGTTTAAATAATTCTCATGCGCATCGCCGTCATTGGAGCAGGTAACTGGGGAACAGGGCTGGCCATCATGGCGGCGCGGGCCGGCCACGACGTCTCGGTCTGGTCGCGCAATTCCGCAGTTGTTGCTTCAATAAATGATACACACACAAATTCTGATTACTTGATGGGTGCGTCAATCCCCGAAGCTGTGCGAGCGAACGAGAACATCGGCGAAGTTTTGGCTGCAGCGGAACTGGTTATCCTCGCCGCTCCTTCGCATGCGACTCGCGCACTTCTCGAGACCATGCGCGCGCTGCTGCCGCCTGATTCGATCATTGTTAGCGCCACGAAGGGGATTGAGATCGAGAGCGGAAAGCGAATCTCGCAAGTCGTGACCGACGTTATGAGTGAAAGAGTCGCGCCGCGGTTCGTTTGTTTGTCTGGACCGTCGTTCGCCACTGAAGTAGTGCAAAACCATCCAACTGCGATTGTGGCCGCCAGCGACGATTCCACTGCCGCGCGCGTAGTCCAGTCTGAATTGAGTTTCGAAAATCTGCGCATCTACACAAACGACGATCTGGTTGGCACTGAACTCGGCGGCTCGGTAAAGAACGTAATGGCAATAGCGGCGGGCATGGCGGCCGGACTTGGTTTCGGTTCAAACAGCGTTGCGGCTTTGATCACACGCGGACTGGCTGAGATGACTCGGCTGGCGTTGCGCGAGGGCGCTAAACTTGAAACTATGATGGGATTGGCTGGGCTGGGCGATTTGGTGTTGACCTGTAGCGGAAGTCTTTCGCGCAATCGTTTCGTGGGTCAGGAATTGGGAAAGGGTCGCAGTTTGAAAGCGATTGCTGCGGGAATGCACGAGGTTGCCGAAGGCATAAATACAACGCGGGCCGTAAAGAAGCTTGCTGATCGCCTCGGCGTTGAGATGCCCATCACCAATGAAGTGCATGCAGTGTTGTATGAAGGAAAGCCCGCACGTGACGCGGTACAAGGGCTGATGCGCAGGCCCTTGCGGGTTGAGGCCAATTGGTGATTGTCTAGATGCAATTAGAGTCCGACAAACCTTAACGTTTGTCGTTCAGGCTAAACGAACAGATGTGGGTTGCCGGACAATGTGATGCCAACTGCAATCGAAGAAAAGGTGCTCGCTTCAAATCGAGCTGCATATCACAACTACCATATCCTCGATAAATACGAGGCGGGAATTGCGCTGACCGGAACGGAAGTGAAGAGCGTGCTTGGTGGTAGAGTGCAGTTAAAAGAGGGTTATGTTGCCATTCGCGACGGCGAAGCCTGGTTGTTTAATGCGCACATTTCGCCTTATGCTCACGGCAACCGTGAAAATCACGAGCCCTTGCGGACGCGCAAGCTGTTGCTTCATCGGCGGGAGTTAGCGCGTCTCGACGAGGCGATTGCCAAGGATGGGATGACGCTGGTTGCGACGCGAATCTATCTTAAGAATCGTCACATAAAAATCGAGGTAGCGATAGCACGCGGCAAAAAACTTTACGACAAGCGCGAAACCGAATTACGCCGCACGGTTGAACGAGAAACCCGAGCGCAATTGAAAGAACGTAATAGATAAATTCTAATTGAGAGTAGGTAGGAGTAGAAACAGAACATGCAAATAGAAGTTGCAAGCGGAAGCATTCAAGAGACGAACGTTCAGGCGTTGGCTGTTGCTGTCTTTAAGGATGAAAAAGCCGATGAAGGCTTTCTTAAGGAACTTGATGGGCCATGTGGCGGCATGATCAAGTCGGTACTCGACAGCGAGGAATTGAAAGGGAAAGAAGGCGAGACTGCTTTCATCCACTTATCGGAAACCGCCAACGGCAAGGCCCGTCGATTGTTGTTGGTTGGAGTTGGGGACCGCAGTGAGTACAACCGCGCTTCAGTATCGGAGATGGCCGGAGCGGCGGTGCGCACCCTGCGCGGGAAAAACGTCAAGTCAATCGCCGTAGCGCCACGGTTGGATGGCAACGCTGAAGACATCGCCGCCGCAGCCGCCGAAGGAGCTGTCATCGCGACATTCGATCTCGATAAGTACCGCACAGTCGACAAGGAAGAAAGGCAAATCGAACGGCTGGCTGTTTTTATCGACGGCGCTGACTCAGGAGCGATCGAACGTGGCATTCGGCGCGGACAAATCATTGGGGAGTCGGTCAACTTTACTCGGGACATGGCGAACGAGCCGGGAGCTTATCTGACACCGACGATGATGGCAGACCGCGCGCGCGAAGTGGCGAATGAATGCGGGTTGAGCATCGATGTACTTGATGAGGCGCGCATGGAACAGGAAGGAATGGGTTCGTTGTTGAGCGTCTCGCGCGGCTCCGATGAACCAGCCAAATTGATTATTCTGAAATACAGTCCGGTAAATGAAGACGAAGATTCAAAAGGTTTGCTGTCGTTTGTCGGGAAGGGAATTACTTTTGACTCGGGCGGTATCTCTCTGAAGCCCGGGGAAAACATGGAGTTGATGAAGTACGACATGACGGGTGGCGCGACTGTCATTGGCGCTATGCGGGCAATTGGGAAATTGAAGCCCTCCATTTCAGTCTTGGGTGTTGTGCCCTGCTCCGAAAACTTGCCGTCCGGTAAAGCGACAAAGCCCGGCGATGTCGTACGGGCCATGACCGGAAAGACCATTGAAGTGATCAATACTGACGCTGAAGGAAGATTGATTCTTGCCGACGCCATCGCCTATGCAAAAAAGCTCGGGGCCACGAGAATAGTTGATATGGCTACCTTGACCGGCGCGGTGTCGATCGCGCTTGGTGACGTCAACGCCGCTATCCTCGGCACCGATCAGGAACTGATCGACGAAGTGATCTCGGCGGGTAAAGAAGTCGGTGAAAAGTTTTGGCAGTTACCCTTGGATAAGGAATATTCCAAGCAGATCAAATCCGATATTGCCGATATCAAGAATGTTGGTGGCCGAAAAGCAGGGACCATTACGGCGGCGGCTTTCTTAAAAGAGTTTGCCGACGGCGTGGCGTGGGCACACCTTGATATCGCCGGCACCGCCTGGGGTGACGAAGCCAAGCCGTTCAGGTCAAAAGGACCAACTGGTATCGCGGTCCGGACATTAATAAAAATTGTCGAACGTGAGGCTTTGAAAACGGCGAAGACCTGAGCGCCGGTGTACTCAAGGGTAGACACCGCAGTCTTCATTTTTCGACACTTCGACGGTTCACTTTCTTGCGAATATTGGAGCTTACTAGGATTCTTTCATCCTTTTGGCGTGGCACTGAAGTTGAATAGGGAGTGGCAAAGCCAAAGGGGCGTAGCCACTCACAATGAAAAACGTCCTCGCCCCCCTCGATGGCCGCTCGAGGCATTAAGAGCTGTCCCCTTTGGCCCCTCACAATCTCAATAGCTCCTTCCAAGCTACTACTTCCATTACATAAGTCAGGATGGTGTTATAATTTGACCGCGGAACAACCCGATTCTGCGCTCTTAGCAGGCATTGGCAAGTACTACAGTGACTGACTACTACAAAGTTTTAGGCATCAGGCGAACCGCGTCAAAGTCTGACGTGAAGTCTGCATATCGCAAACTTGCGCGACTTCGACATCCGGACCTGAACGCCGGCTCGGAAACTGCCGCGCGCGATTTTGCACTTCTGTCACGCGCATATCGCGTGCTCATGGACAGCCAGGAACGCGCCTATTACGACGAGCAACTCAGCGCCGAGCGCGACAGTGGCTATTCAATTCTGAACTCAAACAATCCCCACGCTCGGCGCGCGCGAAATTTGACTGTCCAGGCGCGTTGGGACCGGGTGGTGAATGAGGTTCTCGAGCGGGACCGCCGCGAGACTCGCGAACGCCAGCGCGCTGTGTTCACGACCGTGTCTCTGTTCCTCTCTACGTTTTTTGTGGCGATGATTCGCCCGCACTTGTGGGAGACGTTTGGTTTCCTCGGTCGCGCTATTGTCCTGACGCTGTTTGTCATTGGGGTGTGGCATTTGTTCACTCGCTTGCAGGAATACTTTGAGCACTACACTTACAGCCCAAAGACGATCCGAGGCTCGATCATGCAGGAGAGCGAGAAACCTGAGCAGCCGTTCACGCGATTTTCGGCTTACACATTTCTGCTGGTCGGCTACGCAGTTAGTATCGGCGTCGGTTTGTTAGTTGGTTGGCATGCGCAGAATTTCTTTAGCGATCTGACTATGCTCTTTCGGCACAACGTGGAAGTGGTCCAATCGAACATGCTCTTTTTCTCCTCGACAGCCTTATTGATTCCGGACCTGGTGGTTTATCCTCCCATTGCTGTTCTTATTGTAGATTCAATGCAGGCTGTTACCGCGCGCATTGATTAACGACTGGAAATTGCGGTCTGTGATTTAGCCGCGCCGCTCAACGCGCCCGATAAAAATGACATCATCGTCGAAAAATCTACCGTACCTTGCCTTTTCGCTGACTCTGGTTCTCGTCGCATTTGATTCTCTCCAGAACTCCTCAGCAGCTAAGGTTTCGAATCCCTTCGTGTTGCAAACTGCCCAAGGCTCGCTCACGCCCCTGCAGCTTGAGATTGAGAAGCAAACGAGACGTTTGGGTTCGGCAGAAACTGAGGAGCGCCGTGACGCCGTTACACGCCTCGGTTCAATGCATCATCCGATAGCATCCCGCGCGGCGTTGCCGGCGCTCCAAGATCCTGTGCCCATCGTGAGAGCAACCGGCGCCGCCGCCATTTCGTCCCTGCCGCCAGGTGAAACTGCGGGATACTTGATCCCGATGCTTGCCGACAAGGATGAGTTTGTCCGTCGCGAGGTGGCGTTTGCACTGGGAAGGACTCATAACCAAGCTGCGGTACAGCCCCTTATCGAAAGACTCACATCGGACAAAAAAGATTCCGTACGCGGTGCGGCTGCGGTCGCCCTTGGCGAATTGCAAGATGCCTCGGCAACATTAAGTCTCGCGGAAACTCTTTCACCTGGATTTGGTGTGGCGACTCGCTCGACCAAGAAGTCCAAAAAAGAAAAGGACTTGTTTTTGTTGCGCGCGGCGGCGCGTTCGCTAGGTCAGATCGGCAGTCGCGTCGGATTGCCTGCGCTGGTGGCTGCGCTTCAGGATGAGAAAATGCCCGATGACGTGCGCCGAGAGTCTGCAAGCGCGCTGGGTATGATTGGGGATGCTGCTGCTATTCCAGCTTTGCGCAGTGCCGAGACGACACGAGATCCTTATCTTGCGGAAGCCGCGCGTCGGGCGATTCAAAGAATTGAACGCCAGCCAAAACCGGCCAACGGAAATTAGATTTCAAAAGGCATGAAAGCAAAAGCGCCGGCACTATGAAGTGACCGGCGCTTTTCGCATCAGAAAACTCCAACTTAGTTTTCAGTCTTTTCGCTGCGGCTTTGCCCTTTCTTGGCGGCCTTTGTCGCTTGTGGTATGGGCAAGCCTACTCCGCCTGATAGCGATTCCAAAACCTCGGGTTCTTCCTTTGGCGCCGGTAGTTCATGTATCAGCGCGCCGCCCGATCGTTTCGAGAAGATCAGCTTATGGGTGTACTCGTCGAGGTCTATATGTACGAGATCGCCCAGACCGATTTGTCCGGTCGCTACCAGGTTCGAAAGCGGATAAACCAGAAAGCGCTCTACAGATCGTTTCAAGTGGCGGGCGCCGTACTTAAAGTCCAGGCCTTCCTTTAACAGCGTATCTTTGGCAGTCTCAGAACACTGAAACACAAACTTGGTTCCGGCTGACTGCATGATACGTTCCTGCACCGCCTGTAACTCGAGGTCGAGAATCTGTCGCAGGTGGTGTTCCTTAAGCGAGCGGAACACGACGACCTTGTCGATGCGATTCATGAATTCAGGTGAGAACTTACGACGCGCCGATTCCACTGCCGTGCGGTAGATCTTTTGATCGACTTCGGTGTCGTTTGGATTCTTCGCGCCCTTGCCGGGGGCAAAACCGATTCCGCCTGAAATCAATTCTGACATTTCCCGAGCGCCGAGGTTGGAAGTCAGAACAATCATGCAATTGCGGAAATCGACACGCCGGTTGTCGCCCAGCGTCAATGTTGCCTTATCGAGAATCCCCAACAGCAATTGCCACAGACTGTCAGACGCCTTTTCGATTTCGTCGAACAAGATCAGCGAAAGCTTCAGCTCGTCCGTGTGCATGCGGTCGAGATTTTCCTGCGTCAACATTGGCGAAGTCTCGCGGTGGCCAAGGTATCCCGGCGGCGAGCCGATCAGCTTCGCGATTTCATGCGAATGCTGAAATTCCGCGCAGTCGATCTTTAAGATCGCGTTCGAATCGGCAAATAAGACTTCGGCAGCGGCTTCGATGACGCGCGTTTTTCCCGAGCCCGTTGGGCCCAGAAAAAGCATCGTGCCGATCGGCCGGTTTGGCGGATTCATGCCGGCGAGAAATATCTGGTAAAGGCCGCTCATGCGGCGAACGGCGCGCTCCTGGCCCACGATGCGAGCGGAAAGCTGCTCTTCGAACTCCTGGGCGCGCGGACTTTTCTGCTCAGGATCCAGGAAGACTGTGCCCATAGTGTCGTCTAGTTTGTTTAGTTCCATTTCGGAAATCATGTTGGTCCTCCTTGCAGCGCCACCTCTTACTCGTAACGCCTTTTTGGTTCAGCCGCATTGGCCGACTCCATCTATTGCAAGGAACGATCCGCTAATCAAATTGATGCGCCGGTCGCCACCTGCGTTTGCCGGAATAAAGTCGTTTACCCTGGCAACGCCAATATTGACCGATGCTATATATACGACACCGATGAAAAAGTCATCACAAAATATTGTGTGGATCAAGAAAGTGAGGAATGCTTGCGGCGAACTCCGGCATTTTTTCGGTGACAATTCATGTCAGAAAATTGCTGCCATTATTTGTTGGCCAACGGCCCCGTCAGGGACTGCGACCGCCGACGTGCACGTTTTAGCGCAGGCCACGACCAAAAGACTCATGAGCGGCCACGGTCGTTTCGTGAAGTTATGAGGTGGTACGCTGGTGCCGAGTCACAACCTAAACTTAGTCGTAGTATTCGAGTCCCAGGTGTGTGATTAGGTCTTCGCCACGAAGATAACGCAACGTGTTTTTGAGTTTCATGAGCTGAATAAAAATGTCGTGCTCGGGATACAAGCCCGGAGCCGTCTGCGGCGATTTAAAGTAGAAAGACAGCCATTCCTGGACGCCTTTCATCCCGGCGCGTTGTGCAAGATCCAGAAACAACGCTAGATCCAAAACAATAGGAGCAGCCAGAATCGAATCGCGGCAAAGGAAGTCAATCTTGATCTGCATCGGATAACCGAGCCAACCGAAAATGTCGATATTATCCCAGCCCTCCTTATTGTCGCCGCGAGGTGGATAGTAGTTAATTCGAACTACGTGCGAAAAATCTTTGTAGAGCTGAGGATAGACCTCGGGCTGAAGAATGTATTCCAGCACCGACAGCTTCGATTCTTCTTTCGTCTTGAACGATTCTGGATCGTCGAGCACTTCGCCGTCGCGGTTCCCGAGAATGTTGGTGGAATACCAACCGTTGAGTCCCAGCATTCTCGCCTTCAGGCCAGGCGCCAGGATGGTCTTCATCAGCGTCTGGCCGGTTTTGAAATCCTTACCGCAAACTGCCAGACCCTTTTCCTCGGCGAGCACTCTCAGCGCCGGAATATCAACGGTTAAGTTTGGAGCGCCATTCGCAAACGGAATACCGGATTTCAGAGCAGCGTAGGCGTAGAGCATCGACGGGGCAATCGCCTTGTGGTTCTCGCGCATCGCTTTTTCAAACGATTCGAGGGTCTTGTGAACCGGATGCTGTTTGAGAAAGATTTCAGTCGAGGCTGCCCAAATCATTACCACGCGCGAGCAACGATTCTTCTTCTTCCACTCAGCTATCTCGGCGATCAGTTGTTTCGCTAATTCAAACTTGTTCTTGCCGGATTTAACGTTGACGCCGCTTAGCCGCTTAACATAATTCTGATCAAAGACGGCCTTCATGGGCTTGATTCTTTGAAGAGGTGTCTTTAGCTGCTTAAGTAAATCTTTCTCCAGCACACCGGCATGCATTGCCGCCTCATATGCCGAGTCTTCAAAAATATCCCACGCGCCGAAGACCAGGTCTTCAAGTCGCGCCAACGGCACAAAGTCCTTGATTAATGGAGTGCGATTGTCGGTTCGCTTGCCAAGCCGAACCGTGCCCATCTGCGTCAAACTGCCAATAGGTTGGCCAATGCCTTTTTTTACCGCTTCAACGCCGGCTATGAATGTCGTACTTACCGCGCCGAGGCCAACCAGCAACACTCCCAATTTGCCTTTGGGCTCAACAATCGGCGCGCCCTTTTGAACTGCCATCTATTCGGTCTCCTGTTAAATTGTGGTCCTGCGAATGATACAGATGTGAACCCTTGCTGTCATCTGGGGGGTCTTTGGCCCTTCGGGTCCGTTACCCATCGCGGCAACGAATCATCGCCGCCGGATTGTTTGTTATCAGAGCTTTTAGACCTAAACTCTGCCCTTGTTTGATCCAATTCACATCATCCACTGTCCAAACAACTACAGGCAAACCAAACTCTTCGGCTTTTTGAACAACGCGCGCGGAACAGAGCGAATGATGAAGTGCGATCTCATTGGCGCGCTGTTCGAGGGCAAGGTCGATCATTTTGAGGCGGCGAATGGTGGAAAGGGGATGGGACAGTTTTGGCTCAAACAGCGCGGCGGTCGTCATCGCTGGATTGATCTCCTTCACCATAGCAACTGCGCGGAGATCGAAACTTGACACTACTACCCGCCCCGCTATCTGTGCATTCTGAATTTCGTTAACCACTGCCGCCACCAGGGCCGTCGCATCTGCTTCGTCTGATTTCATTTCCAGATACAGCAGGGCATTGGTCTGCCGGAACAACTCGAAAACCTGCCTGAGTGTCGGGACCGTTTCCGCATATCCATTGTTTTCACCTTTGACTGGTCCGAACCAACTGCCTACGTCGCACTGCTGCAACTCCAATGCGTCAAGCTCGCCGACGAACCGATTAATTTGTGCAGTGCGCTTGAGGCTCGCATCATGGATAACTATGGGCACCCGATCGCGTGAAAGCCGAACATCAAATTCGACTCCATCGGCACCGTCTTCCAGCGCGCGCGAAAAAGCGGCCAGCGTATTTTCCGGAGCAACAGCGGACGCGCCGCGGTGACCGATGATTAGGGGTGTTAAGACCATGATGTCACGAACTGTCCATCATAATCTTGCGGTAGTAAATGAATGAAATGGAAGGGGTGGCAGAAGGCGTATTCGTTTGCAAGTAGCACAGACTTCAGTCTGTGGTTTCACAAACGGCACAGACTAAAGGAGGCGCTGAACAAGTTGGTGAAAAGTTTGCACCGAGCCCGCGAAGCGCGGCGTTAGCATGAAGACTGGGGT